>CAZKJH010000152.1:0-7931 GCA_964553035.1 uncultured Lentisphaerales bacterium | reverse complement strand
CTGTCGGCTCTTTCGCAGGACAGTACTAGCGACTAGCAACTAGCGACTAGCAACTCTAATCGGTCAGGCACAGCCCCCTGTGCCTGACCGATTACGTCGTTAATCCGGTTTTCACTTGCGCTTTGTGAGAGGCAATGCTACTCTTCTTTTCAATGTAATTCCGGCGAAGTCAATTCATTAGGGAATTCGTACACGGGTGAAGAATTCTTTTGCGCGATCAATTGCTTGCCATGCCGAGTTAACATCGGAGAAAATACTATGACTCGCTCACAACGTTTTGCTCTTTTCACATTTCTCTTCACCGCCTTAGTCGTGCCACTTCGTGGCGGAGACTTGATTCTTGGTATCAATGGCCAAACCCGCCATCAGATTATCCTGCCAGATTCCATTCCCGACGTGCGACTTGAAACTAGCGTGAAGGCCGCCGCAAACCTCATGCGCACAGCGTTTGCCGCGCAGGGAATAGATCTGCCAATTGCCAAAGAGTCCGAAAAAGATCCCGAGCGTCACGGTATTTATCTCGGTGCCACCACCTTCGCCAAGGCTCACGGAGTTGATGTCTCCAGTCTACAGGGTGCTACGTTTGTTCATAAGGCGGTCGGCAAAGACCTGATCGTCACGGGACGCGATTCGGATGAACCGCTTTCGCGCCGAGGATTGAAAATCGAGCAAGGTACCCTCTTCAGTGTCGGTGAATTTCTCTACCGGTACGCAGGTGCACGCTACCTCCAGCCTGAAAGGGGAGAGGCAGGAACAGAATTTCTTCAGAAACGTATTCTGTACGTTCCAGACGATCTCAATACTCGTCAAGAGCCTTGGCTTCGCGAGCACATGCTTTGGGCCAGCGTGCAAAGTGATATCTATTTTTATCAGCTTCAACATGCCGATTCCTGGCGTCGGATTGGTGGCTCATCGCATCATGTCATCAACGTCATCACGTACGAAAAATACGCCGAGACGCACCCAGAATATTTTGCCCTGCATAACGGCCTTCGCATGCCGGAACAAGGCAGGAATCACTACATCCAGGTTTGCTTTTCAAACCCGGATGTGCGCGAACTCCTTTACCAGGATTTTCTGCGTATGTTTGACGAAGGTTACGACATTGTAGCAGACGGACAACCGGATGGCTACTCGCCCTGTCAGTGCGAGAAATGCCGCACGCTCTATGGGGTCGAGCCGACCACGACACCGCTCGACGGCATCAATTACCTGAACGACCGGGCTTGGGGTGAGAAGCTCTGGATCATGCATCGCGATATGGCCGAACGCCTTCTCAAGGATCGTCCCGGTAAAAAGCTTATGGTCATCGCTTACGGGCCCGCTACTCGCCCGCCGACCACCTTCGACAGCTTCCCGACTAACACGATCATCCACATGGCGAACAGTAGCGAAGCGAGCTTTGAAGCGTGGAGCAAAATCAAGGTTCCCGCCGGTTACGCCGTCTATTACTACCCCTTCAACGGTACCCGTGCTTTTGGAAGGACGCCGCTGACCACGGCTCAGTCTTTCAAAGTTGACATGGAACGTTTTGTTAAGAACAACGTGAGAATTTTGAACGTTGACACGCAGCCGATGGTCGGTGGCATTTTGAATCTCGATGGACCTGCTATTTATACGTACTATCGCCTCGGCATCGATCCGAATCTTAAAACCGCCTACGAGCTCTTCAACGAGTATATTGAAGCCGCTTATCTCGAAGCTGCCGCGCCGATGCGTAAGTTCTTCGAAACGCTTGAGTTTCGCGTTGACGCGCGCCGCAAGTTTGCCAGCTACATGGATTCGGCACCCGTCGGTTGTGATTCGTTCTTTATCTTGGGTGCCTTCTGGCCCGTGGACTTCATCCTCGAGCTGGAAAGGTCGCTGACTACTGCTGAAAAGATGGCCACAACACCGCGCGTTCAAGGGCGTCTTGCCAGCTTACGTCAAGACTTTGATCACCTCAAACATATTGCATTTGTCATTCAAGACTATCGCAGCTATTTGAAGGATGGGGACGCTGCTTCGTTGGGACGCCTCCTTGCCGCACTCGACGCCCGTAATGCGCAGATCGATGCGGTGGCTGGCAAGAACGATGACAATCGCAAACGCCTGCAACTCTCCGGCGGTGCTCTTGACCGTGCCCCATTCAATTGGGACGTGGAGAAAATTCGTAGCGAAGGCATCGCAGATCTGAAGGATAAGGAGTTGGATGTCACCCGTGCGACTTCAAAGCCGACGCTTGATTCGCCGCTCTGGAAAGCGGTTCCGGAAACTCCCTTCGCCGAGTCACAGCGCTTTTCTAAGGGATCACTACGTACCCAGACGTCCTTCCAGTTGCTTTACGATGACCAAGCGCTGTACCTGCGTACCCGCGGCACCTTGCCTGCCGACATGATGAAATTCGTCAATCGCGGACGTGACGCGAACCTTTGGGAACAAGAGTGCATTGTCGTTAACCTCTCTCCGGAAGGCGATAAGAGTCGCTATTATTACTTTACCTACGAGCCCGTTGAAGGATCCTTCAATGATGCCCAGCACGGTTTTATCCGCGATTCCACCCATCCACGCTTCGGATGGAACGACGAATCCTGGAACGGTGATTGGCCGTATACGTTCCGGATGCTACCAGAAACTGGAGAGTGGATCACGCAAGCCGAGTTCCCCTTTAAAACACTCGGAGCCGAAGTACCGAAGTCTGGCACCGAGTGGATCGCCAATTTCGGACGTGTGCATCGTTACACAGACGAAAACGGAAAGGCCACCAGCGAACACCAGGTTTGGAATGGCATTCTGAATATGTCGCAGATTCCCGGTGATGCCTCGATGGGCCGCATTCACTTCCGCTAACTTATGGATTGGGGGGACCCCTTATGAAAGATTTTCAAAAATCGAAAATCTGTATTGCGCTGATTGCATTGACGCTTGTGGGTCATGCCCAAGACTGGCGAAGGCTAGAAAAGGAAAAGCGCTATGATGAGGCCTTGATCGCTCTCGAGACGCTTGCGGCTGCCAATCCCGGCGAACAAGTGCAATTTTTGCGCTCGGCAGTTGACATTTCGTTGAAGTACCTGAAAAGTCCGGAAAAGGCCCTAGCTTACGCAGATCAGATCAGCGACAAAGCGTGGAGCTCCTTTTTGCGATTCACGATCTTACTCGATGCCGGTCGCGATGAGGATGCGCTTGCTCTTCTCAAGAAAACGCCTCCTGAGTCCTTTCCCATTGAAGCTCAATCGGATGCTTTTCGAAGAATTGGTCTCCTGTATCAGAAGAGCGGAGACACGGATCGTGCGCTTGCGGCCTTTCATCGCGCCATTGAAGCTCCGGGTGGTGGAATCGGGGAGTGGATTTGGTCCTGCAAGTACGCAGCGGATCTACACCGTGAACGCGGAGAAACGGATAAGGAGATCGAGCTTTATCGCCTATGCCTGTCCAAACCTGTGTTTCTTGCGGGGCGTAACGAGTGCCTGTTTGCTTATGTGAGATACCTGGCAGGGGCAGGCAACTTCTCTGAGGCGTTTGCGGTGCTCGATGCCGAAAAGCCAGTGTTTGATAGTCGCGAACCTGATTACTGGACTGTTAGATTTGGAATCGAGTATGCTCGGCTCCTGGCGATGTCTGGAGAGCGTGTCAAAGCCATCGACGCGTATGATCGTGCAGAACGCCATGGGGCTTCTCAAGTCCAGATCAATGAAATCCAAAAGGAGCGACAAGCCCTTATCGACCTCTTGTCTTCAGAGCTCTAAATGAAACTCCCAGCGCACTATTACCAGCAGTTTGATGCGGACTTTTCTCGAGAAGTGCCCGCTGAGGGATTTGGCGGTTGGAAGACGACGGAGATCGAGATGATCCCTGAGCGGACGGCTGTGGTCGTCATGCACGCTTGGGATTCAGGGACTCGGGAGCGCTACCCGGGTTGGCATCGAGTTGTCGAATTTTTTCCACGAGCGGATGTTATCCTGAAAAACGTTTTCCCACCGTTGCTGACGGCGGTACGCGCCTCTCGCTTGCGCTTGTATCATGTTACCAGCGGATCGTACTATTGCCAAAATTATCCGGGATACCAACGAGCGGTGGCCTTGACCCCGACCGAACCGGTACTCGTTCAGCCGCCTCGTGCGCCATCAGATCCAGGGCTCGAACAATTGGTGGCGTTCAAGCAGGCTCATGGGCATCTCGGAACACACAATAAGAAAGATATTGAGCGCGGATTCCAGAAGCTTCGATTCCCATGCGAGGCAGAGCCGCAAGGGGACGAAGGTGTTGCGGCAACGACGAGTCAATTGACAGCACTGTGCCAAGCAGACGGTGTCAACCATTTGCTGTATGCTGGGTTTGCGATCAATGAGTGTTTGATGATGTCCCCTGGGGGTATGGTGGAGATGAGCAGACGCGGCTTCATGTGTTCAGCCATCCGCCAAGCCGTAACCGCTGTCGAGAACAAAGAGACGGCCCGACACGAATGGGGCAAAGAAGTTGCGTTGTGGCGAGTTGCGAGGTCTTACGGATTTGTTTTCGACGCAGAGACTCTTATCCGGCACCTTTCTGTGGCCGGTTCCGACGATTCAATTAATCCTATAGAGGGGTGAACCATGGCATTGTTAGAAGTATTAAAAAAACGTGGATATTCTTTTCGGCTGCATAGTGAAGAAGAAGGGTGGGGGTGGTTTATACCTTCGGTTGTCGACCTGCCGCGTGTTTATGCTGATGCCCTGCACCACTGGGGAATCGATGGTTTGCGAAAGGAGCTTGATCGACGTCTGTATCGTCCGTCAAGTGGACTCTGGCTTTTCCCGAGTATCGAGATTGAAGCACCGGTGCCGCGGCGGGCGGATCTCGTGCTTGCTAAAGGGCAAGAGGCATTGGCGACGGTCGTCGTGCCAGCGGGCAAGACCTCGCTAGGAGCATTGGCAAAGGAGTGGGTTGCGGCGGTTGAAAGACGATTTGGCGTATCCTTGCCGATCGTCGACGAGTCGGTGCTTACCTTCGACGCACTCGAAACGCGCGATTTGATTGTCTTTGGCGGTTCGCACCAGAATCAGTTGGCGCTCGAACTCGCGTTGCGCGGGCGTACCCTGTTTGTCGATGCCGAGATTCCAGGCGATGATGGCTGGGTGGTGACGACCCATTGTGGGCTTCACGCTTCGGGACATGCCGTGCTCCAGATCGCTGCGGCGGCGGAGCATCACGTGGAAGTTCTTGAAGTTTTGCTCGCAGGCATAGCCTTGCAAGACGGGGAATTGCGCTTAGCCCACGTTCACCGTATCCAGCCGAGCCGTGCGATGGCTGCACGCTTTCCGTCTTGGAAAGCGTTTGTCGATTTGCTCCCAGCGCGAATTGTTCAGTTTCAGGGACAGAAGGGCACAGCGCCGGAAGAACCGGAGGCACTCGCCGACTTACTGGCGGCGGGTTTTGACTGCGGCGGTTTTGAGAAAGGCTTTTACAATGTGGCACCAGTTGATATTGCCAACGAAGCCGCGCGCTATTACCAGCTTTCTGCCGATCCACGCGCGTTGCAATTGTTCCGTGCCTTGCTGTTTCGTCTGACGGATTATTATTTAAAGTTCCCCGGCGGTGCCTGTTATCCGGCTGACCTAGACTTCCGTCTAGGACTGCTTGTTTTGAACTTTGCCCGTTTGGAGCACGAATCCATTTTTACCGATGAAGATCGTCTGATTCTCGTTAACGTGTTGCTGGCCTCCGCGCGCTCCGTTTACGAACATTCCGTTAAGTTCTGGCCGCCAGATCGGGATAACAAGGGTGACTCCCGCCACAACCACCAGACTTTTCCTGCGCTTTCGCTGCTCTATGCAGCCGATTATTTTAGCCGATTCAATTTGCCTTATCTGTCTGAGTGGTGCGAGTATTCGCATGCTATCTTCAGCGGAAGCTTATGGAAACGGAGTAAACAGTGCGAAAACTCTCGTTCTTACGAGCCATTCGTTTTCGAACATGCCGCCGCTTATAGCCTTTACAAAGGCTTGGGGTTAACCCCTTTCGCTCCGGGGTGCTTTCAGGCTATGGTTGAGCGGCAGATTGTCACCACCGATAACTTCTTCCGCCCTGTTGATTACGGCGATACAGGGGTGTCCTTGAGCCCGGCTGGTTCCGTGTCAGCGCAGATGCTGGCCTTGTATGAAGGCGGGCTTGTGCGCTGGTTCGCCGCCGAGGGGTTCGCACGCAACCCGATTGATGTGCCGGGTTCGTTCCTTGATCATCCGGGCATCCGTCGGCCGCAGGTCGCTGCGCAGCCTGTTGTAGGCGATTGGGAGCATGTGCCCCTTGATCCAACATTCCTTACCGAGACTGCGCCTGGATTCCCTGCAGAGCTCGCTTTCGACAAGCTCGCTTTTAGGACGGGTTGGACGGATGAAGATCAGTATTTGTTGCTGGAGGGCGTTGGAGGTCAGGTTTCACATGCCCACCAGGAAACGAATGGCATCGTCCGGATGAACCACATGGGACGGCACTGGATTGTATCGAACGGATACGGAAAGCGTATCGGAATCACAAACGCCGGCAAAGCTTTTTCATCGCGCGAACTGGGACCTGTCGATCACAACATGCTCGTTTTGAAGCGCGGCGGTCAAGTCGTCAAAGGACTGACTATGAACGCGGCGCTTCAGCGTGGACACCAAGGTGACTTGTTGTGGTTCACCGGTGCGCAGTTAGATTACGGCGGTGTTGATTGGTTTCGTACGCTAATCGTGCTATCCGGAGGTTCCTTGTTGGTGCTTGACCGCCTACAGGTGAGGCGACCGGGTCTGGAAAGTGCTCATATTGAGTGGAACTGCCTCGGCAAGCCAGCAGCCTCCGCAGTGGGAGTTCGGCTGGAACAGCAAGGGGTCTTCCTTGAAGTTGCCAGTCCATCAGGCTGGCCACTCGGGATTTTGCCTGGAGATCAATCTGCCGATTGGAAGCGCGTCCTCGGAGACGGTAGTTATCCGTATGCCACCTTCCCGTTGGCGAAGCTGGTGTTCCGTCTGCCCTCCCTTGAGGAAGCCCAGACGTGTTGCCTAGCGACACTCTTCACGGCTGACCGAGGGACATCGAATGTTCGCATCACGCAGCCGACTCCCGGCAGTTTGGTTATCGAGGGTTTGCAGGGGAAGGAATGTCAAACCTGCACGGATCAGGATCTGCGGATAACGCTGGAGTCGGGATGTTGTCGGATTGAGTATGCTCCGATACCGGAAGTGCCAGAAGCTTTGCGTGCGTGGCGGGAGAAGTTGCGAGTCGCAGGAGAAGTTGCTAGTCGCTAGAAGAGACACTTGCCACTCAGCCAGTAATAAACGGGGTCTGGGGCAGAGCCCCGGCGGAAACTACGCCCTACGCCTTACGCCCTTCTCCCTTCTCTCGCCCTTGCAGCTCCGCCGAGTGTTTCTTAGCCACAAAAAACACAAAAAGCGCCGCGCCTCTGTGGTGTAATCCATCCATTTTGCGCCCCTTGCGTTAAAGATTTTAACCACGAAGCGGTCACTAGTGGCTGAATGACTAATAACTTTCCCTTTGAACCGTCCGGAATGGATATCATTACGGTAAAGGTTTGATGATATTACCGCGTTCGTAATCGATCGATGCTTAGGCTGGCCCAGTCTGATGGTGCGGCTTCGCCGCCATGTGCGCACCCATCGGTCGCTCGACATTTTTTTCTCGCGCAGAGACGCTGGGGCGCAGAGATTTTCCTCGAGTCCATTGACCGCTCTTACGATTCCATCTTTCAATAGAGCCTCCCCGAAATTCAGCAGATAGCCCAAACGCCACCTCATACACGGTCTCAAGCAAACCTGGACCCAATTCGCGATGGACTTCGATTGCGCATTCTATGATTGCTGTTCCAATCTCATTTTCTAGCGCTTCCGGGAAGTGTGTGGGATTTTTTCGAGATGGAATTTGCCTTCAACCTAAAAGCGTAGGTTGACAACTTCGCGCATTGCAATCGCCTCAGCGGC
>CAZKJH010000151.1:0-8050 GCA_964553035.1 uncultured Lentisphaerales bacterium | reverse complement strand
AACGAAAAGCAACAGGAAAATTGAGTTTTCCACAACAAAATGACTTTGCACCCAAATCGCCACATGCCAAAGCGCACATTTTTTTGGTGTCGCGACAAGATTCGGTTTCCCGTGATTTTGTTTACTAATCGCCCTGAGTAGACCGCCGAATTCCATTCCGCTTTTGCTCGCTCCAACTTGTCCGCTTTTGAAAACTCCCCGAGGTGTTTGATTATTTGGTGACTTTGTTTTAAAATTTGGGTAAACTATTTTCTTTTAATGTTTTTACCCGCTTTGTTTTATTTATCGTGTCCAAGAATAGGTCAATTCATTTTTGGAAATCCATAAACCTTTCAATTGAGAACAGAAGCCTGAACATGAAACTGCCACAACAAGGGATTTCCCCCCACGACGATTTGCAAGAGAAGTTGCTCGAAGATCCGCGCATTGACGTTAATATGAACACCCCGGTATCTGTCAAGGAAGATGACGAGGATGCCTATAGTCACCTGCGTCAAGGGAAGCCTTTTCTGTGGATTAACCCGAAGTGGCAACCGGCCGCCGCCTGTCTCGATACTCTGTCGGTCAGCGCAGGTGACATTGCTGATGCCGAAGCTCGCTGGCAGCGCTTTGCCCCGTTGTTAGCAACTCTGTTTCCAGAGTTGCAGGAGTCAAACGGCATCATCGAATCGCCCCTACTGTCTACACCTAAGCTAGCAGAAAAGATCCTGCCGCCGAATTGCGGTCGCCTCTTTGTGAAGATGGATCATGCCCTGCCTGTGGCGGGCTCGATCAAGGCTCGGGGCGGAATCTATGCTGTGCTGCACTTTGCCGAGCGTGTGGCACTTGAGGGTGGATTACTCAAGAACGAACAAGACGATTATCGTAAACTAGCCAGCGCCGAAGCGCGCGTCTTGTTTAAGGACTATGAGCTTAGTGTCGGTAGCACGGGCAATCTCGGTTTGAGCATCGGCATCACTGGATCTTCGCTCGGCTTTCAGGTTTCGGTTCACATGTCCGTAGAAGCCAAGGAGTGGAAGAAAGAGCGCCTACGCAAACGAGGCGTACGTGTCGTCGAGTATGCCAGCGACTACACGGCCGCCTGCGTTGTCGCCCGGGCGGCCGCCGCCGATGATCCGTACAAGCACTTTATCGACGATGAGAACTCCATCGAACTGTTCCTCGGATACGCATGCGCCGTGCCCCGCCTGAAGCGTCAATTGACCGAAGCTGGCGTGGTTGTCGATGCCGAACATCCGCTGTTTATCCATCTTCCCTGCGGAGTAGGCGGAGCCCCGGGGGGCATTGCCTTCGCGGCCCGGCATGTGTTTGGCGATGCGGTTCACAGCTTCTTCATCGAACCCACACAGGCACCCTGTATGTTGCTCGGCATGCTCAGCGGGCAGCACGCGGACATCTCAATCTATAGCCTTGGGCTTACGCTCAAAACGGATGCCGATGGACTTGCCGTCTCGACTCCATCCCGTTTTATTGGCCAACTGATGGAACCGATTCTCAGTGGCTGTTGTACGATGGAAGATCATGATCTGTATCGGTATCTACTCAAGATGTACGAGACAGAAGGTCTCGAAGTCGAACCCTCTGCCGCCGCTGGATGTGCCATACCGAAACTGCTATGCTCTTCCGATGCAGGTCATGACTACCTTCGTCGTCACGATTTAACCGATCACTTCGCGCAGGCGACGCACATCATCTGGACGACCGGCGGGCTGTTTGTGCCGCAGGAACAGCACGAAAAATTCCGCCGCATGGCAGAAGATCTGTGAGGCGGATAAGTCAAGACTTTCGAGCGGCTTGAGCGGCGACGAGCCAGCTTCCGGGTAGAGCCTGCCAAGTTTTTGATTTCATGATTCATCAGAGTGTCCCTCCGTTGGTGGGCTGGCCTTCTGATTCTTTTACCGGTACTGAATAATCCTTCGGGCGTTGTGCTTCTCGCTAGCCGCTACCGCGCCCAACTTTATAAGGCTTTTACTGCATGATCGATTTGCTTGATTGCTTTTAAGATAGTATCACGGTGTGATGCAATATTCAATCGCATAAATCCACTGCCTTCCACTTTTCCAAATTGTATTCCTGTAGTCATGCCAAGGCCTGCTTCATGAATAAAGAAGTGCTTGAGTTGCCCGTCGCTCATGTTCAGACCGCGACAATCAAGCCACAAAAGATAGGTGCCTTGTGGCTTGATCAGTTTAATCGCCGGCAACTGTTCGGTCAGATACGCGTCGACACAGTCTCGTGTGCCTTGCAAGTATTCCAGTAATCCCTCCAGCCAAGGCTCCCCTTGCTGATAGGCCGCTTCAAAGGCAGCAATACTGAAAGGGTTTGAAGCACTGACATGGAAGGAGTCGAAAACCTGAACCATCTTTACGCGTTGTTTTTCGTCTGGGATAATGAGTACGGAAAGTTTAAGACCAGCAATATTAAACGTCTTGGTTGGTGACATGGCCGTGATCACACGAGCAGGATTTTCTCCGACAGACGCCGTGACAAGGTGTTTGTTGCCAAGGTAGATCAGATCGGAATGAATCTCGTCTGACACGATCAATAAGTCATGTTTTTCTGCGATAGCTAACAGGCAAGCAAGTTCGTGCTTGTCCCAGACCCGTCCGACTGGATTGTGCGGCGAACAAAGCAACATGAGCTTAGCCTGTTTGGCGCAGTGCTCTAAATGGTCAAAGTCGATTGTGTATCGGCCATTTTCAAAGCGCAGCGGATTAGACAGTATCGTTCGTTGATTATTCGTTATCGCCGAATAGAAGGGGGGGTAGACGGGAGGTTGGACAATAACCGAGTCACCGACGTTTGTGAAAGCCATCACGGCGGCGTTCAAGGAAGGAACCACTCCCGGACAGAAAACAATCCATTCGCGCTTGATGGCCCAGCCGTGACGCTGCTTTACCCAGTTGATTACGTTTTCGTACAAACTTTCAGGGAAGCACGTATAGCCGTAGATAGGGTGGCGGGCGCGCTCGATCAGCGCCTCTGTAATAACTGGCGGCGAAGCGAAATCCATGTCTGCTACCCAGAGCGGGATCACATCCGGTTTTCCGAACACATCTTGCCGTTCGTCATATTTAACACTGTGAGTCCCAGTACGATCGATGATGTGATCGAAGCCACCGGCTGTCAATTTAGGTTGGGGAGGTCCCGAATGATGGAATGAATTTGAGTTATTTTTTGTAATCATAGATATCCTTAATTCTGTCCACAGAAAGCACAGAAAGCATTGAAGAGAAGCTCCGCAAATTCCATCCACCTTCCGTGAGTTCCGTGCCTTCCGTGGATAAATTTTCTCCGCATCTGCGTTCATCTGTGTTGTGTTTTTCGTGGCTAAGTTCCACACCCTGTCACTCACTCCCAGCCTTCCTAATTAAAAAATCGATCAGGATCGCTTTTCCCAGATCGTCACTTCCGAGAGAGAATGCTCGAATTTTCGTTTCGTCTCACGCATGACAAAAGGCACAGATTGTGGCTCTTGGAGGAGTTCAAAATGCGGAGTCAAAATCGTCTTGAGGCCATCGAGTGTCGTGACGCTATCACCATCTTTTTTATAACCGCCAATCCAGAGTTTTTTCTCGGTATGCTCTGTCACCCACGTATAGGGCGATGCAATGATGAGCAAACCGCCTGCTGTTAAGCGTGAATGGATAGCGGTCAACAATTTCGCCGGGTCGTAAAGACGGTCTATTAAACTGGCCACGAGAATCAGGTCGTAACCTGTGAAAGTTGGTTTCAGGTTGCAGGCATCGCCTTGAAAAAATTCGACCTTGTCTCGGACATCATCTAAACCGAGGCTAGTCAGTGAGCGCTCTTTATAGGAGACAAGATCACCTTCATCGGTAAGCGTATAACGAAGCGTCCTCTGTTGTGCTAGTTGCACGCCTAGACCGATGAACCGGGCGGAAAAATCCACACCCGTTACGCGGTCAAAATGACGCGCAAGCTCAAACGTTGAACGGCCTGCCGCGCAGCCTAAGTCAAGGGCCTTGTGCGCGGGGTGATCGCCCATGGCCGCGATGGCAATTTTCGAAATGGTTTTCTGGAAATTCGGCACATCGAAATAAACGTCACCGTAATGAAACTCAGCATATTCTGCGAGCAACTTGTCCGTTTCATAACGCGAGTTTCGTTGCACCAGTGGTGTGTTCGTCACAACATAACGGAACCCTGCATGTTGAAAGAAATGGCGCCGAAAGGCGTAGCGTGCGCTTCTCAAGGACTCATTACCGCAGGCAATCCAAGAACCACCTTTGATCAAGTTATGCCGATCATCGAATGTGGGCACCGTAAAATCATCATAAATCGGATGAACGTTGAAACCATCAAAGGGGTAGATAGGCGTTTCTGTCCACTGCCAAACGTTACCGACGATGTCAAAGCATTCACCTTGTTTAAACCTGTTGACGGGACAACTCGATGCGAAGTAATCAAGATGAAGGTTGCCGCAGGCGGCTTCGCTGAATGGCACATCGGCCAAACCGGATGAGTCATAAAGCCGGTACCACTCGTCCTCCGTCGGCAGTCTCACCGGTTGGCCGCTGGTCGTTGCTTTCCAAATACAAAATGCTTTCGCCTCGAGATAGTTAACCTCTACAGGCCAGTCCCATGGCATCGGAACTTCTTCTGTCAGTAAGCGCAGGTACCACTCACCGTTTTTGTTGACCCAGAAGGTTGGGGCTTTCGCATGACTAAACGTTTGCCAAGCGCGTCCTTCTTCACCCCAATACTCGACCTCCGTGTAGCCCTTCGCTTCCACAAATTCTAGGAATTCCTGATTGCTGACCAAGTACTGGCTCGTCTGGAAGGCCGACACGGTTGCTTCATGTCGACAAAATTCGTTGTCCCAACCGTAGGTAACGGGGTCTGCAACATCTTTGCCCACGCGAATCGTGCCAGCCGAAACATGAAGCAGTTGGTTCTTTGGCGCGACACCGGATTCCCGACAGGGTTCCCACTCAGGATGCGGCTTTACATAGTCGAGCGCATGTTGACGAATTAAAACCGAAGAGGTTTCCAAATGAATTCGCTCATGTTCGACACCCATAAGAATCACCCACCACGGGCTCTCCCACGTAATCGGCAAGATTAGCGGCACCTCACGGATCAATTTGTCGACGAGACTGCGCACCGTGTTGCGGTAGTCGCGCACGGCACCGACCGAGGGCCATTCGTAGCCTGCGCTGCCTAAATCATCCCAGCTCATTTCATCAACGCCAACGGCAAAGATAGATTCGAAGTTTGGATGGATGCGTTCAGAAATCACACCCGCAAGCATCAGTTTATTAATAAAAAAAGTTGCAGTATGTCCAAAATAAAAGATCAGGGGATGACGCAAGGTGATTGGTTTTTTGTAATACGCCTCATTCTTGCTCAGCGTTTCAAAAAGGCTTTCATCGCGATCAAACGTGGCGTGAAAATAGGCGCGGATTTCTTCGCGCTTGGCATTAACGTCATCGCCATTTAGTAAAGGGGTTCTTTGAAAATAGTGTTGTTTCATGCGTGGTCTCATGGTTATGCATTAAGTTTTACACGTGCTCTGCGTTACAGCCTCAAAGTAGTTTGAATCTTAGCATGATAAGGGTGTTGTCGCAATGGGCTTGTTTGCTTTCGCAATCGGGGAGGCGGTTCAATTAGTCCGGTGTCCACGGTGTGCCGTGGACGTATGGACATAGATGAGGAAGGCGCAATCATATTACCACCAAACAACTGTCGGGCAAAAAACTTGACACCTAAAACTCAAGCTGATAGAGTACATACTCATACCAACTGGTCGGTATGTAAATGACAAAATGACAGATGAACGAATGAATAGAGGCGACATCACACGTGAAAGACTTTTGAACGAGACCGAAAGACTTGTTCGTCGACGTGGATTCTCTCGCACGTCAGTCAGCTCCCTAATCGAGGCCGCAGGTGTCAAGAAGGGTGCCCTGTACCATCATTTCCCGGGAAAGGACGATCTGGGTCTTGCGGTTCTCGCTCGCGACCGAGATGGGTTTCTAGCATTTCTGGATGCCAATCTGGATCCTGCGATGCCGCTCGAGAGCTTGGATCGTTTCTTTGCGGCGGCTCTGGCCAAACACCGCGATACGGGCTTCGTCGGTGGCTGCCTCTGGGGCAACACTGCGCTGGAGATGAGCGATTCGGATACGCCGTATGTCGATATGGTCAAACGAGTGTTCGAGTACTGGATCACGAAGATCGAGTGCGTGATCAGCTCCGGGCAGGAAGCCGGACAGATACGGACGGACTTACCGGCAGCCCACCTTGCCAACCTGATCGTGAGTGGCATAGAGGGCGGCATCATGCTCTCGCGGCTCACGAAGCAAGAGGGGCCACTCAAAAATTGTCTCTGTGCATTGCGGTTACTGCTGTCGAAGCGTGTGCAGGAAAATGAATAAAATATAGGAGGAAGCACGTCAATAGATAAAACGAACAGAGAAGTATGACGAATAATAGAAAGCTCAACTAACAACGAAGAACTCAACTAACAATGAAGGAATTACAAATGAAAATGATGTTATGCGGAAAAAAGACGATGTTATGCGGAATGATTGCGACGGCGATGACGGTTGCGGTGGGAGTCGCGATGGCGGAACCCGAAAGCAAGCAGGAGAAATCGGACGCAACGGTAACCGAAGCCAAGAGCAGCGCGGAGGACATCAGTATCAAAGACCTCAAAAAGGCAATTAAGAAAAAGACCGTTCTCTTGATTGACTGCAATGGCAGTGAGTCTTACGCGAAAGGCCACATTCCGGGGGCGATCGACTTCGCCACTGCAAGCGGCGATCTTGCGGCGAAGTTGCCTGCCGACAAAGCGGCCCTCGTGGTTGCCTATTGCGGTGGCCCCAGGTGTATGGCATACAAGGCTGGAGTTAAGGCGGCGGAAAAACTCGGCTACACGAACGTGAAGCACTTCTCCGCCGGTATCTCCGGTTGGAAGGACGCAGGCGAGAAGGTTGAAGCGGCGGCGCAGTGTCCGAAGGACAAGAAGGATGCGGCGAACTGCAAGCTTGATCCCGCAACCTGCGGCGTAGAGAAGAAGGATGCGAAGGCATGCAGCACCGAGAAGAAGGATGCGGCGAACTGCAAGCTTGATCCCGCAACCTGCGGTGCAGAGAAGAAGGATGCGAAGGCATGCAGCACCGAGAAGAAGGATTAACAGAAGTACGGTAAAACAGCGTAAACGATATCCTCGTTTGCGTACGAAGGTGGAGGCAGTGTCCTAACACTGCCTCCACTCGGTATCGAAGCTATTATGGATAATCCTTTTCCCCATCTGATGCTAATCAAATCCGTCTCGACCTTCGGGGTGCTGTTTGGGACGTAAGCCAATTTCAGGTCAAATAAAAAGACCGTGAACGGCTGCGAGCAGTGGGGCAAGCAGTTCATCCGGTGCTCCGCAACTACCGATGATCTTCGGTGGAAATCCTGTTGCTCGGTGGCAGTCAGACCCACCGCTCAGCAAGCAGCCTAAGGTCTGGGACAATTCCGTTAATTTGTCAAGCCGACAGTTTATCGCGTTCACGGGATGAGATAATTCGAAACCGTCGAGTCCTTCATCGTATAATTTGCGGATCAGAGCCACTTGCTCTTGATGCTGGTCGGGTAGATATTTGCCGACATGCGCCAGTAATATCTGCCCACCGGCGGCATGAACGGCATCCCGTGCTTCCGAAAAAGCGCAAAATCGTTCTGACGGGACACCACCACTCGGATATGCGGCAGCCGGGGAGGATGCCTTTTTGGCGGCGACGCGGCGCAGGGCTTCTGAGCGCATTTCGTTGAATCCGTCCAATTCGCCCCGGTGCGCCATGAAAGAGCCGAGGATATAGCTACTCAGCACAGGAGCAGGGTGGGTGGGATAGCGCACCGCAAGATGTTCTTCGAGTTCCTGACGTTGCCAAGGAAAACCTAGCGCCAGAAGTTCACGATAGTGTTCATGTGGGGCGTTGTTCACGGCGTGAGTTGAGATGTTCCGGAATTCGTCCTTGCTCTAGTACATTGTACAGGCAGAAATGACGGTAATTTTCAGGTAGAGTACATGATT
>CAZKJH010000150.1:0-8196 GCA_964553035.1 uncultured Lentisphaerales bacterium | reverse complement strand
CCTCCCATTTCGCGGCGTAGCAGACAGAACCGCCGATAGTCGCCTGCGACGCCCCAGAGGATTCAATGCCCGGCGACCACGTAAGCAGGTAGAGGGGTTGCGAGCAGATGGAATTGGTGGAGGTAGATCGCAGAGTCAGGATCAGGTTTGCCGGGCTGTTCGTGGAGACGGGCAGATAGAAGCTGTCGCCTCGTGGCGAGGTCGTGACTGTGCCACTGCTGCCGCCGGAGTCCGCCCAGTCAAGGGTCATGCCGTTGAGTTTCCACGCCTTCGCCTTATCCGGAGCCGCTGAGAGGAAGTACTGCTGCCAGCCGTTATTGCGGTCGATGTTAAGGGTGCGGCGGTAAATGACGTTCTGGGTATTGGTAAAATCGCACCTGAAGCCGTCGAAGAGTTTCAACGAGGCCAGATTCTTCATGGGGACGGTTTCTTCGGCAGCGATGGCCTCCGGATCCATGCCTGCGGCGATTTTCGTGGAAAGCGGAAAACCAGTTCCGCCGGGATCGTAGTCAAGGGAGCCGACGGTGTTCGTAGACCCAAACATGAAAACTTCGTAGGCGTCGGGGATGCCGTCGCCATCGAGGTCTTCGAGCGATGTGACGGACAGCGGATCGGGGTCGGAGCCATCAACCAAACCGTCGCCATCCGTATCGCTGAGCAGCGGATTGTAATGGTTCGTGATTTCCCCGCCATCGGAAATGCCATCGAGGTCGGTGTCCGGCATGGATGGATTCGTGTGATACAGGAGGACTTCGTCCGCTGTGCTGATACCGTCGCCATCTGGATCGGGGTCGGATGGATCAAACGCACCAAAGGTAGTCCAGTAGAGCGAAAACTTCGGCGAGTTTGTGATGACCGAGCAGAGCGGTGTCGTGACCATGTTTGACCCATCGAGACTGTAGAGTAAGGCGCAGAGGTGGTTGGTCTCCGTGCAATAGTAGTCTTCCGTCGTAATTATCGCGGTCTCACCGCCCCCATTGTTTTGCGCACCTATTACATAATTCGTAATTCCTAATTCGTAATTCGTAATTGCTCCAAAGTCGTAACGGTAAATGAAATCGCCTGAGGGGAAGAGTTCCGCTTGAAATGAAAGCGGTGCGTTCGTGGCACGTCCCAGAAGCGCATTCTGCCACGTAAATCGGGTTGAGCCCGAGTCGGTCACGTCATACCAGAATAGGGAATTCGTCATTCCTAATTCGTCATTCGTAATTGCCTGCCACCGCGATTCCGGGGGAATGCCAAGAACGGTTTGAAGCGGTGCAAGAAAAGCGATGGACGAGCCATCAGGCATCAAGCGAGCTGTCGGTGATGATTTCGGGTGCTTGAACGACAGCGTACCCGAGGAAGATACATATACGGAATCATAGTGATTCGTACCCAGACAAAAAGCGTCATTCGGTGCCACCCAAAATCCATCCTCGGACGCACCGCGTTTAAGCCAGTTGCTGTGGACGGTGGCGTTCGAGGGTGCCGACAAGTCGAAGGTTTCGTTCGTGACCACGGCGGTCAATGCGAATCCGGCGAGGAGCTGGTTCTCGGTAAGCGAAATGACTTCAGGAGTGGACTCCCGCTGCTCGCCAGAGTTTAAGAGCACCGCTAGAGGTCGCGTGACTTTTTCCAGATCGTTAGTACCCGGCTTGGCTCCTCCGTAGGCGATGACGGCAATCATGAGGGATACAAACGCAGCGCGGGCAACGATTGGTAGACGCTTGAAGGCAGCCCTCTCACGTTTGAACTCCTGAGCGCGAAGGGTATTCTTAATAGCAAACGTGATGGCCAAAGCAGAGCAAGTTACAAAGATCGCCGATCCCACATCCGCCATGTCCGCAGGATTCGGAAGCGCATGATGGTAATCCGAGACCCGCTGGATAGAGGTGAAATTACCGTAGTCGTTTGCAAACGAGGAAGCGGTGTTTTGCTCGTACATGATTTTACTTCAACAGCAGGATGAAGGCATCGTTGGATAGCTTGACGGTGATCTGCTCATTCTGCGCATCAACGCCTCGCGCCGTGATCTTGAGGAGGTTCCAGTCCTTTGAGTACAGCCATGCAGGCGGTACGGGCAGCAGCGACAGGCTCGAAAAATCCAGCGAGTTATTTCCGTCCGCCAATTCCAGTGTGAGAGGCAATCCGTCTCCATCCAGCGTCATCTGGAAAGAAAGCTCTTTACGTATTTCTGAATCAGCGGGTGTTGCGATAAAACGGTTTGTAAGGGCTTTGGAGGCAATTAACCAGACTCCGCAGTCCCAGCCGAGCGTCAGGCCCGTTTCTTCGTCCGACAAATTTCCATCCGCAGATTCATCCATACCCAATGCCACCTGCACATTATTAGATGGCGTGGCATCGAACTGGAGGGTCACATTGAAATGGCGAGTTTTTTCAGTCCACGCCATCATGTTCACGTTCGTTGAAACCTCTGTATCGATGAAAACCGGAGCCCCAAGATCTGGGGCCGTCAGGGTACGCGCATCAGCCATGGCCACTGCGAATAACACTGTCGCAATGGAAAGACAAGGTTGTGAAAACATTCGTCTTCTGCGAACTATCGTCTTCATGGCATCTGTTCTCCTTGTAGCACCGCCACCGACCTCCCCACTCACGAAGAGGGACGCATTTACTAACGTCCACCATCAGGCACCTGAGAGGCCTACAAGAGAACACTTTCAATGCGCCCCAGAGAGGAAGCATCTCAATGCTATCTCTTACTTTACGAAATTTCTAAGTTTCGATGGTGACAGCAGCCTAAGCTACGCTAGATTATTTGATTGTGAGTAAAAAGGCTTTCGATCTATTGGTTCGTCAAAATCTCCATTTAAAGAAAAGGTATGCCCCTCTCTTTAAACTGTGGTAAGCATAGCACAGCACTTTTTAGTAAGCAACCAGAAAGCAACCAGAAAGTTCGGACGGGGTGGGCGTCAAAATAGTTTGATGTGTTGTGGCATTTCGGGGGCAACGAGATCGCCGAGATGATGCACTAGAAATATTTTAAAGATTTATGCTGAAAAACCGTTGTTCTTCGCTTGCAGTGCTTTTCTGTCTGTGATAATATATTGTACTCAGTTAGGAGTACAATATATCAAGAGGAATTTACGCAATGAATTCAGATGTTGAAACGCGGAAAATCGAACAAGAAATGAGCGAAACACTTAAGTCCATCCAAGCGCTGGGCCCGTGCCTAGAGGGTAGCCTCAAGGAAAACGCAAAAGCGAAGTACGTCAAGAAGGATGGTTCCGTTTCGCACTATCCAACCCCTCCAATCCTGCAATACCGGATTGGGCCAAAGAAACGCGGCTACCGCCGCATTCCCTTATCCCACCTCGGAGAGGTTCAGCTTCTGCTTGAAAACGGTAAGCGTTACCGGGAGTTGGCCGAACGCTACGAGGCGCTTTCTGCGCGGCTGGCCTTGCGCTTTAAAAAAAAGCCTGCTTTCGGCGATCCCCGCAATGCGGATGGCAAATCTTGAGACACTGCTCTCGAAGGTATGGAGGCAGGCGGCGGATGGAGCGGAAGTCGACGATGCGTGGCGACTTGACGCTGACGTGCGTGATGCTGGGCTAAAAGATCTCACGGCGATCTTTAGTGAACTGCTCACAGCGCTTGCCCTTTCGGGGTGCTCGGAGACGGGCGGGACACCCCGTGAGACTAGGATGGACACGGTACTGGGGCATGTGCAATTCAAGTGCCGTTACCATGCGCCGGATCTTGGTGCGCCAGTTTCGCGCCAAGACAGACGTAAGCGCGAGCAGGAAGTGGCAAAGGGACGGAGACGGAAGAAGGATGGTACCTTTGCCCGAGCCGGTGGAGCAGAGAGTGCGCTTCCATTCAAAGATAGGCTTAAGCTTCTCGACGGCATGACTCCTGCGCTAGCCACGCTGCACAACCGCATCGCAGCGCTAGCGGGATCGTTCCGAGAAGGGGTCGAGACGCTACGCCACCTTGTAGGCGTGGTGATCTCAGAGAGTACGTTCATGCGCCGCGCGTATGCGGCCGGCGAACGCGCCGCGTTGGAGCAGGAGTTAGAGGTGATGCGCCTGATCGCCTCGGGAACCCTGCCAGTTCATCTGGTTCAGGCACTAACCTCAGTCATGCCCACGCTCTATATCATGCTCGATGGCACAGGCGTTCCGTGCGTGAAGATGGACACGCGCGGACGCAAGGGCAAGGACGGAAAGCCTGCGAGGACACGCGAGATCAAAGTCGGCGTGATCGGCACGTTCCAGTGGAAGGATGAGCGCGGACGCCCCGTCCGAGATCGCGGAGGGGAAACGCACATTGCCTCCGCAAAAGAGGCGCGGGAGTTCGGCTCCCTGCTTAGACGCGTGGCCAATAGCCGAGGGTACGGAAGCGGTAAGTTCAGAATTCAAATCTGCGGTGACGGCGCGGAGTGGATCGCGAAGATCGTCAAACAGGCGTTCCCAGGCGAGGACGTCATTTTCGTCAACGACTTCTACCATGCCGCAGAACATCTCCACGCCTTCCTCGGCTGTGTGCTCAAGAAGGGAGAGGCGCTGAGCCGAGCGTTTCGCAAAGCACGGGGCATCCTGCTACGCAATGGCGGGAGCGGTCTGGTCGCTCACCTCGAGAAATTTTATGGTGAGAATGCGAAGGGTAACAAGGATGCGACTCGGGAACTACGCTATTTCAAAAAACGCAAAGCTAACATGAAATACGCAGAGTATCGTAAAGCGGGACTCTACATTGGCTCTGGGATCATCGAGGCTGCCTGCCGAACCGACGTCGCCCGCCGATGCAAACAGGCGGGCATGCACTGGCGCCTCCAAAACGCCGCCGCAATGTGTGCGCTTGTCGCGAGATTGCGCTCGGGAGTTCCTGCCAACAAATCTGCCGCTTAACCATCAAACTATTTTGACGCCCACCTGTTCGGACGAAATCACCGGATAAAAATCACGTGATAAAAATCACAAGCTCGTGCTCATCGCCCAAACCGCGCTCATGCACAACCTCAAGCTGAGCGTCAACGAGGACAAATGGTTTTGCTGACGCGATCAATCAGCACGGACTGGGCGGAGCCGGTAAAACGGCTCCGCCATTTTTCGATCAAAGCCTTCATAAACCGTAATTTTCTCTATCAAATCGTATGATCAAAACGGGTACACCCGTACAGCCAGAGCGTGGTCGTCACCCCAACTCATACAGGTTTAATTTGAGATCACGATACGGTCAGAGAAAAGTCAGTAACCGATAGGGGGCGGATAACGCTTTGAGACTTTGACGCTGGTGTGCTCCCCCGAGACTTGCACCTTAACCGATGACAATCCGGGCTCCGTCAGAACAGGTAATAATCCGAGTGTCGCATCGTGCACCGTGCTTGTTCGCATAGACGTTGCGTAACGCAACGGAAGCTGCGTCAACATCGGCTTTATTCACCATGACCACCACACTGCCACCGAAACCGCCGCCGGAGAGTCTTGCGCCCAGAATCCCTGGAATCGCCTGTGCGCCATCGACGAGCGTATCGAGTTCGGGGCACGAGTTTTCAAAATACTTTCTTGAGCTCTGGTGAGACTCGAACATGAGCTGTCCAAAACCGCGAAGATTATTGTTGCGCAACATCTCAATGCCGGAGAGAACGCGTTCATTCTCACCAATCGGATGAGCAGAACGCCTCGCAACCACCTCCTCCATCTCCGTCCGATGCTTCAGCCACTCCTCCCATGAAACATCGCGAAGAGCAGAAACCGGATGATCCAGAACCGCTGCAAAAAAAGCGGCGGCCTGCTCGCAACGCTGACGGCGCTCATTATAAGCACTATCAACAAGCACATGGCTCACATTGGTGTTGCACATTAAAAAGCACACATCATCGCCCAGCTTGACAGGCTTGACTTCATTCGTGCGAAAGTCACTCCAGACGAGACTGTCTTTCTTGCCGTTGATACTGGAGAACTGGTCGAGAAGTCCGCATTTGACACCAGCGAAGTCATGTTCCGCACGCTGCCCGATGCGTGCTAACTCTAGATTGTTGATCTCAATGCCATAGAGCCGGGCAAAAGCAAGTCCAGCGGCCACCTCAAGCGCGGCCGAACTCGAAAGCCCAGCACCGAGTGGAATATTGCCAAGAAACATGGCATCGAAGCCCTTCGTGGGCTTCCGCTTAGCACTGATGCCGAAAAGCACACCCTTAACGTAGTTAGACCACATATGATCCTTCGTGGCCAACGGTTGATCGACTCTAAAAACCACTTCCTCCATAATATCGCCAGCGATGAGATGCACTTCATCGTCAGTTCTTGGGACGATGGCGAAATACGTTCCAAAGTTGATGGCAGCCGACAAAACATAACCTTCATTATAGTCAGTATGGTTCCCGAGGATTTCAACTCGACCCGGCGCGTAAGCAACCACCTCGGGCTTGCGGCTAAATTTTTCTTGAAATTTTTTCAGTAAAATATCGTAGATATCTTGAGTTGCTTTCATGCTAATTCCTTATCCATTACGCGAAAGATCTGACGAGCCCCGAATGATCAACAGGAGCTCGTCACGACGGGCTTCCATCATCGCCTGAGTCTTCGCCTCAAGGTTGAGCCGGATCAGCGGCTCGGTGTTTGAACAGCGGACATTGAACCACCAGCCATCGAACTCGACGCTCACGCCATCCAGCTCGAACATCCGCCCCTTGCTACCGAAAGTCTTTTTGAGCGTGTCAATCACGCGATCCGCATCGGCCTTGTTCGACAGTGTGGTATTAATCTCGCCACTCGCGAAATAGCGATGAATCGGCTTGATCATTGCGGACAACGTCTGGTCGGATGCACTCACGATGTTAGCAAGCGCGAGGACAGCCATCGCTGAACTTTCGGCAGTGAAGTTCGCCTTGAAATAATAATGCCCACTGAGCTCACCTGCGAACACGGCATTGTTTTCACGCATTTGACTTTTGATGAAAGCATGCCCGACGCGACTCATCATCGGCTTGCCACCCGCCTCCTCGATGACCTCTTTGACTGCCCAGCTACTGCGCAGATCATAAAAAATCACGGCACCTGGATTGTGTTGAAGCACGTTCTTAGCAATGAGTGCTGTCGTCATATCCATCGGAATGATTTCTCCGCGCTCATCTATAAATCCTGCGCGATCTGCATCGCCATCGAAGGCAACACCGAAATCGTAACCGCCCCTTTTCACTTCCGCACGAAGCGCATCCAGCGTCTCCGTGTTAAGCGGATTGGCTTCGTGATTTGGAAAAGTCCCATCTGGATCAACAAAAAGCGCGGTGATCTCTAACGGAAGGCCCTCGAAGGCCTTCGCCTCCCATATTCCCATCGCGTTGGCATAATCAATAGCAATTTTGAGCGGGCGTTTGATCTCGGCCGTCTTGCGGACGTACTCGGCGTAGCGTGCAGAGACATCATAATGCGAGATCATACCGCGGCACGCAGAAACCGGCGCAAAGGTCTCCTCCATCACGATTTTTTCGATGTCCGCGATGCCCGTCGCACCACTAATCGGCACCGCCTGCGCTCGCGTGAGCTTAAAACCGTTGTACTCGCCTGGATTGTGGGAAGCCGTGATCATGACCCCAGCATCGCATTCAAGCGTTCCGTTACCGTAGTACAACATCGGCGTCGAACACTCCCCGATATCAACTACGTTGGCACCCTGAAGCGTCATCCCATCTGCCAATGCCTTGAACAGCGATAGCGAATGTGGGCGAATATCGCGCCCCACCGCCACCTTGCGACAATTCAGAAACGTCACGAGGGCACGTCCTATTTTATAGGCAAGCTCCTCTGTCAATTCCGTTCCGTAAATTCCTCGAATATCGTATGCTTTAAAGACACCTGACATTAAAAACTCCTGATTCATTTATTTAAACCTAATACCTTATCGAAAATCGGTGGTTGTAACAAGTTTAATCAGACGAAATGACAGTTTAATCAGATGAAAACGCGTAATGCCGAAACATCGGTGCCATGATAGCGCTGTGCACCGATGATAGATGATTCTGAGCGATACAATGACACTGAAAACAAGAACCCGAATCATTCAGTCCCGCTTTAGACGCCTGCCCCGAATGGCGCTAACTTAAGGAAATCTCTCCTTCATAAGCATAATCGTAATCCCTTCAACAGAACGGATTAAGATTAAGAGTAAGATTAGGATTAAGATTAGGATTAAGCTTAAGATTAAGAGCTGGAAACAGTAGGGAAATTAGGGGACAGACCTCAGAGGGAC
>CAZKJH010000149.1:0-8353 GCA_964553035.1 uncultured Lentisphaerales bacterium | reverse complement strand
CGGTGTTTCGAGCGACCGATGGGTGCGCACATTGGCGGCTATCGCCGCCTTCGTCGACGCCCCGTGGCTGTCGTGTGTTGTACACCCATCACCCGCCGCCGTCATGAACCTGCCATACCCCTGTCGCTAACCGATTACCAGATCTTTGTAATCGGTCAGTCAAGAAAATCAGAGGAATAGACAACGAGGCTCCTCCGTGCTACACTGAACAATTGTTTTGAGCGTGGTACTTTTTTATGCGGGAAACGAGTAGGTTGTTGCGGCATGCGTGACCTAGTGTAAACGTCAAGTCTCTCCAGCTTAAAAACGCCCCACAATACAAGCAGTCAATGCCCCGTACGAGGTCTTTTGCGACCAGGTTATTCTTGTAAAAAAGCCGATGGCTCAGTAGCGAAAAACACCCATGGAAAACAACCACAACATGTACACTCCCGCGTTTGGATGGAAAGACAACACGATCTACGACGGCGACGTTCCTATTGCTCGCCTTCTCTACGATCCGGAAGGTAAGCGCGCCATCCATCTCACCGCTGTTCGCCTCACCCCAGGTGGGGCCCCACTCGTTAGCTGGACCCTGAGCTGGCATTTCGGAAGCATTTGCACAATCTCGAAGCTGGATGCCCTTGACGTGCATAACGAGGGATCTGATCGTTTACGCATTGCCTTCACAGCGACGACGCTGGATCGCGCCTTCGCATCGGAAACGCAAATCGAGCTGTCCTTCGATTCGGAACGGCAGTGCTATCGATATGACGCCACCTCCAGTCTGCGCGCCAATACGTTCCCTTTTTACGCATGGAAAGATATCGACTCGCGACCTTACTTAGAGAGGATGGCCTTCTTTCCACGGGAATTCGCAAACTTTCTGCCGCTCGAGTCCTACAACTACCACGCGCCCGTAGATCCGACCCCGAAGAAGTGGCAGGCATTTGTGTACCAGACCACGGGGGGCGGCTGGAATCGAGTCCCACAGCACCACCTGAACACGCCAGACAAATACAACCTGCGCTTTCCACCCGGACGCTGCAAAATGGGATTCGTGGACGATCCCGGTGGAAACCCGTGCATCGAGCTGATCGAGCGCATCCCGTCCGCATCTCAGGGAGGCATCTGCTGGTGCATGAACGACGTCCACCTACATGTCAACGAGTTCGCACTGAATGATCGGCACAGAGTCCGGTATGCGTTGTACCTGTTCACTCAGGACGAAACGGCCGAAATTCTGAAAAAAGCAAAAGGTTATGCTTATACGGAGGAGGAGAAGGATACGCATGACCGTCCACGCTTCACCTTAGACGGCACGTGCGATTTCGAGACTGGGTTCGACTTTGATAAACCCGACGACTGCTTCTCGTACTGGTTACCAATGGGCGAAATCCGCTACACGGCGTGGGTTCATGACGAAGGCCACGGGGGAGGACGATGCCTGAAACAGGAAACCCCCGAACCCGCACGCGTACTGTGGCAGGCAGAACACTCGAACGCGCTCGTCGTGCCCGCCGGCAGACGCTACCGGATCACCGCCTGGATCAAGACGCGGGATCTACAAGGCGCGGCTTCCCTCGAAGCGTGGGATAACAAGCGACCGGACTGTCCGGTCTGTTCGGAGCCTGTCCGCGGTACGGCTGATTGGCACGAGGTATTTGTAGAAGTCGAAGTTCCATGCACACAAACGCCCTTGCCTGGCAGAGTGTCCATACGCCTGAATCATGATGGGCAAGGCGTCTCCTGGTTCGACGACGTGACCGTCCTTGACATCGGGCAGGCAGGAGGATAAGCCGATGAGCCATACAGACAACCCCCTAGATGATCTAATCACGTTGCAGAACTCAGTGTTGCAGGTTCACTGTAATTCGCGCTGCGGAGGGAGAATTTCGCATTTTGTTCCGCGAGCGACCGATCAGAACCAATTCCATTGGGATCCGCCGCAAATGGATCCGCGCCAACTGACCAGCTTCGTGCCCATCGGTGGCTGGAACGACATGCTACTTTCGAGCGATCTCCGGTTTCCCGGTTTACATTGGAACCAGCCTTTCCAGTTCGATCCGCTTGGCGAAGGCCAGACCCTGACCGCACGAATGTTCTGCGAGACCGATGGGCTCCGCACCGTTCGTACCATCACCGTTGCAGAGGATAAGCCAACTGTGACTATTGCGACGGAGTATCGGAATGTCTCTGGAAAGGCCTTTCGCGATGTCCACATCCGAACTCAACCGATTCTGAGGCCAGGCGGAGCAAGAACACCGGAAACCATCGTCCTGTGGCCGACGGCCCAACAGGTCGGCATCCTGACGCTGGCCGACTCGGTACGAGGCGCTGGGCGTTTCGCCCCACAGCAACAGAAAGCCGAGGCAAACTGGTGGGGTTGTTGCGACCCGGAATCGGGCGTGAGCCTGTTGATCGAGGATACCAACACCTTCTCTGAATTCCTGAACCTGGTTCAAGAAACCAACCTACTCATGCTCGAGAATGTCGGGCTAACAGGCAATCTGCTGCCGGACGATGTACGAAAGATGCAGTTTGCGCTACACTACTACCCTCTCGACCTCCGGCCATGGATTGACCGTCTGGGTGCCAGCCGCCTCGTCGCGTCCAAGGACTGGCTCATCGGGCTCCGGCTTGACGATGCGGAATTATCCCTCGGCACGCAGTCTCTGGCCGTAAGGCTCACGTGCATCTCGCTCGCGCAGAATCCGCCTCCCCGAAGTAGTAAACTACAACTCCTCGATGACACCGGTGGAGCCTTGCAAGAGTGGTACATCGAACTCCGCCAAACAGTGAACGTTCGCGTAGCAGAGGCCACAGAGACGCTTGAGCTGGGAATCCTCGATCTCGGCACCTATACCTTGGCGTTCTCACCTGCGGGAGCGAGTCAGGCCGTTTCGATGGCACTTCACGTCGTGGAACAGACACAGCGCCAGAAGCAGACATCGTTCCGGCTTGAATTGTCAGGCCAACTCGACCGGTGCGAAAAGCAAACGACTGCTTTCAGCGTCGACCACTTCGCTGGTACCATGGTTCTTCACGATCTGGCTGCCGCGCGCTGTTTTCTCCGCGCGGACAAACTGGAGTTGGCCCGACAGTCCCTCGATTTTATCGAAAACGCCTTGCGCGAGAGAATGCCGGATGAGGACATGGTCCATCCGTATCCTCAAGAGCTGAATGTTCCAGACGATTGGTTCCGGGCTATTGAGGGAAGCGTACCCGAGTTGCCTGTTCTATCCCTGCATCCCGAGCATTACGGAACATTCAATGATCACGATCTCATGAACGGATGGCACTGGCAGGTCGATGCACAGACCGTCTACGCATTGACCTGGCTATATTTCCACACGTCCAGTCGGTATTACGGACAGACCGAAGTGCTCCGTCGCGCCGTGCTCGCCGTCGATGAACTGTGCCGGAGTTTTAGCAACGGTTCCCTTCCGTCAGACATTGCCACAGACACGAACATTAACCGGTTCACACTCTGTCCGCTTGGTGAAGCATTGCGTATTCTGATCCATCTTCCGATCACCCCGGCTCGGAAGTCGTTTTGGCGCAGACAGTACCTAGCGGCCGCCGACCAACAGATCCGGGAATACGGCGGACAGTCAATTCCCGAGAAGGGATACCTGAATCAGGACGTGATGTACCTGCTCATCATGCGTTTTTCCCATGAACTGTCGGGAGATCCTCAATATCGAGAACAATGCGGGCACATCCTGGACATGATCGAGTCGCAACTTCTGCCGGATGGGGCTTTTTACTACCTCTACCCACACAGCGAAGTCTCACACTACCATGAAATCAACATCACCTATCTTTTTAGAGACTGGAAGTTGTCCGACGAAGCCCGCAGCCGTCGGCTGGTCGAGGGCACCGTCCGCTACTATCCGCTCATGGTCACCGCTGACGGATGGGTTGAGTTTTCCAGCCAGACCTGGTGGAAACACATTGGAATGCGCTGGCCGCTCTTCGGTCCCACGATCGTGGCAGGCATTACGGGAGATCGGCAAAATCAATATATTGCGATGCAGTCCGAAAAAAAGCCTGTAAATATGGCGGCGTTCAATCTACTCCTGTATGCCGCACTTGCCGCTCGCGAGGACGTCAAACCCGAGCCGTTGCCTGAGTGCCTGCTTGTTCTAGACCGCAACATCCAAGGGCCTCGCGGTCGGTTTGGAACGTTCTCGTGGATGGGGACAACCGCACCCTACCGGGACACGCTCGTCGGCTGCCTGCTCTCCGAACCCGACCGCAACCGTGCGTACGCCATGCATTACGCCGGTCCCCAGGTGTTGTTTGGAAGCAAGGACGAAGCCAACACCTACCTCGGGGGCGTGGGGCTTGCCATGTCGCCCAGCCACTACGAAAGCGATGTCGTCATCAAGGCGGAACGCGCCGCACTCGCTGCTCGGTACGACCTGTTTCCTTACGAGCACGAAATCGATCCCGAACAGCAGAGCGACTGGATCTGCGAGCAGCTCTGGTACTTTGACGATGAGCGCATGGTCGGTCTGATGCGCCTAACTGCGGTGAAAGAAACGCAAGCGCGAGCCGTTGACCTCTCTATTCGCTTCGCCGATTACGATGCCGTCTGGCAGAAAGCAGAGACAGAGCTGCATCGCACTGGCGATGGTCTGTACGCGGCTGGACCGCTGCGGTTGCGTGTGCTCGCGCACAACCTCGAATCGGAGATACTCCAAGATACCTGGATCTGTGCCTATGACCGCAAGACACCGGGAAAAGGGGTCTTCGCTCGTTCCGCCCCACGTAGCGGTCTCTTTCCGCAGGACGCGTCGTATACCTTGCTCGCCGAAGTGCGCCCCCATACCAGCCCAGTAGTACCGATTGTCCTCCTAGAAGGTGACTCATTCGGATTCCGGATCGAAACGGGCGACACGATCATCACGGTCGCGATGGATGAGACAGAGAATAAATTGCGCTGTGAACTGACATCCGCGAAAAAGTTTTTTTGGTAATCGGACCCTATACAAAGGGGCTCCTTCCTGATACAATCACATTTGTTTTGGACATAATGTGGTGCGACGCAGAAAAAGAATGCAAGATCTCCAAGGATAAAAAAATGATAACAAGACAGATAACTCGGGTGATATGTATAACGATTGCAACCGTTCTGGCTCAAACTGCTCCGGCGGTTATTCACTATGTCGATAAAGGCAACGTCGGCACTGCACCGTACACAAACCAGCTCACCGCGGCAGGCGATATTCAAACCGCGATTGACTACGCTTCGGTCGGGTCAACGGTGATGGTCTATGCCGCCACCTACGATATAGGCGCGTCGCTGGTCGTTTCGTGCAGCAATCGCGTTAACATCAACAAAGCGATTTCGGTGCGCAGCGTGAACAATGACCGGGCAAACACGATCATCAAGGGTACCTGGGATCCTGTCACGACCAACGGCCCGGCAGCGGTTCGTTGTGTCTACATGGCCACCGGATCCTCGCTGATCGGCTTCACCATCACCAACGGCGCAACAGCAACCACGGGCGATTACAGGAGTATGTGCGGCGGCGGCATCTACACCAGCATTGGGTCGGAGGCAATCATCTCCAACTGCGTCATCACGAGATGCGCGGCCTACGGAGACGTCGCGAATGGTATCGGTGGCGGCGGGGTGTGTCACGGAACCTACTATGACTGCGATCTTATCGGCAACCGGGTGGGCCCCGGACGGTCTATCGGGGGTGGTGCGTTCGATGCCACATTGTATCGCTGCCTGCTGGCTGGAAACGTGGCAGAGTGGGGCGCAGGTGCCCTTCGCATTACGCTCTACGATTGCATCGTATCCAACAATACCGCGATCAAGATGACCGGAACCTTTGCTGAGGCCGGCGGCATCGGCGGATGGGACGCGATTCTTCCGAGCAAGGCATACGGATGCACGATCGTCGGCAATACGGCCGACCGTGGCGGCGGCGCAGGGGCATTCACCTATCTTTCCAACTGCATCGTGAAACTCAACCGTTGTCCTGTAACTCCCGGACAGACCGCCTTTGCCGGCGGTGTATATTCCTCCACCCTGACCGACTGTCAGGTGATCAGTAACAGCGGTGGCGGACTGTTCCGCACCTTTACAACTAACTGCGTGATTTCCTACAATATCGGATATGCTGCGTACCGTACTCCCTCCCTCGTCAACTGTCTGATCGTCGGAAACGGCGAAGGCGTGACTTTGGATGTGACTTGGTACCCAGAGTGGATCGTGGAATCCTGCACGATCGTCGGCAACGGCTACTGGGGGTTGTACGTCATTAATGGCAACGTGTACAGCCGCAACAACATCATCTACGGCAGCGAAAGACCTGAAAACTGGAACCATACTGGCGGCACACTCACGTTTGAGAATACGTGTACAACCCCAGCGAAAGCCGGCTGGAACGCCTCGAACCTTGCCGTCGACCCGAAATTGATCGATCCAGGCACGGGGTATAAAACGAGTCATGTCTTTGGCAACTATCGGCTGCGGGGCGATTCGCCTTGCCTCAATGCTGGCAGCAATAAGAGTTGGATGACTGGACGCTGGGATCTAGACGGGAATCCACGCTTGGATAAGATGTCCGGAATTGTGGACATGGGCGCTTACGAGACTGTCTACGCGGGGACGACGATCTTGATTCGGTGAAAAATATGACAAAGTCAAGAATTGCCATTATAACCGCATGCCTTACAGTATCCTAACCCTCTCCTCAACCGCAGCATTGCAGTTGGCGAAAAACGGTACAACCGTCTACAGCATCGTGAAACCAGATCAACACGTACGCGGTATTGTGCGACCAGATCATTTTCGTGAAGGAACCGGTCACGGAGTAGAGAAAAAAGCTTAAGACTACACAGCCTTTTCCAGTACAACATAGCGTCCACCCTCGATGGGAAAGGCAACGGTCGAAACAGGACTGCCGCTATGGTAGCCAATACGGGCGTGCATGCGATTATCAGGATCGTAAACACCGTGGGTATGTTTGTAGGCGAGCGGACTAGGTCCTGCCTCAAAATTGACGATGTCGATACGGAAGTAAATGTTTTGCGAAGGGGCGAGTCCAAATGTTGGCTGACGCAGAGCTGAGACGGTCTTTCGGTTATGCTGCGCTACGATATGAAAGATATGTGAGAAGTGCGATGAATCATGGAAGACGATTGCCTCTTCGCAGTTGTGGGCGTAGAGGTAGTCGGCAACAGTATGTTCGCCGAAAACAAAGCCGTATTTGAATCCCTGTACGCCAACGCTACGAAACGACTGATGATCGCTCTGGTCGGCCGAAGCGATCAGCCCTGCGCAATAGCTGGGGTTGGCCTGAAGCTCTTTCTGCTCAGTATAGCTACAAACATTGCGCGTCAGACCAAAGTGACAATGTTCAACAATGAGGCGGCTCGTATCCTTGAAATTAGCTGCAGACGAGGTCGGGTACATTTTGTCGGTGTTAAGCACCACTCGGAACTCGAGGTTGCGAATTGTTAGGTTCTCCAACCCAAAGGGAAGGCGACTACCTCCTAATACCGAAATCAGCGCCCAGGGTCGTGCGTCAGGGTCTGTCGTGTTCTCGGGTGCCTCCCAATCGGAAAAAAGGACACAATTATTAATCCGGATCGGGAATTCGGTGGCTGGCCAACGGCATTGTCCCGGCGCACGCATCTGGTAGTCGTAAAGTTGCCGCACGGGCATCTCACCTGCAAGACAGATATTGCGCCAACCGTCGATGTCTCCCGGCTCACAAGGAATGTAGAGCTGTGAACGGCAAGGAAAGCCGTCGACCGTCTCGGCTGCCGGCTTGGCGATTCGATAGCCCTTTGGAGCGAACGGAAAGAGCACGGTTCCGCCGCCACGTGCGTAGACAGCGTTAATCGCCGCTTGGATAGCGTCCGTATCATCGGTAACGCCATCGCCTTGTGCACCCATTTCAAGTACATTAAGTCCTAACATAGATAGCCTCTATAAAATATGGTTCAGGAATCCTCTCGACACTCCGAAAAATACTCTTTAAGTATACTAAAGCAACTCACAAAAGTCAGCCCTTTTAATCTTTCTGTCTTCTGTGCCTTTTCGTCAAGTCGATTAGGGTTAGGATAAAAGCCAAATTTCCTACAGTTTCTCCTCAACATTAATGACCCCAAACTCATCCCCTGTCGTTAACCGATTACCAAGCACTCGCGCGCCGCGAACCGCGGCGACCCCACGCCCCACTCGCGCAGACCCGCGCCGCGAATTTTGAAATCGAGCTTCAACTCAAACCCCTTGCGCCCTTTGCAGACCCTTTGCGCCCCTTGCGGTAAAATCCTTTTAATCTTGAATTCACTTTTCCAGATTCAGACTTCCTGACCTCGGCGGAAAATGCGATGGCACTTTTAG
>CAZKJH010000148.1:0-8423 GCA_964553035.1 uncultured Lentisphaerales bacterium | reverse complement strand
GCATCACCCCCACACAACATACTTTTAACTCCTACCCCGATGGCTGACCGATTACTATTTTTTTAATTTCCAGTGTTGACTTTTACCCCCCCCACCGTATAATTGATGCTGATTTCAAGGGGGTCGGTATGTTGCCGGTAAGCCTATGAGAAGTTAGTGATTCAAGGAGTAGCATGAACGAAACCTGCGATGAGCCGTGTGAGAAGAAGAGAAACATCTATGAACCGTCCCTTGATGCTACGACGGAGGGCGAGTCGGTGTCCGTCAGATTGGAGCAGGTTATTGCGCGTTTACCGTCAGGTCAGGTAACGGTCTCCGCAATCCGAGACCTTATTGGCGATGAGGGTGTGCTCCTCCTCTGCATGTTGCTTTGCATCATCTTTATGGTTCCCGTGTCCATTCCCGGTGTGAGTACGGTTTTTGGCGCTGCAATTCTGCTGAGCGGCATCAGTCGTCTGTTTCACCGCAAGCTTTGGCTTCCGGGAAAGATCGAACGCGCTTTGCTTCCATCGGAAAAAGTGAAGGCGGGACTTCAGAAGGGCAGTAAATGGCTTCATCGCATGGAGCGTGTGAGCAAGCCGCATCGTCTGCATCACTTCGTGAGCACCGGTGCGATGGAGATGTTAAGTAATCTGGGAATCATTCTGGGTGCTGTTTTATTGATGGCACCCTTTGGGTTTGTCCCTTTCAGCAACACCCTGCCGGCCTTGGCATTGTTGTTTCTCTGCGTCGGACTCCTTCAGCGCGATGGACTGTGTATTCTTCTGGGGCACTTGATCAATCTCGCCACCATGGTCTATTTTATATTTTTGATTTTCGGTGGGGCGGTAGCGTTTCAGAAGTTGTGGCAGTATTGCTTTGGTTGAGCGGCTTTAGATCAGTCCCTTTTGGCGTAGCAATGCCGTGACATCCGGTTCACGACCACGAAAGGCCTTGAAGACCTCCATCGGGTGCATGGCTCCGCCTTTGGCAAGAATGGTCTCGGTGTATCGCTTTCCGATTCGCTTCACGTCGGCATCGCTGTGCAGGTCATGCTCCTCGAACAATCCGAAGGCATCCGCCGCCAGAACATCCGCCCACATGTAGCTGTAGTAGCCAGCAGAATAGCCGCCGGAGAAAATATGTGAGAAGCTACAGAGGAAGCGGTCTTCAGGGAGCGACGGGATGACGGCAAAGCGCTCGGCAGCAGCTTTTTCGACATCGGCCACGGACTTAAAATTGGCGGATGGGAATTTTGTGTGCAAGTCCATATCGACGAGCGAGAAGCGGAGCTGACGAACCGTCTGCATCGCGGCATGGTGCGTTTCAGAGGCTTTGATGCAGGCGAGTGTTTCGTCGTCGAGCTTCTCGCCGGTGTCGACATGGCAGGAAAGATCGCGAAGAATTTCAGGCCGCGAGCACCAGTTCTCTAAGAACTGACTGGCCACTTCCACGGCATCCCATTCGACGTTGTTGATGCCGGACGCTTCAGGGATATCAACGGTAGTTAGCATGTGCTGGATGGCATGGCCGAATTCGTGGAAAAGCGTGCTGATCTCAATCGGTGACATGCAGGAAGGTTTGCCGCCTGAAGGAATCGCTTGGTTGCAGACCATGAGTGCAATAGGAAGTTTCACCGTTCCGTCGGGGAGCACTTCGCGCGTCTGAAATTCGTTCATCCACGCGCCGCCACGCTTCGTTTCCGGGCGGCTGTAAGGATCAAGATAGAACCAGGCGAGCGTGGTGTCGGCGGCATCGGTCATGCGGAAGAAGCGAACGTCGGGATGCCAGACGGGTTCCATGCCATCCGCTGGAACGATCTTAACACCAGCCAACTTGCCGACGAGTTTAAAAAGTCCGTTGAGAACTTTTTCGAGTTGGAAGTAGGGACGCAGTTGCTCCGGGGAATAGCCATAAAGTGTCTCGACTTGATGTCTTGCCCAGTAGGACAGATCCCAGTTCATCAGAGGCCCATCAGCGAATCCGCAGGATTGAGCGTACTTTTTTAGCTCAGCCAGTTCCTCATGTGCTTTAGCAATCGAGACATCGCCGATCGTGTCGATCATCGAATAGACGGCATCAGCCTTGGCGGCCATTTTGGAGGAGAGGCCGAGTTCTGAATAATTTTGGTAGCCGAGGGCTTCTGCCATTTGCTTCCGTAGCGAGAGAATACGCTCGATCAAGGGCCGGTTATCAAGCGGCCCTTCGGAGGCGCGGGCGATGTTGGCGCGATAAAGGGTTTCACGTAAGTCGCGTCTTTCGGAATACTGCATAAACGGGCCGTAGACCGAGTACTCTAGAGTAATGCGCCAAGGGCCTTCGGTGGCAGAGGCATCCTTTTCACCTGCCGCATTGGCTGCCTGTGCACAGGCTTCGAGCAGGGTGACTGGAAGGCCAACGACATCCGCCTTGTCCTTGAGTGTCAGCGAGAATGCTTTTGTTGCATCCAGAATGTTATTCGAGAACTTCATCGAAAGACTGGACAATTCGTTGATGATCGCGTTAAAAGCAGTCTTCTGTTCGCCTTCGAGGCCGACACCACTGTTGCGTGCCGAGCGGAGTGTGCTCGCAATAACACGTTTTTTACCCTCGTCGAGAGAAACGAATGTCTCCGAATCTTGTAATGAAGAAAGGGCATCGTAGAGGGGGCGACTCTGCATTACGCGCATGGTGAACGCGACGATCTCCGGCTGGAGCGTCTCTTCGACTTTTCGCCACGCCTCGTTATTTGAGACGCTGATGAGGTGTTCGATAACACCCCATGTACGCCAGACGGGTGTCGTGGCGTCGCGCACTGCTTTGATGCGCCCATCCCATGTTGCAGGGCAATTTGCTTCAACGACAAGAACAGCTTTTTCAGCGTCGGCAATCAGCGCTCGCACGGCTGCAACGCCATGTTCAGGAAGAATTTTATTGAACTGTGGAAATTCGGCGAGGCGGTAGAGCGGATTCGTGTCCATAGCGTGTTAGGCGTGGTGTAGAGGCAGAAAGAATTTAGGCTTCAAGACAAGGGCATTTCACAATCTTGCTAATCTTGTAATCGTGTCTAAAAACCGCGGAATCGACCAGACTAGAACGGCCGTCCGTCCATTCGCGGCATCTGCCGACGCGTTTGGATCTTGGGTTGCTCAAGAAAAAGCGCATACCATTCATCGCCGAAATTCCCGTTAGAGAACTCTTTGACCTTGTTGTTTGCTAGACGTTCTTTATTGCGCTTGAGCGTCTCGTTCTCATTGTCATCGCAGCCCTTGATGAGCAGTGTGTGCGCTTTCTCTGACATTTCGTTTTTGACGTAGATCCAAGCCATCAGCGCGTAGAGGAGGGCACTCTGGTTGTACTTGAGACGAGTCTTTGCCTTTTGGAAGGTTTTTTCAATTTCCTCGACGGCGACCTTGTTCGTAAACTGACGTGCAATTTTCATGCAGGCGCTCATGGGGTCCATGATGAGGCATTTCGGCATCAATTCATCGACCTTTTTAAATTCCTGCATTTGATAATGGAATTGCATCCGCGTGGTATTAAGTTGGCGCCCAAAAAGCGGTGTCCACTTGCGGAACGGTTCAAGTTTCGCGGTGTGCTCGATGGCTTGTGTCAGAAGCTTTTTCTGAAATTTTTCCATTTCCGCCATCACGCGCTTGGGGTCACCTACCGGTTTGTTCTGGTAGACATTCATGCGTACTTGAATTTGTTTCTGTCCTTCCATAAGCATCGCCTGCATTTCGGACATTACGGCCATGATGCGCTTGCGAAGGATGAGGTTGATGCTGACCATCGTGCCTGCCAGTGCGAGAAGCGCCCACAAGATCGACCAAGCCCAATGGCTGATGCCACCCTGCCAGAATCCTATGAACACAGCGGTAGCGACTACGAGAGAAATAAGAATTGAATACATGAATAACTCCAGATCTGCACTTTAGACGTTCCAAAGAGCAAAGATTTAGGGGAGTTTATCAAAAAACGGATGAAATTGATATCTCGATATCACACCCAAGTTTCTTGAAGTTTTATGGTTAAACTTTTACCGTCAATAGAACAGGATGTACAGAATAGCTGAGGAGTTTATCCTGTTTATCGTGTACATCCCTGTTTGAAATTTTCCACCCACATCTGCGCTAATCTGCGTCAATCTGCGGCTAAAAAATAACCGAGGTTTTATGTGCCAGTCCGACTAAGCCCTCGTATGATGATTCAGTTCAGCGAGAAGCGGAAGGAAGCAGACATCAGTGCTGTCGTGGTCGGGGCGGCGATCATGGCTCACCCAGGTGAATATTTCTGCTGCGGTGCAGCCGCACGCAACGCCATTCTTCAATGCTCTGAGTTTGTGGCCATGGTTCGGGTCATGCGCAGTCGGCATCTGGCAGGCATGCTTCCCAATCAGTTCCATCTTTTTATCAAGGTAATTAGAGATGTCGATATATGTGTCCCATTGCGAGTTGCGCACTCCGAACGCAGTTTGATCTTCATTCCATTGTAAGTAGGCACCCTTGAACCCAGCTTCAACCGCTTCCCAGTAACACTTCGTCACCAGTATGGCCGTGGCGCAGTGTTCAATGCTACTGCAAATTATTCCATGAGAGAAGATACATACGGGATCGTGTTCGAGGATCAAATTCACCAGCCGTTTACGGCTGGCTGCGTCTTCGTATGCAGTCAGAATCGTGGGAACATTCTCTGGAACCCCGGCAGGAAGTTTGCAGCCATAGCGCAATTCTACCTGTTGGTTATGATCACCTGTGTAATGCCGTTGCGGGTGATCGAGGTGAATTGGTGTGGTTCCCAGAAGAGCAGCAGAGTTACCGCACTCGCGCTTTCTGCGTGCCATCATCGGGACGGTGCCTTCCACCCAGTGTTTAATTGATCCATCTGGCTGCAATTCATTGACGCTGCCCGACATGTTGTTTGTGGACATAACATAAACAATCTCGTAGCGCTGATCCTTGAACTTTGCCAGTGTTCCACCCGAGCCAATTTCGACATCATCTGCATGGGCACCGATAGACATGATTTTCTGCTTTTGCATTACATTTTTCTCCCTTTCGGCACAAATGCCGTTTTAATTTATTTAAACCTTGTTTTTGCGTGACACCATGTCGCGCAAAAACAAATGGAACTTTAGCACGCCGACTAAGCCTTTGTGTGATGATTCAGTTCTGCGAGAAGCGGACTGTAGCAGGCTAGTGTGCCATCGAGGTCGGGGCGGCGATCTTGGCTCACCCAGGTGAATGTTTCCGCCGCCGTGCAGCCGCACGCAACACCGTTCTTCATGACTCTGAGTTTGTGACCGTGATCTGGGTAATGGGCAGTTGGCATCTGACAGGCATGCTTCCCAAGCAGCTCCATTTTTTTGTCAAGGTAATTGGAAATATCGACGTAGGTGTCCCATTGTGTGTGGCGCAATCCAAACGAGGAATAATCCTCATACCATTGCAAGTAGGCACCTTTGAATCCGGCTGCAACAGCTTCCCAGTAACACTTCGTTACGAGGAGAGCAGTGGCAAAATGCTCAACATTGGTGGTGACGATTCCATGAGAAAAAATGCATGCCGGATCGTGCTCAAGAATCAGATCTACGAGCCGTTTACGGCTGGCCGCGTCTTCGTATGCAGTCAGAATTGAGGGAACATTCTCCGGAACCCCGGCAGGAAGTTTGCAGCCATAGCGCAATTCCACCTGTTGATCGTTGCCACCCGTGTAATGCCGTTGCGGGTGGTCTAGATGAATCGGTGTCGTTCCCAGAAGAGCGGCAGCGTCACCGCATTCGCGCTTTCTGCGTGCCATCATCGGGACGGTGCCTTCCAGCCAGCGCTTGATCGAACCATCCGGCTGCAATTCACTGACGCAGCCCGACATGTTGTTTGTGGACATAACATAGACGATTTCGTAGTGCTGTTCCTGAAACTTTGCCAGTGTTCCACCCGTGCCTACTTCGACATCATCTGCATGGGCACCGATAGACATGATTTTCTGCTTTTGTATCATATTGCTCTCTCTTTCGGCACGGATGCCGTTTCAACCCCGAGAATTTTTTTGCGTGAAACGATGCCGCACCAAAAACGAATTAGACTTTAGCACTGAGCATAACGTTTGTCTACACCAGAAATATTTTGCAGAAACGATTTACTGGACTTAGTCACGCCATTTTATAAAACCTCCTTTTTTGGTTGTTTCAGTGATACGCAATACGCTACACTTAAACTAAGTGAAATACATCACGCTGTGACACTCTAGGCGACGGGTTATTTTGAGAATTTAGCGATGTTGAAAAAGTTATTTACGAATCGAGAAACGAGGACGAAGCATTGGCTTTTGCTAGCTTATGGCGTTGCCAACATGACGTTATTGGGCGTCGGATATTCAAAGATTGGTCTCACCAATGAAAACTTCTGATTTCGACTATCAACTCCCAGAAGAACTTATTGCGCAAGTGCCTCCACCGCAGCGGGGTATTTCGAGAATGCTGGTGTTGCATCGTGATACTCGCCAGATTGAGCATCGGCATGTGGCAGACATTCTCGACTATCTTGAGCCGAGCGACTTAATGATCCTGAACGATACGCGGGTGTTTTCCGCACGGGCGTTCGGAAACTGGAGCGACACCTCGGGCAAGGTCGAAATCCTTCTTGTCGAACCCTCGCTCGCACACCCGGGCGCTTGGTCGGCTCTGTGCCGCAGTTCAAGACCGGCGAAAGTAGGCCTCGTGATGGTTCTGGCCGACGGCAAGATTCAGGCGGAGGTCGTCGGACGGAGCGAGGATGGTCGTATCGATTTGAAGATAGACTGCGTGGGCGGTCTCTTCCAAATTCTCGAAGAGCATGGCGTCCCACCTGTTCCGCCGTACATCCACCGTAGTGCCCACGATTCACGGGTTGAGGTGGACAAGGCGCGTTACCAGACCGTCTATGCGCGTGAAACGGGTGCCGTTGCGGCACCGACGGCTGGCTTGCATTTTTCGAAGGAGTTGCTTGAAAAGATCACGTGTCAGGGCGTTGAAACGGCCTTTGTGACTTTGCATGTGGGGCCGGGGACGTTTCGTCCGGTCAAGGTTGACATGATTGAAGACCATGTCATGGATGCCGAACGCTTTGAAATCCCCGAATCGACGGCGCAGGCCATCGACAAGGTCAAGGCAGCCGGGAAGCGTCTGTTTGCTGTGGGTAGTACCAGTGTGCGGACGCTTGAAACCTGCGCTAACGAAGATGGCTCTGTGAATGCCGGGCAGGGTCGGAGTTCGATCTTCATCTATCCACCTTATCAATTCAAAACTGTCGATGCCATGCTCACCAATTTCCATCTGCCGTGCTCAACCCTGCTCATGATGGTGTGTGCGCTTGCGGGCCGGGAACTTGTGTTCAAGGCGTATCACGAGGCGATTCAAGATAAGTACCGCTTTTACAGCTATGGCGACTGCATGCTGATCGTGTAGCCCATGGCGAGCGATCCGGCCGTGAAGTGGAATTTTGGGAGATCGGGCTTAGCGCTTCCGCCTTCGCTAAAACGACGGCAGGCAGAACGGCCTGGCAACCGTGCCCAGTACGTAAGCCGGCGAACTCCATCTTGGCTACAGCTGTGCGGGCGTGGGTTCCGCAAGGGCTTCGTGCGCCCGCTTCCATTCCGTCGGGAGTAGTTGCGCGAGCTCGGTTGTCTTCATCGAGGGCAGGCGGCGGATGACGTCGAGCAGGTAGGCGTAGGGCTCCACTCCTGCGCGTTTGCAAGTGCAGATCACACTCATGAGGTTCGCCGCCGCATGGCCCGAACGTTGATCTCCGATGAAGAGTCAGTTCTTGCGTCCCAGCGCAATCGGTCGAATGGCGTTCTCCGCCGAGTTGTTATCGATACCGGCCTGGGGATCGTCCACGAAGCGAATCAACCGATCCCAGTAATTCGCGGCGTAGTTGAGTGCCTTGCCGAGCGAGGATTTTGGAGGTGTCATGGGGAGCAACTCCTCAATTCTTGCCTTGATGGTGTCGAGTACGGGACGGCTGCGACTACGCCGCTCGGCGAGACGCTCAAATTCCAGCGGGCGTGAAACAGCATCCAAGCAATCTGAAACGCAATAAAAGTCTTGCCCGTGCCCGTGGCGAGTGTGAGTAGGATGCGAGTCTTGTTTGATGCGATAGCCTCCATCACCCGTTCGACGGCGATGTCCTGATAATAGCGGGTCGGATGTGAACCGCCCTTGTCCTCGAACGGCACATCGGCGAAGCGGTCGCGCCAGAGGTTCTCTTCGGCAAAGGTCGAAGTCCACAGTCCTCAACTCGCTACGATTTCGTCGGTTCGAAAACGCTGGCCTCGGGGCTGTTCCGCCTGTAACCTACACGTTTTCAGACGCCTGTCCCGAATGGCACTAACTTAAGCGCCGTTCCGATCTTAATCGTAATCGTAATCGATTCCAGCAGAGAGATTATGATTACGCGTACGATTAGGAACACCGCTAAATTACTTAG
>CAZKJH010000147.1:0-8428 GCA_964553035.1 uncultured Lentisphaerales bacterium | reverse complement strand
CCATTTGCCGGGTCCGTCAGGATTCCAATACGCATTGCCTTGAAAGAGGGCCTCTCCAGCGCCGCGCACAAACGAGCCGTTACCCCGCGTTATGAACAGGTTGTTCCGGAAGGCAAAAGCTTCGGACAGGCCACCAGTTGAGCCGATACATCCGCGTCCGGCCTCGTTGTAGAATACGTTGTTGTATATCTGTATATTCTTCTGGTTGGCGCTGTTGAAGACATACACGCTGTTCCTGTGCGACTGCTGGCCGTCGTTTTCGCTGATGCAGAAGCGCACGGTGCAATTCGAAATGCCGTGGTCGGGTGTTGGAAGATAAGGGCAAAGGAGAAATCCACAGCCGGCATTGCCGTAGGAATAGTTGTATTGCATGATGCAGTCATGACACCCGCTGTCGAAATCAAATCCTCCGCCGTCCCCCTTGGGGCTCCGGTTGTCGTGGGACACGCAATACTGGATGACGACATTCCGGCTGAACGCCAACCAGATGCCCACTGGCCCGTTGTCTTCGGGGTTTTCCATAGCCCAGCCATTATAGGCGGCCTCGCAATACTCGATGACTCCACCATGTACGTACCACAAATTGATTCCGCTGCCGCTGACATAGGTTTTTTTATTTGGATTGCCGAAGTTGTTCAGAGCCCGGCAGTAGCCTATGTATATGTTCCGGCTAGGCTCGGCATCCGGCTTTCCGTCATAGAAATATCCGGCAAGAATGCCCGCAAAACCATTGTCGTGCGCATACACATTGGTGATCCGCACATCCTGGCATACGTCGATAAATATCCCGGCATGCTGGAATCCGCTGGTCTCGATGCTGTCCACATTTACGTCGTTAGACTTCCGCAGCAAGATGCCTGAGCCCTTGTTGTTGGTCATAGGCCCAGACCCTAGGATCATCAGGTTTTCAATTGTTACGCATGATGCGCCGACAATGCGCACCGCATCGCCGTCACCTCCGTAGATTACCGCACGGCCTTTTCCATATGATGTCACCACGACCGGCTTTTCCTTCGTCCCCTTGCACCCAGCACCCAGTTCCAGCGTGCCGGAAAACACATGTCCGCCCTCCAGCAATACGCGGTCGCCCGGGCCCAAAGCCACGGCCGCGACCCTACCCAGCGTGGCCCACGCCTGATCGGACGCCGTCCCACTGTGTGAATCGTTGCCGTCCGCACTAATATAGTAGTTCATGATCAGCTTTTCGTTAACGTCTGAGATCTTGTCATTATCCACGACCGCAGCAGCAACAGTTGAAAGCAGTGCGCTTGACAATATGGCTATTAGTATCCGCAAAGATATTTCCCATTTTATCTTCCATGTGTTCATTGTATTATAATTTTACGTTATAAGTCAAAAAAACGGTCGTCGGTCGCACTCCCGAACTTCAGCACTTCCTAGTTCACTTCGTCTCCACCGCGCATCCCATCACTGGACGCCAGATGCCTCCGTTCATGGCCGAATTGTTAACCCGGACAGCCAGCACATTCTCTTTGTCCTTGCCATAATTAAGTGATTCCGGAGAGACATCAGCAGTAAACGCTTCCTCCCAGAGCAATCCAAATTCCTTGCCCTCGGATTTCTCACTGTGTTCGCGGACGAGTTTTCCGTTGACGTAAATCCACGCCTGTTCGTCGACAGATCCAAACAGCAGGCGTAGGGACTTGCCCTTCCATTCTGCTGGCAGCGTGAAATTAGTACGATACCAGCCAATGCCCTGATAGTTGCCGACGGCTTCAGTCTCAGCCCAGAACCCAGGCACCTTTACGGGTGTCCATTCTGCTGGAGTCGCATCTTGTGCAAACCAGTTTTCCTTGATTCCCTGTTCTGTGGGATCCTGACGGAAAAACCAAGGCCCAAGAGGAGTCGGCAACAGGTTGGGAAGCTTCTTCCATTCGGCTGGCATATCCCCCATTTTACCGTTGTACTCGTCACGCCACTTCTCCATCGGATTCTTCGCCGATCCCGCAGGAGACCCTTCTCCAGAGAACGACAGTTCGCCGTTGCCGCGCGGATCCTCGATACCCGTTCCGCCCGGGATCACGGACCAGACGCAAGTCTCTCCTGCTGCGGCACCTGCAGGGTTCGTGCGTTGGAAGTTGACATACCAGTTTGCGTCTGGCGAGGCTACTGCCGGAGGAATCGACTTCAGAGGGATAGTCATCATCACAGACAAGCGGTTTGCCTGAGTGTCATGAATTGCAGTATGCGTCCATTCACACGTCCACATTGCGTCAAACTTTCCGTAGTCCAAGTTCATCATGTCTTCAATAAGACCGCGCGCCGCCTGGGCTCGAGAGGCCGGATTGAGTCCGGCAGAAAACCGGTAGCTTACCGGAGAGCCGACCACCGGCACAAGATAGGCTTCGACACGTTCCTTCTCGACCGCTTCCGCAGTGGCGTCCGGAGGCAGAGCGTCATCGAACCGGATGTACAAATTGGCATCATCATACATCACCCGCACCTGAGTGTCCAAGGGCTTGGTGTTGGACGGATTCGTCGATGAAAGTGCTTGGGGCTTGACGCTATCCCAGCGAGGAGAATCGATCTTCACCGGTTCCTTGGCGTAGCTGGAGACCATGTTTTTTGCGTCGGCCATCGGTGCCTGACGTTTTGAAACGGTATCCCAGTTCAGGAAGGAATTCACGTAGGGTTCCTGGTACCCGTTGTACCTGAGTTTGAGATGATCGGCGCTGTGCCCATTGGGCGGGAACATGGAACAGGCCCAGCCCTTAAGGCCATTGCCTTTGGCGTACAGCTTGTCGACAAAAGACCGCAGGTCGTCAATGGACTTCAACAGACGTTCAAGCGATTCAGCATCCGAAGATGCCTGATAGGCGTTATAGAGATGGACAGCATTAACGACGGCCTTGAGATAATCGAACTCGCTCCGTACCAGTGCCAGACGCATCTCTACCTTGGGGCTATTTTCGGAATTTTCCGCCAGAGCCAACTGTTTCTCGAGTGCTTTGATCAGTTCCATGGGGTACAGGAACGCGATGATGCCCTCAGGATTGGAAAGATGTTTGTGGCCGCGGCCATAGATGTCAATGTAGCTCCACCCATCCTCACGCGTAGCCATATAGCGGGAATAAATTTCCAGAGACTTGTAAAGCTGATCGTAGAAACTCATCATGGCCGGTGCGGATTTACCGAAGGCTGCATTAACAAACTCAATAACGAGTTCCTTGGCGGTGTGGATGCCAGGGCCATCGAACATGCGTCCCATGGTGTAGTAGGTAGGTCCTTCCAGACCGTAGGCGATACCGCCGTTTCCATCGCGGCTGATGGAGTGGACATTGGCCGCCATCAACCTGTTGGCCGCGGTTTCGACGTAGAGAGGTGTCCGCATTGGAAAGTAGCGCGGCATCATGTTCGGGCACCAATAATAGAGATAGGTCGAAAATCCCTGTGGTGCTCCGAAGTTTTTCCAGTCTCTGAAATCCGAGTCCTTGGTGCCACAGAGCATAAGCCGTACATTTGGCGGAAACGATTGAAAGGTCTTGGGAAGCGTTTCTGTGATTGCGTAGACGGCGATAGAGACGATGCGATCTGGAAATTCCTTATAGGCGCGTTCAGCAAGATTGCGGTGGAGGATCCAGACTTTTTCACTCCAGTCGGAACCGGTATTGAATAGTTGCTTACAGGAATCACATTGACATCCGCGGAATCCGTCGGGTTGTCCGAGATCAGTAACCTGATAACCCATCTTGAAATGCTTCTCAAGATCCTTGTAAAGGAGATCCTGTACATCGGGGTTGGAAATACAGTACTGCACCTGCGCTCCGCCGCCGGTTACAACCCGCTTGCCACCGAGCAGAGCGAAGTATTCGGGATGGGCGGCGAAAGTCGCCTCATCGGACGGGATTGCGCGATGCCAGGTGTGTCCGCCAAACGTGGAGTCAACCACCGGAAATCGATTCTGTGCCAGACGATAGAAGCCGGTAGTGGGAGGAGAGGCAACATCATACTCTAGGACGGGGGTTTTCTTGATGTCGAGATTCAAAGGCACCGCAATCTTGGGTGTCGGGAGATATTCGATGGTTGGCGTTGCGAGCAGGTCGACATTAGCGACACTCGCAAGCGTACTCCATGCACTATTGTCGGGATAAAGAAATCGCGTCCCGGCATAGCTTTGCAGGAAGTCCGTTGCCGCTTTCGCAGTTCCGATCCTATCGAAACCAGATGCATCAGGGGTATCCACCCCTCTCCCCGGTGCGGATTCATCGCGGCCGACGATAATGATGTCACGTCCAATCGCTTTAAAAACATAGCTCCAATCCTTGAGCTGCGCAATGTCGACGCCATTGGCTCGCGCGAATTCGGTGTCACCAAGAAAAATTCCTGGTTTGGCAGTATCGCGTGCAGATTCTGTCACAACCGACAGATCAGCACCGTTGGCTTTGAATGCAGTCTGGACAAGACGCGCCACCTGCGTCATGTCCGCCTCAATGGCAGGAGTCGGATAGTTCTCGGGTACGATGATCTGGTAGTCCGACTTTCCATTATCGGACAAAACCACCAGCATGGAATTGAGTTGATCGCCAAATTTGACATTGATCTGCTCATTGACGGCACGCATCCTATCCCCCCACACCGGAGCCATCTCCTTGATATCGTTGTCGTCATATCGCTTCATCACCTCAATCGCTTCCTGATACTTCTCCTGTTTAAGGAAGATTGATGCCGAATTGATGGTAGCACTTAACGGCATCCAAAAGTTGTTGGATTTTCCGGCACACTCGAATGCCTTGTTGTAGGCATCAACAGCCTTCGGATCATCTTTCAGGAGCACGTATGCATCGGCAAGATTGAACCAGTAATCACCTTTGGTCGGTAACAGCGCCACCGCAAGTTTGAAATCATTTTCAGCTTTTGCACCGTCCTTGATGCCTATATACGCGAGCCCTCGCTGATGGGAAGCCTCCGCAACCTTCACGGTTGCGACACTTTTATCCTTGAAGCCTGCTGTCCAGGCTGCAAGATCCTCGTCCTTGAACTGTTCGATCAGTTCAGCCCATTTGCGCGACTTCACAAGTTCACGCATCCTGACAAGAGAAGCCTCGACTTTTCCTTCTGCTGAATTCGCAACCACCTGCGGAGCTTCACCCACATCGGGCTTAGTATTTTCTGCAGCATCAACTCGCACAGTAGTGAAACACAGCAGGGCTGAAAAAAGGGTCAGTCCCAATATCTTTTTCATTTTGTGAGTCTCCTTCTCAACAGACGGGCTAGTTTATTTTGCATCGTTGATCTCAAGTTTTCCGAATTTGTTTACTACATGGAATGAAGCCGCTGACCCGGTCGGCGAGAATGCCGATAGTTCCCTTGCCTCGCCACGCAATCGCTGGCGGCAGACATTGATGAACCACGGCTGCTCTTCTGTTGGTATGTCGCCCGAGATGCCGTGCAGCGAATCAAGCGATTCTTGCGAGGCGCCTGCGGCTGGCAGCCTGACTTCTAGTGTCCAAGTATTGTCCCCGACGTGAGCTGCCACCTTCGCCTGCGAAGACCACAAGGTATTGATCCCTCCCTTTCGGTCCAGATCGACCATCGCTCCAGACGGACTGATGCCAATTTGGTAGTAGGAATGCGTCTGTGTTTCGATCAGCAGTTCAACATTGTCGCCGTTGAGAATGTTCGTGTTCTCATCCTCCTTGGAACCGATATTAAGGCTCTTCATATGCGAGTCCTCGCACACAATTCCCAGATACAGGCTGTCCTCGGCCCAAACGGCCTTGACCGAGCCCAGATGCTCAGGTGCATTGCCGTTCTCCAGATCACGCAGCGGATATGCTTCCGCATCCTTCCAGAAAGGATCATCGAGCTTTCCGTCGAGTGTCAAGTCGGCCTTATCCTGCTTCTTGGCCAGCATCACCGGTACACCCTTGCGCCCCACCGCAATGGTATCACGTCTGTCGATCAGCGGCTGTATGAAGGCGGACTGCATCTCAACGCGCTTGCCGTAAATCGTGTCGCCGGCCTTCTTCTGCGCGGCCGTGAGCAGCGCAGCAAGCTGATCAATGACTTTCGCGTCCTTAGGAGCAACTGTCCAGTTTGCTTCCGCGTAGTCGACAAAAGCTTTCATCTCCGCCGCAACCGGACCGTAGAACTTCTCGTAGTAGTCCGCCAACACCGCATCCAGATTTTGGTCTGCATTCCAATAGAGCTGAGCGGTAACGTAAACGTTGAGATGGTTGGCGGCCATGGCACTCCATTTCAACTTGGAATCGCGCCAGTATTCCTGAATTTCGATGAATTCGCCCTTGGACTTGCCCTTGAGATAACTCAGATCCTCGGCAATCAGGTGGGGAAAGTAAACCGGAACGCCCTCCCAAGAGCCGTTAGGCCGACTGTGTAGGTAATAATCCCAGATATAGATTTCCTTTGATGGCAACTTCTCCAGCCAGCTCTCGGTGAGTTTACGGAACCCATCCCGCTTCTCCTTGTCCCCGAACTCGCTCCGCCATCGGCAGATGGTGACCGTCACGTTGGGGCTCATCTTCTCAATGTTCAGCGGCGGCAACTGGTATCCGGAATACGCCACCATGTTCACTACGCGATCCGGATTCGTCTTGTATAATTCCGTGGCCACACGATTGACGAAGCCCCACACATAGTCCGACATGCGACCATTCCAGCCCCGGTCGAAGGTCCCCTTATCCTTGCACAGGTCGCACTGGCACAGATTGCCGTAGCCATCGATCGGCCCCAAATCTATCATTCGCTGATCGGGATAAATCCGGGATAAAGCCTGAGCGTACTTCAGCGTAGCCTCGTAAAGTCCTTCCGACGAAAGGCAGGGTTCGCCCTGTCCGTAGGCGGTGTTCGTCGCCCGCTTGCCTTCGAGGAGTGCGAACCATTCCGGATGCGCCTTGTTGCGACAGTGCACGTTTCTCATGCCGTGCCCAAACCCACTGCCGATCCCGACCAGCTCCTTGCCGCCACCGACTCCCAGGCGCAATTGCCACATGATGTAGTCCGCCGAACCGCGTCCGAAATCATTGTACATGATGGAGAGGTTGCGGAGCGGAAAATCAGGACGAACGGTGGTGTCGAGCTTCGGCACGGCGATGCTGGCCGCACGAGGCACAACCTCTCCAATCTCACCCGGGGAAAACCAGCGCACGCCCTGCATTCGCAGGAATTCATACACGGCATTCAACGAGCCGCGTTGATCGGAGGCCGAGAGCTTAAGGCCTGGATTGAAGTCATAATAGGGCGCTGCGGCCATCGGGTTGTCGAACGTCCCACCCGTCAATTTATCCCACTCCTCGTAGTTTTGCTGTCCTCTTTCTCCTGATTTGATGTACGTATGCGGCTCCTGGAAATCGCTGTCGCGTCCGAGCAGAATCAGCCAACTGGGGCCGGACACCATGCGGAAGGCGTCATACTTCAATCCGTCGTCCTTCACATTCAGACGGTCAGTGTGTGCGCTTTGCCCAACATAGATCTGTACTGGAACCCCCTTCGTCGGTTGCGTGACGACAGGAAGCGTGGTGCCGGTGATCTTTTCAATATAGGTTTGCAGTTCGTTGGCTGCCAGCTTAGTCATGCGCGGCGGCATCTCCGAAATAACGATCTCCGATTGTGGTTTGCCATCCTTGACAATGAACACTTCTCCTGAAGAAGGCAGACAGAAGCCTGTGCACACGACAAGACCCAACCACCATCTCCACTGTCCAATTTTCTGCGTTTTCATTTTTTCTCTCCTTAAGGTTCTTAATAATACCATGCAAACAACCGAAAAGCCATGCACAAAACCAATTTTCATCTTGCACAATCCTGACCTATGAGATAGTGAAGCACCGCCCTTAGATCGTGCCATTGCGATCCCTTTGTCGCGAACTTTGTCGACTTATGTTGCGAGCGGCGTTATGTTGCGTGGAAACCATTTCTCTTCATTTTAGGGATAATTGATTTTAAAGACGCAACATAACGCGGTTTGAGCAAGTCACCTTTGAGCAGGATGCCACCAACACTGGGAGCATAAACGCGGTAGCGCGAGTAGGTGTTAGGCCCTAGCCGAGAGAAAGGGGGTAGAGACTTGACACACTGGGAGCATGATGAATCTTTCCTGTGCACTGACACCTTTGCTACGTCAAAGGTAGCCTGCCTGTTCTCGTGCAACGATGTCACCGTAATCTCGCCCAAAAGTTCAAGATTACATTCGCATCAGGCTAGTACATTGTACAGGCAGAAATGACGGTAATTTTCAGGTAGAGTACATGATTAACAATATTGAAACCAAGAACTTAATCTTGTAAATCTTGTAATCTTGTCTTACCAATACGCGCTGTACAGAGTACTAGAGGACGGATCAGCACCTGCTCGTCCGCCGGAGGGCAAGTTACACGTGCCCCTGGGCGGGATATGTTGGTCCAGTCAAAAGAGGCCCTGCTCGTCCGCCGGAGGGCTTATGTCACCC
>CAZKJH010000146.1:3036-8433 GCA_964553035.1 uncultured Lentisphaerales bacterium | reverse complement strand
ATCATGTACTCTACCTGAAAATTACCGTCATTTCTGCCTGTACAATGTACTAGTCACTGGCCACTGGCCACTTTTCTACTTGATCCGATATCCCTTCGCCGGCTTGTGCTCGAGATCAAACATCTCCTCGTCCGTCCGATCACCCGGTTCCTTGACCGAGCCATCGAAAAGTCCTCGGCCGAGAACCGCATTCTTCGGCATACCAGCGTCCTGCTCGATTGTCATGCCATCGATGATGCCGACCGTCACGAACACGATAATCTCATACTGCGTCTTCTCCCTCGATTTCCAACCGAACAGTCGTGGGCCAATCCAGGGGATTTTACGGAGTAGCGGGATTCCAGAATCGACATTACCTTCGGTTGTTTCCGTCAAGCCGCCGATGACCGCCGTTCTGCCGTCGCCCATCGTGAACGTGGTATCGAGTTTTTGCATCTGAATAACAGGATACGTGTTACCATCTTTCATCGTCTTATAACTATCCAAGCTACTGATGGCGGGGGCGATTTCCACGGTAATGAGTCCTGTGGGGCTAATGCGCGGCGTGACTGTGAGCGTGATGCCATAGCTAAAGAAAGCTTCACCAACCCAGCTCTCATTCTTGCCGGGAATCGTACCCAGTTCCGAAGTGGTCGTATCGCCCGGAGATTCGGTCGTCCCGGATGTTGTTTTTAGAACGATATAAGGTTCTTTGGTCGTCATGTCGACCATTGCGATCGTCTCGTTCTCGACGATGATCTTCGGATTCGAGAACATCTGTACACCGTCCATCTGCTCGAACGCGCTGATGGCTAGGCGAAACTGATCTACTGAAAGTTGGCCGCCAAATCCAGAAGCTTTTTTCCAACCCATGCTTTCTGCCGATCGGCCTGCAGCCGGTGCGGCCCCTACTGCGCCTGAATTAAGAAGAATTGGAACTTCTCTTTTAACATAAACTGGATCGACAAACTTATTCCCCATGAAAGAAGTGGTGACATTTGCGTCTGAATCAGTTTCAGAAGTGATCTGCGGCTCAGAAATGGCTGTTCCTTTAAAAATATAGTCTGTTTCACGAAGCTCCGATCCTCCGGTGTTGTATCTAGCTAAAACCCCATTATTTCTCTCATAACCCGCGCTCATATTCTCCAACGTGACCCCCCAGTCCGCCAGCGAATCCCATTTCATCCCCAACTTTTTGCTGGCTGAAGAACTCAGCCGCACGAAGCGCGCCTCGATGTAAACTTGGCGTGTAGGCACATCGAGTGCCGCAACAATGGCTCGGCAGCTCTCAAGCTCCTCCTCGGTACCCTTGACCACAACAATGTTGGCGGAGGGGAATGCAGCGGTGATCGACTTGGAGCGAGTCGCACTATTGGCTCGTGCAGCCGCATTCGTCGCCTCGAAGGCGAGGTCGGCGAGGCCTAAGGTATTCTTGAAGATGGCAGAGATAGCATCGGCTCTCGCATGTTTGAGTTCAAAGGTCTCCGTAAAAAGAGGCAACTCAGACGCAATCGTAACCTTCTCCCGTATGACGTAGATGGAAGATCCGCGGGGTTCCTCTTTGAGTTCGAGCCCGTAGGAGGCGACAATGGCACTGAGTCCCATACGCCACTCGACGTTGTTAAGACGCACACTCACGAGATGAGAGGTCGTGTTCGTCCATCCGGAAATGATGTTGGCACCCGATGCGTCACGAAACGCCCGGATCACTTCGGGCAACGGGGACTGATCAAAATCCATTGAGACATTCACGGCCCCCTCCGCATCAGGAGAGGAGGGTTCATGACCATTGTTGATGACGTGAATCGGAAGTTCGGATTTGACCATTTCGTCAGCAACAGGAGTCGCAACATCAGTTTGAGCAGGGGCTGCGCCGTCGGCATCATCAAGAACAGCAGGCACAGGGGTCTCGACATTGACAGGATCAACGGTCTCGACGACGTTAACAGGCACAGGGGTCTCGACGACGTTATCTTCATTCACCGTCTCAGCCCTAGCGTCAGCACCGGTGGGGGCTTCAACGGTGAGGGCTTCAGCAGCAACCGGCTCTGCAGCAGCAACCGGCTCTGCAGCGGCAACAGCGTCCGCTGAATTCTCGACAGCAGGCTCTGCTGCAACGACAGCAACAGGTTCCGCTTCGACATCATTAAGGATAGACGCGATAGTTTCATCGACTGCGGTGTCCTGAGCTAAAACACAGGGTTGGTGAAAGGCGATCAGTGCCACCAGTATCAACACGGACATGGAAAACAGGTTTTTCATTTTATTCCTTAATCTTTATTGGACATTGACACGATGGTCTAATTCAAAAAAAGCGTATGACGCTCATTTACTTTCCTTCATCACTCGCTCGGCTGTGACCGGCGAAAGCTCGTATTTCGTCGACTTGAATGATATCGCATCTATCTTCCAAGTGAAAGCAACAAATTCATTGGTCTGAACAAGAAGATCGCCTGCATAATAAACTTTGCCGCCCATCATCATTTTTTCAACCTTTTCTTTGGAAATGGGATGCGAGCCGATGAAGATTCCACCGGCCCTCGGGAGTTTAGTTCTGGCTTTATCCCATTCCTCTTGACTGACAGGCCTTATTTCCAGCGTCACTTCAGGTGTCACTTCCGCCACGGCAACGGCGACCGAAGATGTCGGCCCCCCTTGCGTATAACCCACGGGCCAAAATGGATCGCGAACAGGCTCAGCAACTTCATCGGCTTGTACGGGTACTAATGGGTCAAGAGCCTGCTCCCCAACCTCATCGATTTGTACAGGTACCAAGGAATCGCTAACCGGCTCAGCATCATCAGCCAACGCAGGTAAGATCAGTGCCGTCAGAATCACCGTCAATAATAAAGAGCGAAATTTTATGGGGTGATACCTCTTGATCATTTTGCCTTCTCCTCCTTCACGATCGGTTTGTTCTCGGCAAAAACAGGCCATTCCAATGAAATCGACATGATGTGTTCCTCGGGAGTGCGTTGCTGCCCCAAAATGCGGAGCGCAGAAACGGAAACGAAGGGCATTTCTGCCTCAATTTCCCCAAGGAAAGCGATAATCTGGCTATAAGACCCTTTCCCGGAGAATTCAACGGGTTGACGTGCATAGAAACGACCTACCGTAACGGCCTCCGCCGAATAAATCGGTAGCAGAGGAAGGCAGCGCACGCTATCAGGCATCAGCGTTACCCCCGCTTGCGCCGCAAAGGGAGCCACAAGCCTCAGCGCACGCATTTCATAGGAGCCGAGAAGCGGTTCGAGAATACCGGCGCTCGTCATCTCTGCAAGATTTTTTTCAGCCTCGGCTACCGCTTTGCGTAAATCTCCGATTTCAGAAATGTTCTTGTGCACACGGTTGAAGGCCGTGTTGACCTCTTCGAAGTTGGCAGAAAGACGTGATAATCTCTTCATCTGAGGCACGATCAATACGACCACCATGCCGATGCAAACGATACCCATCAATGCCGTAAAAGATACGACTCTCTTCATCGCTGGGGGCATATTTTTAAGGGCGGCGATTAATTCGAGCTTTGTCACTTAAACACCCTTTCTGTGCATTCGCAGTTGACTTCAAAGATGAACGTGTTATTGCTGCGGTCCCCACTGACCCTGAAACCTCCTTTAGGAATTTCTGTGTTCACGATGAGCTTAGTAAAAGGCTGGGACCGAAGCATCGTTCTCAACCCGTCGACAGAGGTGGCCGAGTCGACGAGTCCAACAAGCTTGAGGTTAACTTTTTCTCTGACGGCGATTGCATTCGGGACGGCTTTCTTGGCATCCGCAACCTGTTTGCCTTCTGCAGGCTTTGCAGGCTTCTTTTCTTCCTTCGCTTGAACAGGACGTTGCGGCGGCATGAGATCTAGGCTTGTTAATTGCATCGTTTCAGGAACAATAGTCGGGAACTGTTGAAGCACATCGGAAAATACGATCCGTGCGCCCCTATAGCTTTCCAATTGCCCGAGTTCCGACTTGGCAATCGCCTCGAGTTGCTTCGTCGCATTATAATCGGCTTCAGCAGACTTGAAGCCGTCCTTCTTTGAGAGCGTATCATCACGACTCGATGTCAGATCGGCATTTCTTGAAAACAAGAATAGTGCCCATACGATCAGGCACAAAAGGAGCAGAGAGGAGATCGCGGGGATCATGACGAGCGTCCGGATCGGCATGTGGCTTCGGCGCTCGGAATGTTTGAGTAAGTTGATGTGTATCGTTCGGTTCATGCGTCCCCCAAAACAGCTACAGCAGCACCAAGTGCCGACACAAAATGAATAGACAGTTCGTCAAAATTTTCCGGTTTCTGGGCGCCATCCGCCCATCTGAACCCCTCAAGCGGATTAGAGGGAAGGATTTTTCCGCCCGTCTTGCTCTTGAAAATCTGCACCCAATACCGCTCACCAGACATGAGTCCAAATAGAAAGAACCGCTCAATGAAACAGCCATTTTTGCGTAGTGCATAGTCGGTCGATAGCTCGACCTGACGGAAAAGTGGCCCCAAAACCGGCTCCAATGCCGACGTTGGATCGACAAGGTTATCCTCCAGAATTTTCTCTACCGTAACGCGGTCGAGATTCATGTCGCGGCACAACGCTTCACCGATATCGTCAGAACCAACCGAATGCTCTCGATAGAGAATCATCTTGTACTCATGGAAAATCACGATGGCCGTTACCCGCTTGTCCACCAAAAGGAGCAACGCTGTTCCGTTCGTGCCTGAAAAAGCAGCAGAAACCGCAAATGCGTTGATACTGGCAAGGCGCGAGGCTTGAATCGAACAGGCCGTTGGACGTTTCCCCTCAGGCAAAAGACCAGCCGCCCAAGTGCCTACATATTCCGGAATGCCAACCACTAACGAAAGCCCCTCGCCTTCTTCCGAAAAAACACCCGCTCGGTAGGATCCCTTCTCCTTGTCCTCAAGCGCATCGTCAACTCTTCCGCATTGCCTCACCACGACATCATCAGAAGTAATCGCAATGGCGGCGATGTTCGCATGAAAAAGTTTGGGCAGAACGAGGACGGAACCCAAATCCTTATTTTCTACCGAGACCTGATCTGGGATACGCGTGTCAATATGCACAAAACTGGCTGCCGTAATCTCTGAAACGCCATCTTCGCCCCGCCGTACGCGCACAATGGGAGTCCCGAAACCAAGACCAGCACCCACCTCGATACCAACGACATCGGTTACTGATTTACGAACATCTTTTTTTTGTTTTTTTGCTTTGCCTAGCATAATAGAGATATTTATAGCAGAATGTATGCCAGTTGCTCCAGCAAGCAGAGACTGCTTGCAGGAGGAGGGCAAAAGGATACCGCAGGGGTCGCGCTACCTTTTTACTCTCTTCTTGCGGGCTGTCCACAGCCAGCACGCCTGCAAGCAGAGACTGCTTGCAGGAGGAGGGCAAAAGGATACCGCAGGGGTCGCGCT
>CAZKJH010000146.1:0-2936 GCA_964553035.1 uncultured Lentisphaerales bacterium | reverse complement strand
ACCTTTTTACTCTCTTCTTGCGGGCTGTCCACAGCCAGCAAGTTGTGTTATACTGCAGCCAAACAAAAAACATTCTCACTTGTGAGAAATAAACCTTTCATTAGCGAGAAGAAAAATTTTCTATAAGAAAGATCGATCAGCGTCCAGATGATGATATACTTGCACGAATAAAACATAATGCAACCGTGATAATATGATCGGCACACTTTCTGCTCAACCACAACAATAAAGAATAGTAAGGCGAAAAGAGCACATGAATATCGAAAACACCCGCACATTAAAGATTGATATACGGTCTCTAGGGTACGACCCTTCGTCTGCAGCAAAAGGGCGGTACATTGGAACCACTTCAGGCTTCGACGGCATCGACTACCAGTACATGTTCGAGTCCTCCTACGACGCTCTCGTCGTCACCGATCGGGCTGGAAATATTCTTGCTTACAACGATAGAGCACTGAATTTCTTTGAATACAGTAGCGTCGGGTCCTTTAGCGACATGACCATCCACTCGCTCATCGCCGGCATCACAGACTCGCTGATCAAAAATATCTCCGCCGTCATTCAGGAACGCAGATACATGCGCATTCAGGCCTTTGCAATCACGCTTCAGGAAACGTTTATTCCTGTTGAAATGATCGTAATGGGAACCAAGAAAGAATCGGAAGAAAATGTCTGTTACATGATTCGCGACGTTCAGGCAAGACGACAGGCAGAGCAAACACTGCTTTCCGCCTTCCATGCGATGGACAACACAGACTCTGGCATTGGCATCGTCGATCTGAGTGGCAAAATCACTTACGCCAACCGGAAGCTGATCTCAATGCTCGGAGCAGGCGATGAATCACGGGTGGTCGGACAAAATTTGGAGATGTGGTTTGACGGAGAAACCATCGTGAAACCAATGACTGAGGCCGTGATGAGCGGCGGAAGATGGACAACGGAAAAGAAAGTCGCCCAGGAGGGATATAACCGATTTCTACAGATCTCCGTGGTGCCGGACATCAACGAAGATGACCAATTACTCGGCATGGTCATCTCCGTCATAGACAGCACGGATCGGCGCAGAGCCGAAACCGCCGAGTATCAACTCGAACGCGATCGAGTCATGATGGAAAGCCTGTCGGAAACCTGCCATGCCATCGGCCAACCCGCAACTGTATTGCTCACGAGTATCGAACTACTCAAAGCCTCTCCCGAACTTGATTTCACCTCTAGAAAAGAAGTTGAAGACATGTGCTATACAGCCGTGCTCGACCTCCGAGAATGCCTTAAGGATATGAATGCGGCAAGAATGAGCGTAAAAGGTTCGGCAAACCCAAGCGGAAAATCGACGGGCTCAGGCCCAAAGCCGACAAGTTCACCACCAGAAAACTTATCGGAAACCATCGAGCTCGATCTCGGCTAAATCAAGCCAACACTGTTTTATGTGTGTAATCAAAACACCAAGGAGTGGCATCATGAAATACAATGCAATCCCCAGCCAGACTGCGACATCCCTGCTTCGATCCCTCGGCATGCTGATTCAGCAGGCTAGCATGTACGGTATGGGACACAATGTAACGGCCCTAGCCATCCGAGAAGCGTTTGAGCAACTTGAAACCGCATTGGCCATGTACGGCACGGTTGAAATGACCGATGCTGACAATACCTTTCTTCTCAACAGCATGCCGATCGATTCCAAAGACCCTGCCGTCCATAATTTCATCAATCGCCTCCAAGCGCACAAACTCGGCGGCGTCGTCTTCGCCCCGGAAACCACCGCCGAAGAATTTTTAGTCTTCGGGAAGTTGATTTCGTCTTCCTCCCTATCGCTGGAACAACTCGGAGGATTGAAAACCGCCATTGAAAACGCTGGACTGCAATCCATTTCCTTGACGACGTCGGCCTACAAAAAGGTTTCCGGGACGGATCCCGAGACAACACCACCGCTTGCCAAACCCACTCCCGCAACCGAAATTAAATCCGCCTCCCCGAGGCCGCAAGGCTCCGCAATCCTCGACTTGTCGGGGGCACTCGCCGACGAGGATGCTCCCGGAAAATTCGCACCAACACCCTCTGGATCGCCACACGACATCGAACTTGAGGCGTTAAAGCAAAAACGTCTTGAAAATGCAATCAAAATGGCGTCGATGCTTCGCGCAACCGCTACCCTCATTGAAAATGAAAGCATGCTTCCCGTCGAGTTGGGGCAACAGCAGATTCTAGCCTCTATCGAACGTATTCTGAAAATGGTTGAGGCCTCCTCGCGCGAAACAAGAGCCCAGATCGCCAAGCTCGCGGGGCAAGTCAACGCCGACAGACAAACGATCGCTAGTATCGAATCTGCTGCAAGGCGCCACGGCATCGGCTTTAACCTGACTCGCAAGGAACTTCTCGACCACTATGCTGAAATTAATCAGGAAATGATCCAGCCCATCACCGTCTCAACTGGTGCCCTCGATCTCCTGCTCTCTGGAAAAGGCGGCGAAATGACCACGGCCCAAACGGAGCTCATTAAGCTGGCCTTCGATGGCATGCGACGGGTAAACCAACTGATCGAATTTACAAATCGAATTTCCGGCTTACCTGATTCTTACACCCCCGACAAAGACCTGATCCATAACTCCTACTCTTGCCTATAACTTCGAGTTTGTTGAGAAGTGGTTTCAACGAACGGAACGGGGACATTCCTGTTCCCGACACGACGTGGGTTGGAAAACACCCACTCCGTTTGATTCGCTCGTTCTCGTCTTCCTCCTCGTCCTCGATTCACACAAAAAGTTGCCACATCGTTTTTTGCGGTCGCCCCGCACGACAGGCTGACTCCTGTATTCTGAATTCTGTGTGATTGCAACGCGTTGCAATCACACCCCACGGTGGGTCGGGACGGTGGGTCGCGGTGTCAGCAATTCTAATTATGGCAAATCTTCTCTGAAGCGGCGTGCTCGGAGAGCCCG
>CAZKJH010000145.1:0-8494 GCA_964553035.1 uncultured Lentisphaerales bacterium | reverse complement strand
GCCCCGGACGCAAGCCGTCAGGCGCAGCGGCGCGGGGGGTTTTGCAAGAGCCTCACGGAATTAAAACCGGTTTAAACGAAGCCTTTGTCGTAGACCGTGCCACACGCGACCGACTCATCGCCGAAGACCCGTCTTCAGACGAATTGCTCAAGCCATTTCTTCGCGGCCGCGATGTCAAACGGTGGCAGTGTAACTTTGCGGATCAGTATTTGATCAAGATTGAATCGTCGGAAAACAAGCAGCACCCTTGGTCTGACCTTCCTCCCGCCAAGGCGGAGAAGTGTTTTGCGACGACCTATCCGGCAATCTACGCGCATTTCAAACCCATGCGGGACAAGTTAATTGCCCGCACAGACCAAGGCCGCTTCTTTTGGGAACTACGCTCCTGCATTTACTGGAACGCTTTTGATGAATGTAAAATAATCTACCCAAACATTTGTAAGCGCAACGAATTTGCCTGGGATAGTGAAGGATTTCTTACTAATCAAAAAGCCTTTATTATTCCGACCTCAGATAAAGTGCTTTTCGCTGTATTGAACTCATCAGTCGTATTCTTTCTCTTTACGAAGTGGATAGCCCGCTTGCAAAACAATTTTTTCGAGCCCAGTGCTATTTTCATGGAGAAGTTCCCAATACCCCCAGCAACACCCGAGCAGCAAGCGACCATCACCGACCTCGTGGACCGCATCCTGACCGCCAGAACCGCCGACCCCTCCGCCGACATCACCGCCCTCGAATCCGAAATCGACCGCCACGTCTACGCCCTCTACCACCTCACGACCACAGAAATTGAAATTGTGGAAGGTAAATAATTGCAAAGGAAGCTGTCGCTATGAGTCCAAGAAAAAAACGCGAGTACCGCATTGAAATTGTACACTCTGCCTATCTCGCAGCGGCCAAAGTTCTAGCTGGAACAGCTCCCTACAAAAAAGACCGTGCCGAGAGGATTTCTTTTTTCTTCGGCAATAACGATTTTCGGATTTCCGTAGGTACGGCCAGTGTTGGCTTGCCAGCTCAAGGATTCTGGCCTGCCATTGTTTCGATTCATAAACGCTTTTTTGACAGCCTCATTAAGTTCCCGCCACCCAACAATCCACTTATTTTTGAAGTTCGTGGCGGAAAATTCATCTGTGGAACTTGGTCTTGCAGTTGTCATTACGAGGACTCCATTGGTGACGCTGATAGTGAGAACGTCGATGAATTACCTCAGGAAGAAAACAGCCATATACTTCCGCCTAAAACGCTACTTTCTCCTTCTCCAAACGCGAGCATCGCTTCACGGCCGCTCACGACCTCTACTCCCAGCCACAAGAACAGCAACTCCATAACCAAGCCCGTACGCAACATCCTCGACGACCTCGAAAACATCCGCGAAAACCTTCTGGCTTTTTCCGATGATGTGTGGCTGAACATTGAACACAATGATTCCCAAGCAGTGGATGAAGGCGTGATTTTCAAGAAGCGGCTCAACACGCAAATCGACGCCTTCGGCAAGCTCTCGGATGAGATGACACGCCTGATACAGGAATACACTCAAGTGCAAGCCGACGGTGAAGCTTCAGCCGGAACGGAGGTTGGATCCACCAGTACGGAGAATTCTCGCATCATCAAGGAGCTGAACCAGAACGAAGCACACGCTGTTGATGAGGATTTCACCTACAAGCGCCCGTGTGGCTTTGTCCTAGACGGAATCGGCTATCAGGAAATCAACACTTGGTCTCGGGTGTATGAGCTTATCCTCCGTCAACTGGCAAAGGAAGACCCTGCCACGTTCACGGCGCTACCCGATAACCCCAAGACCATCACTCGACGTGACAACCGACACTTCAGCCGGAATCCCTCAGAACTGCGCAAAGCGCTCTCCCTTCCGAACGGACTCAGTGCCGAGATCAACCTATCCGCCAACCACATTTGCGCCTCCATTCGCACTATCCTCGAAATCTTTTCTCTTCCCCCGTCATCATGCACCCTCTTCCTCCGTCAAGACCGTGACGCGTAACGCTATCTCGAAAAAATTGAAATTGTAAAAGGGACTCTGCAATGACTTACGATCCGGACATCCACCATCGGCGATCCATACGCCTACCCGGGCACGACTACGCGGGACCAGGGAGGTATTTCGTCACGATGTGCGCCGCCGATCGCCGCCCGCGCTTCGGCACGGTGGTGAAAGGCAAGATGGCGTTAAGCGAAGCAGGGCAAATCGCGGCGGAATGCTGGCGAGCCATCCCCGCGCATTTCCCGAACGCCGCCATCGACGAATGGGTCATCATGCCCGACCACGTCCATGGGATCATCGAGATCGTCGGTAAGGGCACGGCATGCCGTGCCCCAACTCAGGAGCGCTTCGGGGCCCCGGTGGCAGGGTCTCTCCCCACCATCGTGCGCTCGTACAAGGCAGCGGTTAGTAAGGGCACGGCATGCCGTGCCCCAACCCTTGGCACCTCCATCTGGCAGCGCAATTACTACGAAATCATCATCCACGACGAAGCAGCGTTGCAAAACATCCGCAACTATATTCGCTTCAACCCGCAGAACTACGATGCCGTCATGAATTGCGGTGAGCCGCGCACACTGGGCAACCGTACGCTGCTGGATGGCCCAAAGCTGGGGTTTCTCGCCAGCCGCGGCGAAGCGGAGGCGCACGGCCATCTGCCCCTGAAAACTGGCGAAGCCATCATCTCCGGCTTCCTGTCGCCGATGGAGCGTGCGGTTTTTAAGGCGGGTCTGACGCATGGGCGTCCCCTCATCTGGGTGAAACCATGGTCGCTCGAAGCCGGCACCAATACGCCCACCATCCGCCGTGCCCTCGACGAAAATCGCCTGCTCATTCTCTCTCCTTTCGACCAAGCCCTCGAAGCACCCTCAGCAAGGAGGGCTGCTTGGTGCAACGAATACGTGATGCATCATTGTGAAAAACTGGTCATCGGCCATCTGAAGCCCGGCGGCATGCTGGAGTGCCTACTCTCCGATGCGCCAGATCTGAAGGTCTGCAGTCTACGGTAAGGGCACGGCATGCCGTGCCCCAACAAGCCCTAGCCCATAAGAACAACCATGCAAGACATCCTTCCCAATATGCTGATGACCCTTCTCTCATCACTGCTGAGCAATCCTTTAATTGGGCTAATTTTGGTCTTTCTTCCCATCGTCATGGTTTTGAAGACGCCGTGGTTCAAAGGCAAATTCGGCGAGAGCATTGTCGCACGTTCATTGAAAACGAGGCTGAATCCTGAAGTCTACAAGGTGCTGAACGATGTGATGATCCCCGATCAGGCAGGTGGCACAACCCAGATCGACCATGTCGTATTCTCCGCTTTAATGATCGTCGATGGTGCTACGCCGTGCCACCAAGGGAGCCAACGCCGGCAATTCGTTCTGGGGCTGCTCTAACTATCCCAAATGCACCGGCATTCGCAACAAACAATAGACCCCCAGAAAGAAAGTGTGAAGTGGAAATGCTGAATGATGATAGGTTTCGTCAGCGTTCAGAAAGGGAAGTCAGGTAGAGCGTTCTATTCCCTGCAGACACACGAGGAGTTGTTGCAATTTATGCAATAAGTTGCAATGCAGTTGCAATCCAATGTGGGCGAGATGTCGATAAAGTGTTGATAACAAGAAGAATAGCAACGGGGGGATTGCTTATGGAATTGCAACAAAAGGCGCTTCCGGGATTTGCGGGGGATTTTCTATTGATGAATGCGCTCAAGAGAATCTTTGTTGCGAGCGACCGATGGACGCGCAACACATTGGCGGCGATAGTCGCTCCAATCCACCTAAGTCTCACAGCTAATTGGATTCGACAAAGCTCGCGACAAAGCTCGCGACAAAGGCTTAGTAGCGCAAGGTAAAGTATGTCCAGTCCATTAATGCCCCCGTCACTGCCCGATTACCTCTTTCCCTCACCATTTCCGAGGCCTTCAGGCATTTGATTGTGCTAAACTAAAGCTGTTTTTATGGTGTGTTGAGGGATGCGCCTAGATGAAACGATCTATAATGAAGCGTTTTGAATAAATCGTGAAAGGAATAGCATGAATAAAGAAACTATTATTCCCGTTGAACGAATCGAACAGTCGATCTACTTGATCCACGGGTTTAAAATCATGTTGGACCGTGACCTTGCCACGTTGTATGGAGTTGAAACCCGAGCCCTCAACCAAGCTGTTACCCGGAACATTCGACGCTTCCCTAGTACATTGTACAGGCAGAAATGACGGTAATTTTCAGGTAGAGTACATGATTAACAATATTGAAACCAAGAACTTAATCTTGTAAATCTTGTAATCTTGTCTTACCAATACGCGCTGTACAGAGTACTAGCGACTTCATGTTTGAACTGACCCGCGAGGAAATACGTAACATATCACAAACCGTGATATGTTCAAAAAGCATAAAACACGCGAAAAGCGTCCACGTTTTTACCGAACAAGGCGTAGCCATGCTTTCCTCGGTTTTGAAGAGCCCACGTGCAATTGATGTCAATATCGCCATCATGCGCACCTTCGTGAAGCTACGCCAAATGCTCGACAGCCACGCTCAACTCGCAAAAAAAACTGGCCGAACTTGAAGCGAAATACGACGGACAGTTCCGAATCGTCTTCGACGCATTGAACGAACTCATGACAGTCCCCGAGACTAAACGCAAGCAAATCGGATTCAACGTTAATGACCCGAAAGCCCGCTACCAGTCGAAATAATCGCCTGCTCATTCTCTCGCCCTTCAACCAAGCCCTCGAAGCGCCACCGGCTCCACCGCCCGACTCGCCACCCTCGTGGCAGAGTACGGCATACCAATTATGAAGGGACCTACGCCATGACCGACCCCTGAAACCGAAATCGACCGCCACGTCTCCGCCCTCTACCACCTCACCCCCGACGAGATTAAAATCGTGGAAGGAAACACACCATGAACGATGAAAAGCCACCGCAGGTGATCATCTACGAGACCGCCGACGGAATCGCCAAAGTCAGCGTCCGCCTTGAAGATGAAACGGTTTGGCTGACCAACCTGCAACTGGCACAGCTCTTCCAAGTCTCGAGGGCCACGGTCAGCGAGCATGTGAAAAACATCTTCGATAGCAGCGAGTTGTCGCCGGAAGCAGTTGTTCGGAATTTCCGAACAACTGCCGCCGACGGCAAGTCGTACGACATGGCCCATTACAACCTGGATATGATCATCTCGCTTGGGTTCCGGCAAATTAGGGGACAGGCGTGAATGGTGCTAACTTAAGGAAATCTCTCCTTCATAATCATAATCGTAATCATAATCGTAATCTGGCCATTCCGGGCTTTCCGTGTGTTTCTATCTTTCTCGCGAGCTTTGTTTCGAGCTTTGTCGAGCCCTTTCCCTTGAGTTGAGTACTTGGGCGATCCTTCGCAATCACCTAGCAAACCTTAAAGTGCTCGTGATTGAACCGCCATAGTCCGACAAAGCTCCCGACAAAGCTCGCGACAAAGCTCGCGACAAAGCTTCAGAAGAACCCACCATTCCACCATTTCAGCATTCCGGAAATCCGCTGTGCCCTTCAGTCCCGAAGCCGATGGCGACCCTCGCCCGGTGGCGAGGTGTTCGAGGAGCGAGCTGTTGCATTTTTTGCAACAGATGCCGCCGACGGGAAGTCCTATGGAAGATGAAGTGCATAAGCTTTCACCGTACTCACCCGCGATAGATTGAAAGATGCTGAGTTTGACGGTAGTTCAGTTATTAAGGAATCCTTAAACACTGCCGCCGACGGGAAATACCCGCGTTGGCGACGGCGTCCATCCTGAATTTGCATAGAATGAGAAAATTCCTCTTTTAGATTGACGCATGAAAGCGTATTTTAGTAAGATTCACACACGAAAGAGAAAAAATCTCATTGGCTGAGGTGTATCATGCTACTTAAGTTCAAGTTTTCAAACTGGGCGTCATTCAAAAATGAAGCGGAATTCACGATGCTTGGGACGCTGGAGCGCCAGCATCAGGAACGCGTGCCTCGGCTGAAGCGCTATGGGCAGAAGAAAGTGCTTCCTATCGCTTCGTTGTATGGCGGCAATGCATCGGGAAAGACCAAGTTCATCCAAGCGATGGCGTTTGCCAAGAATTTCATCGTGGAAGGCGTCGGCGTTGATTCCTTCATTGCCGTTCAGCCCTATCGGCCCGCTGCCGATTCCGAGCAGAAGCCCACCACGTTCGAATTCCTGATTCTCGTTGACGAGGACATTTATGGTTTTTCATTCTCCTTGACGCCGAAACGTGTGCTCTCCGAGCGGCTTTTCAAAATGAAGGGGGATACCGAGATCGAGTTGTACGCCCGTACGCTCGACACCATTGTCCTGCGCAACGATCTGGCGGATCTCCCGTTCCTGAATTTTGCGTTCAAGGGTACGCGAGAGAACCAATTGTTCCTTAACAATTCGGTTATGCAGAAGGGTCTCCAGTTCGTTCCGGTTTTCGACTGGTTCCGGAATCAACTGGAAGTCATCACGCCGGATTCCGGCTATATTCCGGTCGAACAATTTTTCCAGGCGCAATCCCCGCTGTGCAACCGGATTCAGGCCTCTTTGTCTCAGTTGGACACCGGAATCGCCAGCCTCCGGGGAATTCCGGTCGCGTGGTCTGATTTCCCCGCCCCAGATGCCGAAAAGGAACGGCTCGCGAAGATTGTTCAAGAAGGGACGGTCTTCAGAATGCGTCTGCGCAACGACACTTTTGTGGTCAAGCGGACTTCAGGCGAATTGGCGGCGGAAAAAATGGTGGCCATTCATGTCGGCGAGGATGGTAGGGAAACGCCTTTCAATATGTCCTGGGAGTCCGATGGAACCTTGCGCGTGATCGATCTGCTTCCGGCTTTCTTTACCATGGGAGCGGAGTCGTCGAAGAAGGTTTTCCTGATTGACGAGCTTGATCGCAGTTTGCATCCGTCCCTGACACGCTACTTGGTGGAGACTTATCTGGCCGAAGTCACGCCCGACAGTCGCACGCAGATCATCTTCACGACGCATGACGTGCAGTTGATGGACCAGAAGCTGTTCCGGCGCGACGAGATGTGGGCCATGGAGCGAAGCGTGATCAACGGATCGGTTCTCATCCCGTTCAGCGATTTCAACAGCGACATCCGGTACGACAAGGACATCCGGAAAAGCTATCTGCAGGGGCGGATGGGCGGAGTTCCGCTAATTTCCGGAGAACTGGCATTCGGCTCCGTGGCAGAAGGGGAGGGAGGTTCAAAATAAGCACCGCCTTGAGCCGTAAAGTAGGAGGTAGAAGGTATAAGCGTGTGTTTCTGATCTCCTGCGAGGGGAGCGTCACGGAGCCTGAATATTTTGCTTTTTTCCGCGAGCATGCAAGCATCCAGTGTCTCCGGGCCAAAGGCAAGTCCGCTCCCGGAGCTGTTCTGGAGCGCATGAAGAAGGCGTTCGACAGGACTTCGTTCCGAAGGGGGGACGAAGCCTGGCTCGTGGTGGATAATGACAATTGGACCGACGGTCATCTCCAAGCACTCCATCAATGGGCAGCGGAACATGGGGGAGATGTGAAGCGCGGGCTCGCCGTGAGCAATCCTCGCTTTGAGCTCTGGCTGCTCCTGCATTTTGAAGATGTCGCGCATCCGTGTCCCGGACATGAATGCTCTCGCCGTTTGGCGAGACATCTCGCCGACTACAACAAGCACCTTTCATACACGTCTTTTCCTTGTGAGTTGGTGCACGTGGCGATTGCCCGCGCCAAGAAACTGGATCAGCCTGAGTCCTCGGATTGGCCTCGGAAAACGGCTACCACGGTCTACCGCCTCGTTGACGACCTATTGGAGTGACCAGCCGGAGTCGGTGTCAACCCTGAATTTAAAACCAAAGCATTTCGCTCGACCGTCCACACCTTGCCACGAGCAATGACGAATGACGGATTTGTCCGAGTGGGGAATGTGCAGAAAATGCACAGTGCTCAAAATTTGGAATCCATGAGAATCACGGCTCGCCGCAGTCTCGCCCTTCTATGGGGTTCAAGGTCCCTTCCTGCTTTCCCGCTTTCCAGATTCATTCCACGCCCCAGAGAATTTTAGATTTTAGAATCGTAATCATAATCGTAATCCTAATCGTAATCTTGCCTTCCGGGTCCGTGTGTTTCTATCTTTCTCGCGAGCTTTGTCGAGCCCTTCCCCTTGAGTTGAGTACTTGGGCGATCCTTCGCAATCACCTAGCAAACCTTAAAGTGCTCGTGATTGAACCGCCATAGTCCGACAAAGCTCCCGACAAAGCTCGCGACAAAGCGTCAGAATAAAAATTAGGGGACAGGTGTGAATGGCGCTAACTTAAGGAAATCTCTCCTTCATAATCATAATCATAATCGTAATCTGGCCCTTCATGATCCGTGTGTTTCTATCTTTCTCGCGAGCTTTGTCGAGCCCTTCCCCCGGCGTTGCGTACACGCCCCTTCGCGCCCTGTCGCTAAGAATTACTTTTTTTGACCAGCAATTCTAATTATGGTCACAACTCATGGATACGGCGCGCTCGGAGATCG
>CAZKJH010000144.1:0-8555 GCA_964553035.1 uncultured Lentisphaerales bacterium | reverse complement strand
AAGATCGGAACGGCGCTTAAGTTAGTGCCATTCGGGACAGGCGTCTGAAAACGTGATAGGTTACAGGCGGAACGGCCCCGAGGCCAGCGTTTTCGCGCTGACGAAATCGTAGCGAATCGAGGTTTGACTTCTCCCGCCTCTCCCCTGTATAATGAATGTCATTCCAACGGGCGTCAGAAAGTTTCTGGGTTAGCCTATGGGATGTTAGTGAATGTTATCATTTAAACAGTAACCAAAACCCGTTCCACTTTGCCCTCTTTTCATCTAGCAGCAGGTCTTAACTTCATTCCTAATAAAAACAAAAAAGGTAGTTTCATGTCAAAAAAAATCGTGTTCATTGGTGCTGGCAGTCTTGGATTCACACGCGGGCTCGTTCGGGATCTGTTCAGCTTCCCTTTGTTCCGAGATGCGCATATCGCCCTCGTTGATATTCACGAGGGGCGGCTGGAGCTCGCCCGGAAGAGTGTTCTGAAGTTGATCGAGGCTGGCAAATATGGCGCAACCGTTAGCGCGACGACAGACCGACGGGAGGCGCTCGATGGTGCCGATGCTGTTCTCACGACGATTCTTAAGGGAGACACTTCCGTTTGGCAACATGATCTTCTGATTCCTAAAAAATTTGGAGTCGACATCAATGTTGGCGATACACGCGGTCCCTCAGGAATTTTCCGCGCCTTGCGAACGATTCCAGAAATGATCGCCATTTGCCGCGACATCGAAGAACTCTGCCCTCAGGCGTTATTGCTCAACTACACGAATCCGATGGCAATGCTTTGTCAGGCCATGCAGAAGACCACGCGTGTGCAAGTGTCAGGACTCTGCCACTCCGTTCAGGGAACTGCGGCCATGCTGGCCGGCTGGGCAGGTGTGCCCTACGATGAGTTGGACTACGTTTGCGGCGGCATTAACCATCTGGCTTGGTATCTGAAGCTTGAGCACAAGGGGCAGGACATCTACCCCTTGCTTCAAGAACGCGTGAAGCGGAACCGAAAAATCTACAACGAGGAGCAAGTTCGCAACGAACTGTTCCTGATGTTCGACTACTACGTTACCGAATCCAGCGGCCACAATTCCGAATACAACTGGTGGTTCCGCAAACGCCCCGATCTGATCAAGAAATACTGCACCCACGGCACGAACTGGAATCCAGGCCACTACGCTTACATTCTCAAGGGCTATCAAGAACGTGCCAAAACTTGGCACAAGAATTTTACGGACTGGCTGGAGTCGCCTGACTGGGATGATCCCGCCAAGGTTACCGAGCGTCTCAAGCGTGGAAATGAATATGCGTCCTCCATCATCAACGCATGGGTTGGCGGGGAGATTTTCCGCTTCAACGGCAACGTGCTTAATACCGACAATCTGGTTTCTAATCTGCCGCTAGACTGTTGCGTCGAAGTTCCAGTACTCGCGAGTCGTCTCCGGTTACAGCCGATGCCCGTCGGCGCGTTGCCGATCCAAGTCGTACCCCTCACGAGCCTCAGTGCCCAGATTGAAACCATGGCGGTCGAGGGAGCACTTACTGGCGATGCGCGGCTCGTGTATCAAGCGATCTGCAATGATCCGCTCACGGCCGCCTGCCTCTGCCCCGCAGAAATCAAGCGCATGGTCACGGCGATGTTCCGCAAAAATAAGCCCTACCTGCCGGAGTTTAAGCATATCGATCTCTAGCGGCTGGATGAAGGCCTTCATCCCCTCTTGCTAGGTGCTGCAGCGACCACCTCCGCATCGAAAGAGGCGGTATCCTACGGTGTAACTCCTACCTCTGCTTTGGGCTTGCATCGGCTGATGAATTACGGCAGACTTCTGTGCAACTGCGGCAGAGTGCGCAGGAGGAATGCCAGCACTCAGAAACTGGCTTTTTATAACCCAGAACAACAATCTCGCCGAGTACTTTAATGAGGTGCTAGCCAGAAAGAATGCCGTAATGAGCCCAGTAAACGCCTATATCGAAAAAGCTAAGCAATTCGCCTTGGATGTCCTCCAGCCCAGTGCGAAAGACTTGGAGCACGGACTCGAACTGCACCGTCAAGCTATCGTTGTGGAAACTTACGGGTTCGGTCCTTGTGGTAACGATCCGGAAAAAATATTGAAAGCCATCCGCGCTGGTGCTGCTGGCAACCCCCTGCAGGACATCATCGAAGACGCGATGTTGACCTCATACGTCCGCAATCCCGGGCAATGGAAGGATTACCAAGCACTTTGGGAAGCCTCTGGAGTAACCTGCGTCTTCCGCAACGCGGGTGAAGAAGCCCAGGATCCACTCCGGATTTTGCGGCGATTCGCGCATTTCTTGTACGTGACGGATCAGTGCCGCGACTTCGTGTCGAAAGCGCTCATTCCGGAAGATATTCGCCAAGCAAAGCGAGAAGGACGCCACTGCTTGCTCCTCTCCAGCAATGGAGTCCCCCTCTCTCAGGACTGGTACTCCGTGGCGGAGGAATTCCGCTTTCTGCACCTGTTCGCCCGCATGGGATGTCGCATGATGCACCTGACCTACAACCGGCGTAACATGATCGGGGATGGTTGCGCCGAGACCACCAACGGTGGCCTCAGCGATTTCGGCCGTGCCACGGTCGCCGCGATGAACCGCGAGGGTGTCATCGTCGATGTAGCTCATTCCGGCTGGCAGACCAGTCTCGAAGCGGCGCAGATCTCTTCCCGTCCGATCATGGCCAGTCACACGACATGTGCGGATCTCTGGCATCATGTTCGGGGAAAACCAGACGGGGTTCTCCGAGCGATTGCTGAAAGCGGTGGGCTGATCGGCATCTGCTCCATCCCGGGATTCTTGGGTGGAACGGGCGATCTCTCGGCACTACTTGATCACATAGCCTACGCCGTCAGAAAAGTCGGAGCAGACCACGTCGGCATCGGCACCGATGTCGGCGTGGCGCTGCCTCAGTCGGATCACGAACGAGCGTTCGAGGAGGATCTCGCGCACGAATATCCCGGAGGACAGAAGAGAACCTTCGAGGGACTCTGGCCGCCAGACGAACCACACTCCAAGCCCGAATGGAGCCAGCCCCGCCAAAAACTGAGTCTGGCCTGGGTTAACTTCCCGTACATCACGGTCGGATTGGTTCAGCGCGGCTTCACAGACGATGAAATCATGAAAATTCTCGGCGGCAACATGCTCCGCGTTCTTGGAGACGTGCTGCCAGAAGCCGAACGGCAACGGGTTTCCCACTAAGCGTCCGACCTAATCGGACTCGGTCTGCGGAGACCCGCCTTTAGAAGCGTTAGCGAAAAGAGGCCGTGACGTCGAGTGCTTCGTGGGCTGATGATTTGCGAACCAGCGAAGCTTTTTGACGTGCCTCGAGTTCTCGCGCATACTGTTCAGGGTCGACAGGAACCTCGACAGTCTTATCCAGCCAAGTCGAGAGGTGCATGGCATTTGCGAGTTCGAGACTGTTGAGACCGTCTTCGCCAGGTGCCGTCAAAGGTCTTCCTTCTTGAATGGCACGCACGAAGTCGCGCAGATTGTCAGCGTTCTCAGCTAAGGTGTCAGGCACCTCGATTACGACGGGGTGTACGTCAGGTGTGCCGAACCCTCCACCGGTCTGGCGATGATTGCGGAGCGGTTCTGAGAGTTCTTGGAATTCAATCTGGCGGTTATTGCGGATGGTAAGGCTGCCGCGATCACCAACGATTTCGAGCTGGTTTGTGCCGGGGTATTCACCTGTTGAACAGATGAATACGCCTGACATACCATTTGGATATTCCAGATAGGCGGTGACCTCGTCTTCTACTTCGATGTCATGCCATTGCCCGAACCGGCAGAACGCACGCAGTCGCGTGGGCATTCCACAGAGCCAAGTCCAAATGTCGAGGTCGTGGGGGCATTGGTTGACCAGGACACCGCCACCTTCGCCGCGCCAGGTTCCGCGCCAGTTGCCGGAATCGTAGTAGCTCTGTGTGCGGTACCATTGCGTGGAAGTCCACTGTGTGCGGTGAAGAGTACCGAGTGCGCCCGAGAGAATCAGTTCATGAGCTTTCTGGTAGACGGGATAGAGACGATGAAGAAACTGGATCCCGAAGACCTTCCCACTAGCCTTGGCCGCAGTGTTCATGGCATGAACGTCGCGGGCACAGGTGCCAGCCGGCTTTTCGATCAGGACGTGGAGTCCTTGAGAAAAAGCCTGAATGGCCAGCGGCGGGTGGAATGGAGGAGGCGTTGCGACGATGACGGCATCGCACCGTCCTGATTCGATCAGATCGGTTGCGTTTTCAAAAGCTGCTGTGGTGGGAGCTTGTTCCGCGCACCAAGATTTTGCAAAGCCGTCGCGCACGTCAGCAACGGCTGTCAGATCTGCGCCTTCGATTTCACCCGTTGCGAGGCCTTTTGCATGGAGGACGCCAATATTGCCCAGTCCAATGATGCCGATTCGTACATGCTTCATATCTGCAATTCCTTTTTATGTGCGTCGACTGGCCTCTGCGGCTACCGGCGGAAGGGTTCGTTTGATTTCCTCAACCCGATATCCGAAGCCGAAGCCCTGGATCGTATCGAGCTGGACGGCACCACTACGACGCTGATAAAGGCCAGAGTGCACCTTGGCTTCAGCTTCTGATGCATCGGGATAAAACTGCATCGCATTCGTCTCGACGCCCATAATCGTTCCGGCATAGGCTGCCAGCAGGCAGTGTGGGACTTGGGCGAGCATCGGATTGGTCAGATCCTGAACCATCAAGGTCATGCCGTGGGCTTTGGCCCAGCAGAGGCTCAGCAGGGCACCGGTCTGCGTCTTACACGTTTTAAGCGCGACACCTGTCCATCCAAGATCCCGCCCCAGTCGGATCAACTGCCAGTCATGGCAGCTTTCGTCCATGAAAAGGGGCTTTCGTGCCGAGACGCTTCTCACATCGATTTTGTATTTCGCCAAATCGTAAGGGAATGGCTGTTCAACGTAGAGGATCATCCCGTAAATTCGCGGATCACTGTCGCGCAAGGCATCCAAAATAACGTTCACATAGTCGGGATCTTTCACCGTGCAATTAAAATCGACGGAGAGCCAGTTCACGCCCACTTCGATGCTGATGCGTCCGACGTGTCGGATGCGTTCCAAATCCCAATCAGAATCGTTGCCGCGCAGCTTGATTTTGAGGCAAGTAAGCCCATCCCGGAGAATCCAGTCCCTGAGCAGGACGGGATAGCCGTCGTTGGGTTCATCCCCAGTCAGGTCTTCCGATTCAAGAGGATCCTTGCCACCAACCAAGTGCCACGCGACAACGGTCTTCGATGGAGAGGAGACCAAGAAATCTTTAGGAAAAAGGTGTTTGAAGGATACCGCGCTGTTGTCCGCTGGTTCCAAGAAATTTGAAAGGTCGCTTGTGAGGAACGGAGGTCCGTAGGTTTCATAAACGGGACGTTTCTGCATCTGTCCGTATGCATCGTGGAGTGCCAAATCAAAGGGCGAGCAACACACGAGTGCAGCCAACCAGGGCATGGGTTCCATTCCTTCTCGTTCGCGATTCGCAGCTTGTAGGAGTGTATTCAGCGGTTGCTGTTCGAAAGCGTGTCCGATCTCAATGGCGTGTCCCCAGACATCAAAATCAGCCCAGTGGCTGGTGAGGGTGCTGCAAAACGTTTTCAGAACAGAAAGGCGTTCCTCGCAGGAGTGCGTCGACGGCCAGACCCACTGGACGCTGAGCGGTGTTTCTCCCCAACCTTCTGCCAGCCGCCCCTTTCGGTCCTCAACCGTCATTTTTACGCGCGCACAGGTGATGGAGGTCAGCGTTTCCGCTCCAAATTTAAGAGGGACGCGGGTTTCGACGGGAAGGAAATAGAGTTGGACGCTGCGGATGCGGACATCAAAATCGGCAAAATCTAAAATCGGGGTATTCATAATAATAGCGATGGCAACACTCAGGCAATCTGGGAAAGCATCTCCTGAGTTACTTCAAAGGGTAGCGGCATCCCTTGGACAAAGGCTTCGACTGTGTCGGCAGCCATGGTGCCGATTCGCAAGCGATTCTCCGCCGCCACGCCCGCGACATGCGGTGTGAACAGCAGATTCGGCAGCGAGCGGTAGGGGTGATCAGCCGGCGGCGGTTCGATGTCGGCGACATCGATACAAGCGATGAACTGGCCTTTGGCCAGTTCCTGTGCCAGTTCGACTTCGTCGAAAATCCCTCCGCGAGAGACGTTAATGAACAAAGCCCCCTTGGGCAGCATGGCGAAATGGCGTTGCTGAATTATATGACGGGTCTTCGCATTGCCGGCTGCACTCAAGACCACGACTTTACACCGCGAAAAAATCGTGTCAAGCGAGTCGGCGCGCGTGACTCCCAATTCTGCCGCTTTTTCTTCCGAAAGATAGGGGTCATAGACGATGACCTCGCAGGTGAACGCTTGCAACAGACGAATGAGATGTCTTCCGACATGGCCCACTCCGATGATGCCAATCTTTTGGTTGTACAGCTCGAAAGGACCATTGAATACCTTGATTGCTTCCTGCCACTGACCTCGGCGTGTGCTTTCTATCGCCCAGAACAAACGCTTGGAGGCAGTCAGCATGCAACCTAAACAGTACTCGGCTACGCCGTATGAGATAGCAGCCGAAAGACTGACTGCACGCACACCGCGTTGCCAGAATGCCTCGGTAACGATAGGTTTGAGGGAGCCCGCCGCATGAACCACCAGTTTTAAATGCGGCGCTGCAGCCATCACATCAGCATCGAACGAGGCCGTGTCCCAGGAGGTCACGACGATTTCCGCTTCAGCAAGATGTTGTTGCAGGAAGCCCTTGTTTGCCTGTTCCGGTGGGTCTATGCCTAAGGGTTGACACACACGCGCAATGCGTTCCAAGTCGCGTGTCAGAAAGATTGTGGGGAACCAGTTTTTTTGTACAGCGTACAGCAGTTTCATCGCGTTCATTGCTTGCATTCCTTGTTTGTGGTGCGCTTATTATGCGCTCCTGTTAGTATCGACAATTTCCATCCATTCTTCAAGTACATAAAGTTCGACGTATAAACCGTGTAAACCTTGGATGTGATTCACCTTTGTTGAATCACACAGGAGTCATAGAACGTAGCACATCCTCCTCAAAAAGCAGTTTATAACCTTACACATCACATCATCAACCACAATCAAACTTCTTCGAGGTTGACCTTACGCCCCTCGCGCGCTGAGAGGATGGCGGCAAATGCAAGGCGCGTGGCCATCACCGCATCGTCCACGCCACAGACCATCGGACATGTGCCGTTAATTTCATCGACAAATCGGTCGAGCGCATGGGCGTGGCCCTTATCAGCCTCAGCCGTAAAGCTCAGCATCAGATCCCCACGCGTTACCGCCTCATCGCAGGCCGCCCGCTTCTTCGCAAGCCAGCCACTCACGCCGCCTTCGGTGCCGACCTCAGGATGCCGATCATGCAGCATCGGGTAGAGCGTACGCGCTGGTGCGCCTTCGATGCCGGCTGTGCGGACTTCGAGCATGTGATCTACGATGACAGCTCCGCCGTTTCCGAACATTTCATACAGCTCTTTAGGGTAGCCGAACGTACCGTTTGCAGACATCGACAAGGTAGCCAGCTCCCCTCCACGGTATCGAATCACAATCCCATGATTGAGCATGCCCTGTTCCATGGCAAAGACCTCGACCGGCTCAGATGCGAGAAACCAGTTGCACATGTCGGTGAAGTGTGACATCTCGAAGAGCATCGGCCCGTGCGGCGCCTGTTCCTTGTCGAAGACCCATTTCTTCCAGCTCCACCAGTCGTCATTGATGCGCACGTTCATACCGGCGGCTCCGTCTTCTTGCAATTGGGGGCGTTTGTCACCTTCTCGATTGAACCGCCAAGGACAGGGCTTAGGGTTGCTCATGTGCGCCCGAAAAATGCGGTGCGCTTCCAGCATGGCCGGAGACGAGCGCCGGTTGTGCCCCACACAAAACGGGATGCCTGATTCATGGACAAGCTTCTGAATACGGCGCATCTCTTCCAAGGTTCGAGCAAGTGGTTTCTCGCAATAAACGGCCTTGCCAGCCGCTGCCGCCTCCTCAATAGGTTCAAGTCGAATTTTCTCCGTAGTGGCGATGCAAATGGCATCGACGTCGGGGTCGCGGATCGCCGCTCTGAAATCCTTCGTGATATGAAGAGCACCATGTTTGTCCCGGCATTCCGTCAAGGCCGCATCGGACAGGTCACAGCACGTGTGCAAGACCGCCTTTTTCGATGCTGCAATGTTTGGGATGTGTTGCGAACGGGCTAACATTCCGCAACCAATCACAGCAAATCTCACTGGTTTTAAATTCGTCTTGCCTTTTGTTTGCATTTTTGTATTTTCTTTCCACAAATCAACCCCACGCCTCCTAGAGCTCATCCTCATAACGCTTATCAGTATGCATAAAGAAGAAGCAATTTGTAAAGTAAAATGCGATACTGAAAACATGGATTCCAAATCAGTTTTTTCGCACAGAAATCCTTCGGGTAAACGTCGCACGTCCAACCAGTAAGGCGGACTAGCTGGGAACCGGACGAAAAAATCTTCGCACGCAACTAAAAAGGCTTGCTTTTGGCCGATATGGTAAGTATAATTATTTACCATGTGCA
>CAZKJH010000143.1:0-8791 GCA_964553035.1 uncultured Lentisphaerales bacterium | reverse complement strand
CGGACAATACGACGGCCAGCGGCAATGCCGGCGGCGTCCATCTCTACAGCGCCAGTGCGCGGGTCGAGAACTGCCTGATCGTGCGCAACCGCTCGCTCGGCGGTGCCAGCGGCGGCAGCTACATGCAGGGATCGTCGGCCCAGATTCTCAACTGTACGCTGTACGGCAACGTGGCCGAAACCAAGACCGCCGGACACGGTCTTGCCATGACCGCCGGCACCGCGACAAACCTCATCCTGTACGCCAACGGGATCGGCGAAACGGCGCTGACCGGCGGCAACCTGCTGCGCACGGGCGGCACGGTTGCGTACTCCTGCGTGACGCCGACTTCGGATGCCAACGGCGCGGGTAATGTCCCGGGCAATCCGCGCTTTGCCGATGCCGCCGGCGGTGATTTCCGTCTCCGTTTCGGCTCGCCATGCCTCGATACCGGTGCGACCCTCGCCGCGATCGCCACCGACCTGCTCGGCGTATCGCGTCCGCAGAGCACGGGCTACGACATGGGCTGCTACGAGGCCGTTCCCTCCACCGATCCCGAATGCGCAATCTTCATCGCCTCCGGCGCCCAGGGCGCTATGCCGCTGACCACGGCGTTCACGACGCTGGCCGCCCCCGCCACCGGAATCGCGGACTACACTTGGACCGTGACCGATGGCGTCACAACGAATACCGAGACGGTATTGACCGATACCTGGAGTTACACCTTCACGGCTGCCGGGATCTACGATGTGTCGCTGAGAATCCGCTACAATGACGCCCGGGAGGCCTACACGATCGAGCAGGATGCCGTTCGCGTGCTTCCGACGACCACCTATGTTGCGCTGGACGGCGACCATGTCTGGCCCTTCACCTCTCCGGCCACCGCCGCGACCAACTTCCACGACGCGATCACGTCGGTCTTTGCGACCGAGGCGGAGCCGGGCACGGTGAAGGTGCAGCCCGGCACGTATGGTGCGGCCAACGGACTGGGCGCCGGATACGATCACCTGGTGCTGCTGAACCGGCACGTGCGGCTGGTGGGGCAGGGGGCGAGACCCGGCGATACGGTGATCGACGGCAATCACACTCGGCGCGTGCTTCGCATCGCGGCGGCGAGCGCGGCGGTCGAGAACCTGACGTTTGCCAGGGGACGCAATCTGGCGGCGACCGTGGCCAAGGGGTACGGTCTGGAAGTCGCGGCCGGCACGGTCAGCGGATGTATCGTGACGAACGGATGGTCGCCGAACAGCAACTCACCGGAGGCGATGGTGGTGCAAAGCGGAGGCGTGATTAATAACACCGATGTCTGCGGCAACCGCACCGCTAGCACCGCGCCCTGGACCAGGTCTGGGGCAACCGTGTTGATGACAGGTGGAACGATGTCGAACTGTCGCATCTTCGATAATCAGGGTCGTAATCTTAATGGTCTCGTTTATCTTTCCGGAGCGGGAACTTGCTTGACTAATTCTCGGGTCTTTGGCAACACGTTGAAGAGCACGGAATATCCGACCAGTGCCAGTGGGGGCGTTTCACTCACGGGTGATGCACAACTGGTCGGCTGCGAGGTGGTCGATAACCAGGTTGAATCCTGTACGATCAACAATCCCCTTGTCCAGAAGGTCGCGGGTGGTGTCGGTATGTATCTTGGCAACGCTACGGCTCGAGATTGTATCATCCAAGGAAACAACACGGTCAACGGGGATGCCGGGGGCGTTTTCATGGGAACGAATACCGTTCTGGCCAACTGCCTAGTCGCCAAGAATACGACAGGGGCCAGTGGTGGGCAAGGTGGCGGTGTGGTGATGGACAACCCTACGTCACAGTTGCTCAACTGTACGCTGGTGGCCAATACCAACGTGACGGCTGTGACGGGGCAGGGTCTTTACTTGATCGACGGAGCGGTTACCAACTGCATCGTCTACGGCAACGGTCCCGACGCGACTCGGTTCACCACAAATGAGCTCGATACGGTGGGCGGCACGGTGGCGTACACGTGCGCCATGCCACAGCCTTCGGGCATCGGCAACATCGGTGCTGATCCTTTGTTCAAGAGATTTGCTGGCGGGGACTACCATTTGAGAGCTGGCACACCGTGTAGCAAGGCAGGTGTTGCGATAGCGTGGATCACGACAGATTTGGATGGAAAGCTGCGCAAAGGCCTGTTCGACCTGGGTTGCTATAGTGCCGACGGAGGATCCATATGCATCAGCATCCGCTAGGCAAGATTGAAGTGGAGGGCTGAAGATTGAATTCTAAAATGATTCATACTCAATCCCTGAATGGTCGTTGGACGCTTCAACAAGTGGGGGACTGCTCTGCGATTCCTGCAACAGTCCCCGGTTGCGTACACACCGATCTGCTGACGGCTCGCGCGATTGAGGATCCTTTTTACCGCGATAACGAAGATAAGCAGCGGTGGATCTACAAGGCGGACTGGATTTACCGGCGGATGTTTAAGGTCTCGCGTCATTTCCTGATGTCCGACCGGCTCTTGCTACGCTGCGAGGGGCTTGACACCGTTGCCACGATTCGTATCAATGGTCAGGATCTTGCTGAGACCGACAACATGTTTCGAACCTGGGAATTCGACGTGAAGTCTCTCGTTCACGCCGGCGAAAACGAGGTTGAAATCCGTTTCGAGTCTCCGCTCAACTACATGCAGCGTCAGCAGAGAATCCGCGAGATCGCGTATCCATTCCCACCCCGCCAGATCTCCGCGTTCAGTATTATCCGAAAAGAAGCTTGCAGCTTCGGCTGGGATTGGGGTCCTACGTTCGCCACCTGTGGGATCTGGCGCCCGATCAGCCTGCTGGCGTTCAACACGGCACGGTTGAGCGATGTGCTGATCCGACAGGATCATTCTGTCCCGCAATGCGTTAAACTTAACATCGCGGTTGAGGTGGAGCAGACTCAAGCCGCAGCGCTTTTCGTGCAAGCCACGTTGAGCATCAACGGAGAAGTTATCAGCCGGCAACGCCAGTCTCTCCGTGATGGTCGTGCCGATCTTGGAGGAGATGTAAAAAATCCGATGCTCTGGTGGCCCATCAACATGGGATCGCAGCATCTTTATGAGCTCGTGGTTGCGATCGTCGATGCGCAGGGCAGGGTGCTTGACCGACAGTCTCATCGAATCGGGTTGCGGACGCTTAACCTCGTCCGAGAAAAGGACGAGTGGGGGGAATCCTTCTGCTTTCAGGTCAATGGGGTGCCGTTCTTTGCTAAGGGTGCCAACTGGATACCTGCTGATGCGTTTGCGACACGGATGACGCCACCGAAAAATGGGGAGCTTCTGAAGTCGGCGGCTGATGCGAATATGAACATGATCCGTGTGTGGGGCGGGGGCCTCTATGAATCGGATGATTTTTATGATGCCTGTGACGAATTGGGTCTTTGCGTCTGGCAGGATTTTATGTTCGCGTGTGCGCCGTATCCAATCGACGTTCCCGCCTTTATCGAGAATACGGAAATCGAAATGGCTCAGAACGTGCGTCGCCTGCGGCACCACGCCTGCCTAGCCTTGTGGTGTGGCAACAACGAGATCGAGTTGTGTGGGTTTGTCGCCACCGATCAGGGCGATGCGATGCACATGTCGCTAAAGCACTATCGCGACTTTTTTGAGAGACGGATTCCAGAGCTACTTGCCAAACTCAATCCAGAATGCTGTTATTGGCCCAGTAGCCCTTACAAAGAAGAGGGCGACCGATATAATCCCGATGTGTGGATCGACAGCCCGACGCGGGGTGACGCTCATTTGTGGGAGGTCTGGGGCGGACGAAAGCCGTTCGAGTTCTATCGTGAATACAAGCATCGATTCATCAGCGAATTTGGCTTTCAAAGTTTTCCAGAACCGACCACTGTACGCACGTTTACCAAACCTGCGGATCGCAACATCAGCAGTTATGTGATGGAGCATCATCAGCGTCATCCCGTTGGCAACAGCGGCATTATGCAGTACATGCTGGATTGGTTCCGGATGCCAAGCGGTTTCGAGATGACGCTTTGGCAGAGCCAGCTCCTTCAGGCCTTGGCGATGAAAATTGCTTGTGAGCACTGGCGGCGTGCGATGCCGCGCACGATGGGCACCTTGATCTGGCAGCTTAACGACACGTGGCCCAGTGCAAGCTGGTCTACTCTGGACTATTTCGGACAGTGGAAGGCAACCCACTATTTCGCCCGACGTTTCTTTTCGCCTTTACTGATGTCGGCGGTGGCGGACGAGTCGCTGGGCATCGTTCAGGTGCATGTCACGAGCGATCTGCAAAAACCGGTGGAGGGATTGCTACGATGGGCGCTGAGTGATCTTGCGGGCCAGGTTCTGCGTAAGGGACAGCAAGAGGTGACGGCCGCACCCAGATGTAATACGCCGATGACCTCGCTTGCGTTTGAACAGGAACTGGCCGAGGTCGGCGCGCGCAACCTGTTGCTCTGGCTTGAACTGACAGCCGAAGGCCAGCCTGCCTCGCGGGACTTAATTCTCTTTGCAAAGCCGAAGCACTTGGAGTTGCTGGATCCGGAGATGAGCGTGCGGACCGTATCCGACGAGAATGGCGACTTTGTCGTCACGCTCCAAGCGGAGAAGCCAGCGTTGTGGGCTTGGCTTGAGATCCCCGGGCGGCATCTGACTTGTTCCGATCAATTTGTACACCTGGAACCTAGACAAGCTGTTGAAATTCGGGTGACGCCTGCCAAAGCGATGTCGCTCAGTCAATTCACACGGGCGTTAAAGGTGAGAAGTCTTTTCAACGTTTATTCAATAGAGTGATATGGCTATAAAAACATCCGATGCGTGGACTTTTTCTCACAACAATCTAGTGAGCGAGCCGACCCAAGGTGCGCCGTTGGGCAATGGCGACCTTGGTGCGTTGCTGATGGCTAACCACATGCGGATCACGTTGTCGTTGTGCAAAGCCGATATTTGGGATGAACGGTGCGATGACGGGTCGGGCGAGCGTCAGTCGTTCCGTCCCTTCCGGAATGCTGCCGAACTCAAGTCGCTTGTGGAAGAGAAGCAATGGGATGCCATCGAAGAGACGTTCAGGCAGCAGGAAAAAAAGTGGAGTGGCAAGTTTTGTTTGCTCCCGGTGGGTTCGCTTGTGTTGGACACCTCGCGGCACGAGAAGGAAATTGAGCTTCTGGAGTTCGGTCAGTCTTTGGATATGGCGAAAGGGTTGGCGACCGCAGAATGCGCAACGCGTGTTCGACGGCAGAAGGTCGAAGCACTCGTCAGCCTTGAGCAGGAGGTGTTGGCCATCCATGTGCAATGCCGGATGAATGCGAGTCGCGGCAATCCGCCGCGAGCCATGGAATTTGGCATGGATCTGACACTCCCTATCGGGCTGAAGGATCCCGAAGCGGAGGTGACCTCCGGGGTGGATCGTGGCATGGTCTGGCGCCGGGTGCGCGGGTACCACGAGGTTGATTACACCGTGGCGATGGGGGTAGAAGGTGCCGCGGTACGAACGGATCTGATTGACGGCGAACCGCGCATAACGGTGACTGCAGACAATCAGGCTGATTTTGTCATTGTTTTGTCCATTGTTTCGAGGCGAAACAGCCGGTATCCGAAGAAGGAGGCGCTGGCGCGTGTGCGCCGGGCGACGGCTGCGGGTTATGCGGTCATTCGCACTGCGCACGTTCGAGAATGGCGGCGGTTTTGGAATGTCTCCCGCGTGGCGATTCCTGAAGAGAGCCTGTTGCGCCAGTACCACTTTGGCATGTACCTGCTGGGCAGTTCATCGCGCCGTGGCTTTCCGATGCCGGGGCTACAGGGGCTTTGGAGCATGGCGATCAGTGGAACCGGTTGGAACGACTATACGAACGATCTCAATATTCAGATGAACTACTGGCCGGTTTATACGAGCAACCATACAGAACTGGCCTGGCCTTATTACGATACGGTTCGCCGATGGCTACCGGAGGCGCGGCGGTATACTCGCGACTACTGGGGATGCGCGGGGGTGCAGTTCAGTTGCTGCGCATCGCCCACGGGTATTGTTCCGCCTGCTTATCTGACGACCATGCACTGGGCGGGTCATGCAGCATTTGTTGCGCAGAATTTCTGGACACACTATCGTTACACGCACGATGAAGAATTTCTGCGCGACGTCGCGTATCCGCTCCTCAAAGAATGCGCTGAGTTCTATCTGGATTTTCTGAAAAAAGATCGACGCGGTCGATACGCCATCTGGCCATCGAATATGCCGGAAGCGGGGGAGGGGAGCTACGAAGCCTGGGGACGGAATCCGACGATTGACATTGCATTGCTGCGCATGCTTTTCGGAGCCGTGATAGAGTCCGCTACGATTCTGGGCACGGATGGCTCGTTCGTGGAGCGATGTCGCGAACGGTTCGAAAATCTCCCCGAGTATCCGATGCGGAAGGGCTATCTGATCGAGCTGGAAGGCAAGGAATTTCTTTATTCGCACCGACATCCCAGCCTGCTGACACCGATTTATCCCTGTGCGGATATCCAGGGTGAAGTGGCGGAACACACCATTGACCGCTATATCGAGAAGGGTCGCTGGCTGTGGATCGGCTTTTCGCCGGTGTGGGTGGCCGCCGCCTGCGCACGCGTTGGACGTGGCGAACAGGCGCGTGACCTGCTCCGTGAATACATGGAGATTTATACGTATCGTCAGGGCGGGTTTAATCTGAACTTTGACTTTGCGGGAGATGGGCGCGGATGCAGTGGAGGGAAATGCTTCACCAACGAAACGAACTCCGGCTTCAGCGCGTCGCTTCTCGAAATGCTTTTGCAGAGCCACGGCGGCGTGATTCAGGTTTTTCCTGCTGTGCCTCAGGAGTGGAAGGATGCGTCGTTCCGAAACCTGCGCGCCGAAGGGGCGTTCCTCGTGTCGGCCGTGCGGCGGAATGGCGTGACGTGCGAGGTGCGTATCCGCAGCGAACGAGGCGGCCAATTGCGACTGGCCAGTCCATGGAGCGAGAAAATCCTAGTGTTCGAAACCCGGTCTGGACAGACTCTCGCGTTACGCGGAGGGCTTTAAAATCGCGCCGAGGTTATGAAATCTGAGTATAATCGCGTAACAGATCGACGATGAGAGCGGCATTTGCTTTCGCGCTCAGAGGAGCTTGCTCTGAGCCAAAGAAGGCTTCCGTGTTAAATCGAAAGCGGTCGAGTGCTTGTGTCTGCGATGCGAAGCTTGCGTTCTGAACAAAAATTGCTTTTAGCAGATCGAGGTATTCGAGTTGCAAGTGACCGGCATGCACCCATAAAGAGGCCGTTGGTGAGGCGGGGGCATAAGGCCCCATCAGCGCCAAGCCCTTCTCCGTGGAAATTCGCATCTCGTCAAGCATGGTCGCTCTGTTCAGCCACCAGGGTTCATTCTCTGCGATCCACTGCTTGATTCGTTTCGCCAAGTAATCCTTTGCGGTTGGACAGCCGTCTTTTAAACCTGTCCATTGCACGGCGGAGTAGGAGCGCAAGCGAAAATCGCAATGACTGATCAGATCGGCGGCATCCATGCCACCTTCAAACCCGAAATGTTTTAGCGAGACTTCTCGTCGCCATGCGTCAAGTTCCTTTGTGGGCGCGGCCTTAACTGTTTCCGGCAACGCCATGAGTGGGAATCCGGCGAGAATCGGATTCATGCGAATTGACCAGCTCGTCACGCAATGCCCTACTAGCTCTTCTCGTAGAGTAAACTGTGCGACACCGGCAACGTTCGCGGCATGAATTACCGTATTCGGAGAAAACGGACCGTCGAATGAGGAGCGAGCGGTACTACAAAGGACGATATCATAGCCACGTTTTTTTAGAAAACGCGTTGTGTAGAAATTGTTCAGTGCTCCCTTCGCGTCCAGCAGTTCTGGAAATTGTTGGGCGAGTGTTGGCGTGACTTGGTCTCGGCTAATCGCACCTTTGCCCCAGACCCGCACGGCACGGGGTGCCTCTACCCCATCCGAGTAGTTCCAGTCCCAGATCAAAAAATCGTGTGAAATAGCTTCCAGTTCGTCTGGGCTGGCCAGAATCATATCACCCCAAATTCCTGGTCGAATGCCGTCAGCCAACAGCCCTTTAGCGAGCGTATTAATATGCTCTCCATACAATTCCAGTCGATCACGCGTTGCGCAGGTCGAACAACTGCCGAAGCGATAAGCTTCGTCTCCGCCGAGATGAAAATAGCGAAGTTCACCGAACAATTCGCGGTACTCGGTGATCCAGCGAAGCAGGAAGGCGCGCACCTCGGGTTTGCTGACACAATAGCAGTCGCTGAAGGTCGCGTCTTCTCGGAACGAATGGTACTTGGCGTGAGACATGACATACTCACCATGTCCGATGGTTTGCAGTAACGGAATGGGTTCGAGACCCAATTTCCGTGAAAACGCGAGCAGCTCACGAAATTGATCCTTGCTCCACGTTTCAGGTCCAGCGCATTCTGGGCATGTCTCCCATGCGACTTGTGCTTCAAGCTCCCAGAGGATGGCATCGTACCCCAGAGCGGCAATCTTGGGCATCAGGTCGCGAATAACGTCATAACGCATGCTGACATGGTTGAAATCCAGATGAAAAATTGTCATGGTATCACTTTAACAAGGTCAATCGTTAAGTCCGTGGCGGCGTCATGCTTAAATACGACACCATCTTTTCCGGACTGGGTGGGATAGAAATGTGCCAGTGGTTCTTAGTGTGACATAAAGGTAAGGCGCACAGCAAGGAGAAACAATTTAATCCTTAAGAGTGGTGCTCGTTCAAGACGACTTCTGAATTTGCGAATTATGAATTATGAAGACTTCTGAAGGGTGCGCGTCAATTTAGTTGATGGGTAGTGGCATCTGGGTGGCTACGAAATTC
>CAZKJH010000142.1:0-9026 GCA_964553035.1 uncultured Lentisphaerales bacterium | reverse complement strand
AACGAGACAAAGAGAAACTCATCATCTCAACAGAAAGATGTGGGTAATTGAAAGGATGGCTGACCGATTACATAATTCTATGCCATAATTCTATGCCCACAGCATCCCAAAGATCACTTTCCAACTGGGAAAATTCTGTAAAGTCGAGTACAATGCGCCCTGTATTCGCCTCCAATCCATCTGCGCTATCGATATCGCACGATGTTTAAAAACACCCCATCTTGCGATAATTTTATTTTTCTCACTTCGCCTATGCAAATCGAACGTGCCTCCACTCAAGACATCCCCGAACTCCTCAACTTACTCTACGGAGTTTATCTTGCTAGAAATCCAGAACACGCGCGATTCGAGGCTCTCTATCCAAACCTTTTTGTCGAAACCGAGGCGGCGGCGCAACGGCATTTGATCATCCGACAAAACCGCCGCATCGTCTCGTGCATTGGCATGTACCCGATGACGCTCGCCATCGCTGGTTGCCGGATTCCCGTTGCCGGTCTTGGACAAGTCTGCACTGATCCTTCAATGAAAGGGCGGGGCTACATGTCGCAACTGCTGAGTGCCTCCGTCGCACGCATGGAACGCGAAGGTATCGCCGTCTGCTGGCTGGCTGGCCGCCATGATCGGTATGGTCGCTTCGGCTGGGAAACCGTCGTGGGGGATGTAAATTACACATTTCTTGGTTCTGCCATCCGCAACATCGACGAAACATTTCTCATTGCGCAATTTGCCCACAAAGAGGGTATTCTCGACGATGCCATGACTGCATTGCGCAAAACCGCCACAACAATCGAGGATACGCCCGAGAATTACGCTATCCTCATGCACCGAAACAATGCCGAGGTTTGGATCGCGCATACGCACAAGTCGGAGACCCCCATTGCTTGGGTGCTCGTATTTCCGAAAAACCAACGAATCGCAGATTACTATGGGTCGATCGACGGCATCCTTCAGATTGTGCGTTCCGCTGCCTTACGGCTTGGCAACGTCCAAATCGCGGTCGGCCCGACAGATCAGGGTCTCTCGGAAAAACTCCGAAACGAATGTGCCTCCATGAATTTCGGCGCCAACTCGTTGCTCGTCGTCTCGCTGGGGAAGGTGCTGGAGAACTACGCGCCTCTGATTGAACAGCGGACGCCACTCGGATTCGGTGTGACCTTACGGATGCAACTACCGAATGGCTCGTGCGAAGAGGCGAACATCGGCAACGGCGGAAAAATCATTGAACTCGATCGCAAGCGCATGGCGAGACTGCTCTTCGGCAGCGAGCGCGCAACCACCATTCCCGGCGTACCGGAGTACCTCACCGAGTTGAACTCCCTCTTCCCCCTTCCCTTTACCCTTCCCGAAATCTTCCACGTGTAACTACTGTGCAACACGACACACATCACTTGCTTCCAAATCTCCCAGTAAAACAGATCCTGCCGCAGCTCAAAGCCGCGTTGGCGACGCACGGGGGCAGTGTCCTCACCGCGCCACCGGGCTCAGGTAAAACAACGCTCGTTCCGCTCGCACTTCTGGACGAACTGTGGCTCGCCGGCAAACGCATTCTCATGCTCGAACCGCGTCGCATGGCCGCACGCGCGGCCTCATGGCGCATGTCGGATATCCTCGGCGAGGACGTCGGAAACACCGTGGGGCATCACATGCGATTTGAACGGAAGTTCGATCGCGACACGCGCATCATTGTGCTGACTGAAGGCTTGCTGTCACGCCGCCTTCTCTCGGAACCGGAGCTTTCGGATGTCGGTCTAATCATCTTCGACGAATTCCATGAGCGCAGCATTAACACGGATTTCGGGCTCGCCCTCGCCATGGATGTGCAACGCAACCTGCGCCCCGATCTGCGACTCCTCGTGATGTCCGCCACGCTTGACGCTGCACCCGTGGCGCGTCATCTCGGGCTCGGAACGCCGGTGATCTCCGCCGAGGGACGGATGTTCCCTGTCGTCACCCTTTTCGCGCCGCGCCCAGTTGCAGAACGCATCGCCGAACGTACAGTCGTCATCATCAACCGGGCCCTGCGCGAACAGCGTGGCTCCATTCTCGCCTTCCTGCCCGGTGAAGGTGAAATCCGCGCCGCCGTGGATGGGTTGGCACACTGCCACGAAAACGGCACGAACATCATTCCGCTCTACGCAGCACTGCCGAAAGCAGAGCAGGATGCCGCACTTATGCCATCACCGCCGGGCCAACGAAAAGTCGTACTCGCCACTTCCATCGCCGAATCGTCGCTGACCATCGATGGCATCACCACGGTCGTTGATTCCGGTTGCGCCCGCGTTTCACGCTTTTCTTACGCCACGGGCATGAGCCGCCTCGAGACCGTGCGCATCACCCGTGATCGCGCCGACCAACGTCGTGGACGCGCAGGACGCCTCGGGCCCGGTGTGTGCTATCGCATTTGGTCCGAGGATGATGACAACCGTCTTAACCCCACTTCGCCTCCTGAAATTCTCACGGCAGACCTCGCGCCCGTCGTCCTCCAGACTGCGGATTGGAGTCGCGCCGTGGCAGAGTCCCTACTCTGGCTCACGCCCCCGCCTCTCGGCACGTGGAACCAGTCCGTTGAATTGCTTAAAGATCTACAGGCACTCGATGACCAGGGGTGCATCACAACGCATGGTCGCCTCATGATGCGTCTCGGCACGCATCCGCGTCTGGCGCATGCAATGGTCGCCGCTGCAGCAACGGGCAACGCCGAAGCCATTTCCACGGCCTGCCTGCTGGCGGCGGCACTCTCTGAAGGTGGCATCGGTGGCACACAACCTTCCTCGAATATTGCCCATCTCGTATCAGAAGTCGAAGACCCACGCGGCGCGATTGCACCTGCTGTTCGACAGCGCATCAAGGAGCTGGCGACATCGTGGCGACGCGATCTTGATGGAATTCCGGTGGCTGGTACGACGCGTGGCAGTGTCTCGATCGGCGTGTTGCTCGCGTGGGCGTATCCAGACCGCATCGGACTTCGTCGCAAAACGGCCGATGATGAAGGGCGCTATCTGCTCAGTGGCGGACGCGGTGCCAAGCTGCGCCCTCGCGATCCGCTAGCGGCGAATGATTGGATCTGCGTCGCAGAGATCGACGACAGCAGTGCCGATGCAACGATACGGCTAGCCGCACCCATTACGCAAGCCGAGGTCGAAACCAATTTTTCTCACCTCTTCCGCACCCTTGAGGTCCTTGACTGGAACTCGCGCACGAAACGCGTCGATGCAGTCGAACGAGAGCTATTCGGCGAAGTCTTGATTCGTGAACGCCCGATCAAAAACCCGGATCCCGAATCCATTTTGAAATATCTTTGCGATGGCATTCGGCAAACAGGAATCGCGTGTTTGAACTGGACGAGCACCGTGCGCAATTTGCAGGCTCGCATTCGGACCGTGGCGGCGGCCATGCCAGACGAAAATCTTCCCGATGTCTCAGACACCACCCTTGCCGAAACGCTTGAAACGTGGCTCGGCCCTTTTCTCTATGGCAAGAAGACGTTGGAGCAAGCCTCGTCGACTGAGCTGCATTCCGCATTCATGATGCTGTTAGGCTCGTCTGCTCGGCGGCTTGATACGCTTGCTCCGACCCATCTGGCAGTGCCTAGCGGTTCTAATATCCGCCTCGATTATACAGAATCGCAACCCTCGGCATCGGTGCGAATTCAGGAAGTCTTCGGCATGATGCGAACGCCGAAGATTGCGGAGGGTCGAGTTCCGATTCGCTTAAAACTACTCTCCCCCGCCCAGCATCCCGTCCAGATCACGGCGGATCTAGAAAGCTTTTGGAAGAACGGTTATTTAGAAGTACGCAAAGATCTTCGCGGCCGTTATCCCAAGCACTATTGGCCTGAAGATCCCACGCAGGCTATCGCTACCCGCCGTACCTGCAAGCAGAGACTGCTTGCAGGGGGAGGGTAAAAAAGCTACGCAAGAGATGCCTCCTGTTTTACACTCTTCTTGCGGGCTGTCCCAGCCGGCAAGCTCTTACACAAGGCACCCCTCTTCGCCACAACCGATTTGCCAGGCGTGGCCTTCGCGAGCTAATAGCGCATCGGCCTCTGCTGGGCCCCAACTTCCCTGTGGATAGCTGTCCATAAGAGGCGCATCGTCTGAGGTATCCCAGCCCTTCAGGATCGGATCGATCAGACCCCACGATGCCTCAATACCATCGCTTCGGGAAAAGAGTGACGCATCACCCTTGATCGCATCCAGAAGCAATCGCTCGTAGGCATCTGGTAGCGGAATGCCGCCAAAGGCTTTAGGATAATCGAAATCCATATTAACCGAATGGGATTGATTAATCGTGTCCGGCACCTTGGTTTCAAACCGTAGATGAATACCTTCATTCGGCTGGATGCAGATGGAAAGCATGTTGGGCTTGAACCTAAAAGCGTAGGTTGACTTACCTCAATTCGAGCAATCGCCTCAGTGGTAACAGGATACCGCTGTTGTGTTCAACTGTCGCGCAGTTGAACACTCTTCTTGCAACGTGTTGCCGCTGAGGCGATTGCAATGCGCGAAGTTGTCAACCTACGCTTTTAGGTTGAAGCATTCGTTCTTCGCCAAGTTGAACATGACATCGGGCGGAGGCTGAAACTGGATGATAATGGAACTGCTCTTCGCGGCCATGGCTTTACCGGAGCGCAGATAGAACGGCACGCCCTTCCAGCGCCAGTTATCGATGCAAAGCTTCACAGCGGCATACGTCGGCGTTTGCGAATCAAGCGCAACATTCTCCTCCTTTCGGTATCCTTCATATTGCGCTCGCACGGTATCGCTTAGGAGAATCGGGCGGACAGAGCTGAGAACCTTGGCTTTCTCGGTTCGAATCGCGTCAGGACTCAGGGAAGCTGGCGGCTCCATGGTCGCCAAGGCCAGTAACTGAAGCATGTGATTCTGAAACATGTCGCGCAAGACACCTGCCTTCTCGTAGTAGCCACCGCGACTTCCTACCGTAACGCTTTCCGCCACGGTAATCTGGACATTCGCGATGTAGCGGCGATTCCAAACCGGTTCGAACATCGTATTGGCGAAGCGAAGGAACAAGATGTTTTGCGCCGTTTCTTTGCCTAGATAGTGATCAATCCGGTAAATCTGGTCTTCTCGGAACGCAGCATACACTTGGGCATTCAGCGCATGAGCAGAGGCCAAATCCGTTCCAAAAGGCTTCTCAATGATAATACGTCGATGTCCATCCTGATCATGACTCATCCCAGCGGCCGCCAAGTGATTACACGCGGATCCATAGAACTCGGGAGCCGTCGCCAGATAATAAAGTCGATTCGCAGGGCCAGACTCTAGAGTATTCAGATGGGCCTGAAGTTGGACGTAATCCTCTAAGGTGTCTAAATCGCCACGAAAATAGCTCAGACAGGTCGAGAACGTATTCCAAGCCTCTTCATTAAAAATACTTTTCCGGTAAGCCTTGACTCCCTCCAGAAGTCGATCACGGAAGAACTCGTCGCTCCAATCTCGCCGTGCAACGCCAACAATTTTAAACTTAGCAGGAAGTCTTCTTTTCTGATAATCGCTAAAAAGTGCTGGAATCAACTTACGTGAGGTCAAATCGCCCGTTGCACCAAAGATCACAAGGGTGAAGGGTAAATCGCGCTTTTCCGAGGGAACCTCGGTCACCTGTTGCAAACTCATCGCTCTTCTGTCCTTTCCTGAGTGGCTTGCCTAGCGCCTTACGCCTAAAGCGTAGGATTGGCAACATAAGTGCCGCCACGACACGTCTTGAGGTAATTGAGACCGTGAACTTGTCCGGTCATTTCAAGAGCGTCCCTGTAGACAGGATCGTGCCATCCTTCGATGTCGATTGCCCCGCTCCAGTTTTGTTGCCGGAGTTCTGAGATGATGGCGGTCCAGTCGCTATCACCGAATCCGGGCGTGCGATGAAAAGACCATTGTTTGGGGCCGTTTATGCCGTACTCACGAATCACATCCCACTTGATGGTGGCATCTTTTCCGTGGATATGAAAAATTTTCTTCGCCCATTTGCGGAGTTGTGGCAAGGGATCGATAAGGTGAACCATCTGATGGCACGGCTCCCACTCGAGACCGACGTTTTCTGCCGAAACCTCATTAAACATCATTTCCCATGCAACAGGGTTCTGGGCTATGTTCCAGTCACCTTTTTGCCAAGAACCACCCATGTCACAGTTTTCAAAAGCGATGCGAACGCCCTTGTCTGCAGCTCGTTTAGAGAGATCACCAAAAATTTTTTTGAAGGCTTTCATGCTCTGATCAATCGGCTTGTCGATCAGACGGCCGGCGAAGCCGCAAACTAAATCAGTACCAAAAAGGTAGGCGTTGTCGATGCACGTCTTCCAGCCTTTAAGTGTCTCCTGGTGCTTCGATGCCGAAGGATCGAGCGGATTACCGAAAATTCCGAGACTGGAAATGATGGCACCTGTGCCGTCGAGCGTTCGTTTGACGTTTTTCGCAAGTGCTTTAATATCGCAGTCGCCGAGCTCCTTCCAGAAGGTGATTTCGAACGACTCAAACCCGTGGGGAAGAATTTGAGCGATGGTGTCGGCAGAACGAGAGCCTGTGTTGACAAGCGTTCCGAGGCGGATGTCTTGATGGTTCATGTGATTTGTGTCCAGAGTTTTTCGGTATAGGGTGTTTTGACTTTTTTCGCTTACAACAGGTTGCAAGCGCATTCGTTAATAGTTGATCAGGACGCGTTTCCCCTTACGTGAGCTTTCGATTGCACCGAAAACCATAGCAAGAGACTTTATATTGTCGTGGCATTCGCCTTGCGGAGCTGGCCCTCCGTTGATAGCCTTAAGAAACTCCTCGAGTGCACCGCTCATGCCAGGGGCTGTCTGTATAGGTTCAACAACGCAGGGCACCGTTGGATACTGAAATCCTGAGGATCCGGAAACAATTGCGCCAACAGGGGGTTGATCGCGCTCATAGGTGACCGTTCCCTGTTCTCCAATGAGACGCCAGTCGCCGTGCCATGAGGTCGCAAGACCATTGGCGCACCAGCTTCCCGTGTAGGTAAAGACGATGCCATCCGACATTTCGAAAATGCAGGAGGCGGCTACATCGCCCTTGTACCAAGAGCCTTTGGGGTTGAACTCCTTGGCATAGACGGCAATGGGGTCGGCCCGGCTGATCATACGAGCGAGATCAAAGTGATGAATGGCCATGTCGAGGATCAGCGGACTCGCCATTTCATCGCGAAAGCCGCCAAAGTGTGCACCAATGTAAAAAGCACAATTCAAGGTCGTCAGAGCCCCTAATTGCCCTGATTCGACAAAATGTGTAAGCCCAGCGTGAGCATCAACATACCGGCGCGACTGCGAAACCATATAAAGCTTTCCGGACGCTTCGGATGCCTTGACCATGCGACGCGCCTGAGTCAGGGACGATGCCATGGGCTTTTCACCGAGGACGTGACATCCAGCGCGCAAGGCCGTACACGTCACAGAGCAATGTGCATCGGGGATCGTCAGATCGAGCACAAAATCTGGCTTGATTGATTTGATTGTTTTGTTTAGGTTCGTGGAAATGATGGGATCGAGTTCGTATTTCTCGGCTTGGGTTTTTGCATGTTCGGGGTTGAGGTCAACAATCCCTGCCACTTCAACACCTGCGCTTTTTAGAACGGGAAACCAGGCATTGGAGATTCCTCCTGCGCCTACAACAATCGTTTTTATGCTCATAACAATCCAGTTGAGAATCTTAGATATCTTCTACTCGAATCCAGCGTTCCTCGGCGATGGATTTATCAACGGCATCGAGGACTTGACAGCAGCGCACACCGTCGGCGAAACTAGGGGACGTGGCACCGTTCTGCACAATTGCACGGATGAATTCATGAAACTCATGTACGAAGGTTTGTTCATAACCAATGACATGCCCTGCAGGCCACCAGGCCTTTATATAAGGATGGCAGCCTTCTGTGGCTTGTATGGTGCGGAATCCTCTGATCGAGGGATCCTCGGTCGCATCAAGGTACTGCAATTCATTCATCCGTTCAAATTCGAACCGCACGCTTCCCTTGCTTCCATTGATTTCGAAGGACATGTCGTTCTTATGCCCTGCGGCCAATCGCGTGGCTTCAAAAGATCCCAATGCCCCACTTTCAAACTCGGTCAAAAATAAGGTGGCATCGTCCACTGTGACGGTCTTCATGGCCGCATTCTCGGGAGACTCCGCAGTGAGACCCTGCATCACACTCACTTCAGGGCGCTCGGTGATAAAGGTCTTGTTGGCTCCTATAACACGTTTCATACCGCCAACGAGGAAGTGAGCGAGATCGATAAGATGCGCACCCAAATCTCCATGGGCACCAGATCCGGCGACAGACTTATCCAGCCGCCACACGAGTGGGAACAAGGGATCAAGAATCCAATCCTGCAAATATTTGGCTCGAAAATGATAGAGCGTGCCAAGTTTGCCGCTGTCGATAAGTTGCTTGGCCAGTAGAATTGCTGGTGTAAACCGGTAATTGAAGCCAACTTGGTGCTTGACGCCTGCCTTTTCTGCTGCCGCGAGAATGTCGCGTGCGTCTCGAACCGTGAGAGCGAGAGGTTTTTCGCAAAAAATATGTTTTCCGTTTTCCGCCGCTGCGATGGCAATTTGTTTGTGAACATTGCTGGGAGCGGTGATGTCCACAAGATCAATGTCGGCACGCTTCACCATCTTTTCCCAAGAGGTTTCAATTTCTTCAAAACCGAACTGGTCTGCTGCTTTGCGCACCCATTCGGGATCACGACCGCAAAGAGCTTTGAGTTCAACCTTCGCGCCAGAATCAAAGAACATCCCCAACCGCTGAAAGGCGTTGCTGTGCGCTTTGCCCATGAATTTGTAGCCTACCATGCCAATTTTAATAGTTTTCATAATACGCCCTTGAATCGATGAATAAACCAATTCGATAAAGTGCTACTTAAACCTCGCACCTTTCCTTATACAATGAGGATAGTTTACTTCGATTTACACCCGCTTGTCTAGTGAAATCACCTCTGTCCTGGTAATCGGTCAGTGACGGGGGGTGCCCCCGTTGACTGCCCGATTACAGTCGCT
>CAZKJH010000141.1:0-9151 GCA_964553035.1 uncultured Lentisphaerales bacterium | reverse complement strand
CGGGCTCTCCGAGCACGCCGCTTCAGAGAAGATTTGCCATAATTAGAATTGCTGCAATTTATTTCACTGAAATTAAACGTGCGAAAATGTGACAATCCCGAAATCAAACGCAGTCCAATACAGAAGAAGAGATTCAACAGAGCCTTAGAACTTGCAGCTCACCACTTGCAACTCACGACTAAAAGTCACGACTAAAATTCTCGGAGAAAATTTTTCGGGATTGACTCACAAGGGGCGTATTGATACCATACGCAAGCATTGGTTTCCCATACATAGGGCCGCTTACTGTGGGCACCGGGGGCAATCGTCTACTAATTAAGAAAGTGTGACCAGAAATGATCGTTTCAACAAAGTTGCTGTTCGAACACGCTTACGGCAAGTATGCAATCGGCGCATACAATATCAATAACGCAGAGCAGATCATGGGCCTTTTCAAGGGTTGCATCGATAGTCAGGCGCCGTTCATTATTCAAATTTCAAAGGGTGCTCGCTCTTACACGGACAAGAAGTTGCTTGAGGCGATGATTCGTGCAGCGGACGATATTTTCCCAAAGGCGATCTTCGCCGTTCACCTTGACCATGGCGATGAAGAGGCCTGTATGGACTGCATTGCCAGTGGGTTCTACAGCTCGGTCATGATCGATGCCTCGGCAGAATCGTTTGATCAAAACATCGCGATCACGAAGCGCGTTTCGGATGCGGCTCACGCCAAGGGCATCTCCGTTGAAGCAGAACTCGGAAAGCTCGGCGGCGTCGAAGAGCATGTTTCAGTTTCTGAAGCCGATGCGAAGCTCACCGACCCGAAAGAGGCCGTTGAATTCGTGAAGCGCTCCGGCTGCGACTCCCTCGCTTGTGCGATCGGAACCAGCCACGGTGCTTACAAGTTCTCAGGAACGCAGGGACTTCACTTCGAAGTCGTCACGGAAATCGCCAAGATCCTTCCTCGCTTCCCACTCGTCATGCACGGGTCAAGCTCTGTTCCTCAGGATGAGGTCAAGCGCATCAACGCCGCTGGCGGCAAGCTTCCCGGAGCCAAGGGCGTGTCTGAAGAGGATATCCGCAAGGCTGGCAAGCTTGGCGTAACCAAGATCAACATCGACACCGACGGACGTCTCGTTTGGTGCCGCGTCCACCGCGAACACTTCGTCGCACACCCGGAGAATTTCGATCTCCGCCCAGTCGGCAAAGTCTTCATGGTCGAGTACGCTAAATACATTGCGGCCAAGAATGTGATTCTCGGATCCGCAGGGCAGCTTGAGTCAGTACGCGAGTACATCAAGAACGCCAAAGGATAATCATTAACAACGGTAAATCGGCCTAGGCTAGCAGCCTAGGCTGGTTTGCGTCATGGAGAATAACGAAATGGCAGAGAAAATCATGGTCGACGGCAACGAGGCCGCCGCAAGAATTGCTTTTAAGTGCAGCGAAGTCTGCGCGATTTATCCGATCACGCCGTCCTCGCCAATGGCTGAGTGGTGTGACGAGTGGGCTTCTCGCAAGGGCAAGAATATCTGGGGTACCACGCCGCACGTTATCGCACTAGAATCAGAAGGCGGTGCCGCTGGCGCTGTTCACGGTGCGCTGACCACTGGTGCCATGACGACAACCTTTACCGCATCGCAGGGACTCCTGCTGATGATTCCGAACATGTACAAGATCGCGGGCGAATTGACGTCTTGCGTCTTCCACGTTTCCGCCCGCGCACTTGCGTATCAGGGGCTTTCGATTTTCGGCGACCACAGCGACATCATGTCCTGCCGCCAGACTGGCTTTGCGATGTTGGGTGCCGCGAGCGTCCAAGAAGTTGAGGACATGGCACTGATCGCGCATGCGTCGACGCTCGAGAGCCGCATCCCGTTTGTGCATTTCTTCGATGGCTTCCGTACCTCACACGAAGTGCAAAAGATTGATGCGATCGATGACGAGACCATCCGCGCGATGATCGACGACGAATTCGTCTTCGAACATCGTAAGCGCGGTCTGACCCCGGATCGTCCTTCGATGCGCGGTACCGCTCAGAATCCGGACGTGTATTTCCAGGGCCGCGAGACGGTGAACCCGTTCTATGCAGCCACACCGGGAATCGTCCAGAAGAACATGGACAAGCTTGCCAAGTTAACGGGCAGAGCCTACAAGCTCTTCGATTACTATGGTGCGCCTGATGCCGAGAATATCATCATTGCGATGGGTTCGGGTATCGATACCGCTCACGAGACGGTTAACAAGCTTGTGGCGATGGGTGAGAAGGTCGGCCTTGTGAAGGTCCGCCTCTATCGTCCGTTCTCCGTCGCCGCTTTCGCCGCTTCGCTACCGACCACAGTCAAGACGATCACAGTCCTCGACCGCGTCAAGGAGCCGGGTTCCATCGGCGATCCGCTTTATCTCGACGTTCGCACGGCGCTCGGAGAGGCCATGGAGCTCAAACTGCTGAAGGTGCCTCGCTACCCGAGAACGCTGGCCGGACGCTACGGCCTCGGCTCGAAAGAATTCACGCCTGCCATGATCAAGGGTGTCTTTGATAATGCCAAGGCCGAAACGCCGAAGAACCACTTTACGGTCGGCATTGAAGATGATATCTCGAATCTCTCGATCAGCTACGATCCTGCTTTCGTCCTCGCACACGCCGGACGTAAGGAGTGCATGTTCTACGGTCTCGGATCCGACGGAACTGTCGGTGCCAACAAGAACTCGATCAAGATCATCGGCGATGAGACGGATAACTTTGCTCAGGGCTACTTCGTGTATGACTCGAAGAAGGCCGGTGGCATCACGGTTTCGCATCTTCGCTTTGGAACGGAAGTGATCCAGAGCCCCTACCTCTGCACGAACGCTGACTTCGTCGCCTGCCACAACTACTCTTTCGTCGAGAAGTACGACATGCTCTCGAACGTCAGGAAGGGTGGAACATTCCTCCTCGCAAGCCCATTCTCGGCCGACGAGATCTGGAAGCATCTTCCCGATGAGATTGAGAAGCAGATTATCGACAAGAAGCTGAAGTTCTACGTCGTTGATGCTGTTAAGCTCGCAATGGAAATGGGCATGGGTGGTCGTATTAATACAATCATGCAGACGGCCTTCTTTAAGATTGCCGACATCATTCCAGAAACCGAAGCGATTGCACTCCTGAAGAAGTACGCCAAGAAGGCTTACGGCAAAAAGGGCGACGACGTTGTCAAGAGCAACTGGGATGCCATAGAAGCCGCCTCCGGTGCTGTATTCGAAGTCAAGTATCCTGCAACGGTTTCCGGCTTCAACAAGATGCCGCCGATCGTTCCGGTCGAAGCCCCAGAATTCGTGCAGAAGATCACGGCTAAGATCATCGCCCAGCGCGGTGACAGCCTGCCCGTCAGTGCCATTCCTAACGATGGCACCTGGCCTGTTGGCACGACCCAGTGGGAGAAGCGCAACATCGCGACAGAGATCCCGGTTTGGGATCCGACCGTTTGTATTCAGTGCCTCACCTGTTCGACCGTGTGCCCGCACGCGGCCATCCGTGGCAAGGTCTATACGGCAGGTAAGCTCGCTCGCGCACCTGAGACATTCAAGTCCGCCGATGCCAAAACCAAGGAATTCGAAGGCAAGAAGTTCACGCTTCAAGTTGCCCCGGAAGACTGCACCGGTTGTGGATCCTGCGTGCATTCCTGCCCGATGAAGGCAAAGGGTGCTATCGTGATGAAGGAACAGCTTCCGCTCCGCGATGCCGAGGCCAAGAACTTCAAGTTTTTCCTAGGCATTCCTGAATACGATCGTGCCAAGCTCAATCTTGGCACCGTCAAGGGATCGCAGCTCTGCCGTCCGCTCTTCGAGTTCTCCGGTGCTTGTGCTGGATGCGGCGAAACTCCGTATGTGAAGCTCCTGACCCAGCTCTTCGGTGACCGTACCGTCATTGCGAACGCTACCGGCTGCTCCTCCATCTACGGCGGCAACCTGCCCACCACACCGTACACGACACGTGAAGACGGCCGCGGCCCTGCATGGTCGAACAGCCTCTTCGAAGACAATGCCCAGTTTGGTCTTGGCATGTACATGACGTTCGAGAAGTTCAACGGCTTTGCTCTTGAACTCTGCGAAAAGCTCATCGTCTCCGAGTTGGCTCCTTCGAAGACGCGCAACATCCTCGCAGAAATCCGTGATGCCCCGCAGAGCACGAACGAAGAGATCGAAGCACAGCGCACACGCGTCGCGTCGCTCAAAGAAATGCTCGTTGCGTGCGAAGGGACGGACTGCAAGCAGCTCCTCTCTCTCGCGGACTACTTCGTTCGCAAGTCGGTGTGGATTCTTGGTGGTGATGGATGGGCTTACGATATCGGCTACGGCGGCCTCGACCATGTTCTTGCTACAGGCAAAAACGTCAAGGTGCTTGTCCTCGATACCGAAGTGTATTCCAACACCGGAGGCCAGGCTTCCAAGTCAACACCGCTTGGCGCTATTGCTAAGTTCGCAGCGGGTGGTAAGGCTCAGGCGAAGAAGGATCTTGGCATGATCTCGATGACGTATGGCAATATCTACGTTGCGCAGATCGCCATGGGTTCCAACACGGCGCAGACCGTTAAGGCCTTCACTGAGGCTGAAGCTTATGACGGCCCGGCACTGATCATCGCGTACTCGCATTGCATTAGCCACGGTATCGACATGCGTACCGGCATGGACAACCAGAAGTTGGCGGTTGATACAGGGCACTTCCCTCTCTATCGCTTCAATCCTGATAATATTGCGCTAGGCAAGAATCCGCTCACGATCGACAGCAAACCACCCAGCAAAGAATTTGCTGAGCAGGCCGATGTGGAAATCCGCTTCAAGCAATTGCAGAAGCAGGATCCTGAAACAGCGAAGACCATGGTTGCAGAAGCCGATAAGCGCTTCAAGGCCAAGTACGAAATGCTGACCAAGTTGGTCGGCATCTACGAGCCTAAACAGGCGTAAGCTTGACGGTGTTTTAAATACCAATCCGAAAAGGGCGGAACCGAAAGGTTCCGCCTTTTTTCGGCTCAAGTAATCGGGTAGTTTTTTGAGGCGTAAATCAGCTGTTTTTCGGTAATGGGAGGGGAGATTACAGATTATCCTAAGCCGAAGTTCTTGCGATGTAATTCCTTGTCGCCATATTGATCTGTCGAAAAATCTGCAAGCTCGGTTTGGGTATAACCACTGAAAATGGATTCAAGCGTAATCCGTTTCATAGTAATGTCGCACACAAACGCGATTCGGAACATGCGGATGGCGAGGATGCCGCGAGTTCCGTCGAGAGAAACACGTTTGCGCGAAGAATCAAACGGGTTCTCACGAAGCTGCACATCGGCAATGGTGGCAAGGTCAGGACCTTGCCACGCCTTGATCTGCTCGTTTTGCGCGTGGCAGTGTGCCGACACCTCCACCGTCCAAACATCCGCATGCTGGCGATCAACCCAGCCGCAGGCCACCTCTGGAAAAGAATCGATTTTCGTGATGTAAGGCTTGATGTCGAGAATGGGCGTACCGTCGAGCAGGTCGGTTTCATCGACAACGAGACGCAGCTTTTCCACTGCAAGGAGTCGCACGCAACTCAGGCCAATGGGGTTGGGACGATACGGACTCCGCGAAGCGAAGACGCCGACACGGTTCATGCCCGGCGGCAGAATCGGCGGACTCACGGTGGGGTGCCAATTGTTGTTGCCATGGAATTGGAAGATCAACCAAATCCGCTCGAAGCCATCGAGATCTCGCAAGGCTTGGTCAAAGCCGTGGTCGGGATTGAGATCGACAACCCCAGGGTGGCTGGGGTTCATCACTCCCTGCCGCGGGACGGTATATTTGTACTCGGCATTGCCTCTGAAGACGCCTATGGGTTCGAGTTCCATCTGATTACACCTTAGAAAAGCAGCCGGAGACTGGCGAGGGTGGCCAAGGCCGTCACCAGCGTATCAAATGTCTTCTGGTTGACACGCTTGGCAATGAAGACCCCCGTGGTCACACCGACGACCAGCGCTGGAATCATAAAGAAGTTGATCTTTAGGCTCGCTGCCGTAATCATGTCTTGTTGCACCATGAAAGGGACTTTGATCCAGTTCACGATAAAGCAGAACCATGCGCTCGTGCCGAGGAATGTTGCCTTCGAAAGGTTTAAACTGAGTAGATAAGCACCGATGACTGGGCCTGCTGCATTCGCCAGCATCGTGGTGACACCGCCAAGCGATCCCATAAAGGCAGGAAAGATGTATTTTGCTGGCCCCGTAATTTTCTTGCGGTCTGGATTTCGGGCAGATCGCATCCGTCTGATCACGTGGATGGCCAGAATGAAAAGCACCGTGCCACCGATGATCGGTTTCATCTGTGAATCTTGGATTTTGCCCAGCAAGAGCCACCCAACCACCACGCCGAAAATCGCCCATGGAAGTGCGCGCAGGAGATCTGGCACACTCACGGACTTGCGCCAGTACGCAAGCGCGAATAGGTCGCCGATGACGAGCATCGGCAAGACGAGGCCCGTCGAAGCTTTGCCGGGGATCACCATGGCTACGAAAGGAATCGCCATGATACCGACCCCGGGAACGCCGCCTTTGGATATGCCTTGAATGAATGCTGCGAAGAATAAGTAAGCCCAACCCATCGTCTGAAGATCGCCGAATTCCATTTTAAAATACTCCATTACAGAAAATGACTATAAAATTGATAAGGGACGAACTCTACTATGTCAGACCTGTATTTGCAATCAAAAGGAGAACTCAATTCTCGTTCCGATCGGTACATCCGGCAACCAGCCGGACTGTGCTTCGAGGGTCTGACGTGCCGCCCAGCCTCCCCAGGCCATCCGGCCCGGTGCCAGGTTGCGGACGATTTTTCGCACGCGCCCGCGAGCATCAATGAAAATCACGTCGATCATAAACTTCATGCCGAGGGTGTGGATCATGTTGCACCGTGGAATCAGCATCAATTTCCCCGTCGGAAGACCATCGCGCTGAAGTAACCCCTTCGTGCGTTCGCGAGCGTTCTCAGCCACGAGGCACTGCCACGAAGCATCGCCACATCTGATTCGGATTGTTTTCATGGGGTTGTAAACGGGTTTGTTGCGAAAGAGGTCAGTACCGGATGATCCGACAGATCGGACGGATCCGTCGGATTGGACCGATCTATCCGATCATATTAGCGCTGGTATCATGAGGCGGGCAGGCAATCGCCTATCCCTGCAGCTTATGAAATTCACGGAAACTCTTATCCGCCTCGTCGCCCATGTAGCGCGCACGTGCACGCTGATCGGTCTTGCGCAGATCAATCAGGATCAGTCCGTCAACGACATCGCTGAAATCCGTATCGAGATTGAACGACAGGATTTTGCCGCCAAGCTTTAAATACTGCTTGATGAGGATGGGAATGCCTTTGTGGTCTTTTTCGATATCCTGAATGATGGTCGACACCTCGTCTACATTGCTGATAATACCCTCAAAATCGGGGTTTCGCCATTCTTCTTTTCGGCCCCGCTCACGAGGCGGTTTGCGAGGCTTGACGAGTCGCGAAAGTTCCGTGGCGAAGTTGGACAGGCGCAGTGATCGCAGCAACAAATTGCGTGACGAATCGCGGTAATCGGCTGTAATGCTTACCGGACCAAAGAGGTTGGTATATTGCGGATTACGTGAGATGAACGTGCCGATTCCTTTCCAGAGGAAGAGTAGGGGTGCGAACGTGCGCTGATACTCCGGCCGGACAAACGAACGTCCGAGTTCCAGAGCGGGCTGGAACTTGTTGATCAGTTTGATGTTGAATTTAAAGAGCGTGTGCGTGTAAAGCCCCTCCACTCCGTACTTTTTACAAATTTGATCAGCCAGCCCCAGTCGGTAGGCACCGACAAGTTGTCTATTCTTCGTGTTCCAGAGAAAGAGGTGGTGGTAGTGGGAATCGAATACGTCGATATCCTTGTTACGGCCCGTGCCTTCGCCAACGGCGCGAAACGTGATTTCGCGCAAACGCCCGATCTCGCGCATGAGCGAAGACTTTTCGTCCAGACTTGTAATATAGACCTCAAGATCGCCGCCGCTCAACAGATACGCCGACTTGGGAAGTGCTGCAATTTCTGCCTCAATTTTTTCGGCAGGCGTTTCAGTAAGAATTTCTTGCTGAATGATGGTCGCTTGCTTCTTCTTACGCCGAATCTGCAGGGGCTTGTGCCGACGCTCCTGTTCGCCCCGCGCCTCGAGGGCATACGTTCGGAGCCGAAAATATTTTGTAAGCTCCTCATCGCTCTTGTACTTGGCCATCTCCGCAGGCGTTATCGGTGAACCAATGTAGACTTTGATCGTACTGCTAGTTTTCTTGCTTGTCATCGTTGGCAGCATCACGGTTCGGAGACGCGGATGGAGAAGGCCGGCAATCTGGAAGAGCGCAGGGTTCCGGCCCGCAAAAAACATCGGAACAACGGTCGCATTCGTCTTTTTGGCAATCCCCGCAATGGTTGTAGACCACGCCGGGTCGCGGACGCGTCCGCTCTTCAGGTCGATGCTTGATACTTCGCCGGAGGGAAAAACGCCCAGAATGTGCCCCTGCTTCAGCCATTTCATCGTCTCGAGGAGTGGGCCTACATTTTGCTTTATCGATGCTGTGGAGCCAAAAGGATTCACTGGGATAAACATGTCGCGCATCTCGGGGATGAGTTGCAGCATGTAATTGGCCATGGCCTTGGCGTCTTGGCGCACAGAATTCAGAATGCTCAGCATGATGACACCTTCGATGCCACCGAACGGATGGTTCGACACGACAATCACCGGTCCTTCTTTGGGGATCCGAGCCTTATCTTCATCAGAGACCACGGTCTGCACGTCCATCCCGATTAGGACATCATCGCAAAAATACCGCGTTGCATCCTCCAATTGGCACTTTCGACCATCAAAAATGATCTTGTCCAGCTTATGGAGCCCCACGGCACGTTCCAACAACTTGCGAGCAATGGGATTCCGAAGGCCGAGAGGCGCAGTTGCCGGATCTATTTTAAAAACTCGATTGTCTTCTCTTTTTCTCATGACGAAACACTCTAATCTTTGCCTCATGGTTAATGTTGCAGCCGCTGCGGCTGTAGACATCTGAAGTTCTTCCCTATTATACTACAGAGTGCAACTACCATGCAAGGGACACAACAGTGCTGACGCATGAGTTGTGAAAGCTCGTATTAGTCGTGATTTTCGAGAGG
>CAZKJH010000140.1:0-9160 GCA_964553035.1 uncultured Lentisphaerales bacterium | reverse complement strand
GTAAATCTTGTAATCTTGTCTTACCAATACGCGCTGTACAGAGTACTAGGGCCTAACACCTACTCGCGCTACCGCGCCTATGCTCCCTATGTTCTTGGCTTTCTGCTCGAACCGCGTTACGTTGCGTCCTTCAAATCAATTATCCCTAAAATGAAGAGAAATGGTGTCCACGCAACATAACGCCGCTCGCAACATAAGTCGCGAACTTTGTCGATCTTGAGAGAGATCATGGACATCTTAGTTGTAATCCTAATCGTTACGATGTAAGAAGTCGCTAGTAAGAAACGTTGCCGCAGCCGTCTCGGCTAGTTGCGACACGAACGGAGGGCGGGTTTTCTAACCAGCCTCATTACCATTAACCTAAAAGCGTAGGTTGACTTACCTCAATTCGAGCAATCGCCTCAGTGGTAACAGGATACCGCTGTTGTGTTCAACTGTCGCGCAGTTGAACACTCTTCTTGCAACGTGTTGCCGCTGAGGCGATTGCAATGCGCGAAGTTGTCAACCTACGCTTTTAGGATTAAGGGTGATCTGGGTATCCGTCCCATTTTCCACAGCAAAGAGACACGCATCGAAAGCCACGTTTTCGTTGCCTTTATCGCTTACAGTCTCTCCGCTACACTCAGACTTTTACTCAAGCAATCGGCATCGGGGCTCACATTTCGCGCTGCGTTTGAGAAACTCTCCGCCATTCAGATGATCGATGAACATTTCCCCATTAATGACAACAACCATCTCGTCTTCTCATGCTACACGACACCCGAAACGGATCAGGAGCTCATTCTGGATGCGCTCAAGTGGAAACTCCCACCACAAAACCCACCGAAAGTAATGGGAAACAGAAGTGTCGAAACAACAGGTTTGGCGACAGACTTCAAAACTTTTTTTGTTGATTTGCAACGATTTAAGACATCAAAACGGCGCGAATAGCGAAAGTCCGGCTAGACTTCGACGAGCTCAGGGCATTTTGATGCCAGCCGTTCCGCAAGGAAGGGCTGGCATTTCCATGCATCCCGAAGGTCGAGGTAGTCTGCAAGGGAGTTGTCAGTCCCGGTCCGCTTGGTACGAATGCCTTTAATCATAATATTTCGGGCGGTGGACTCCTGATCGATGAATTCCACGACGTTCGTCTTGTAGCCCATCACGCGGAGGACCTGCGCTCGGAAAGCATCGGTGAGCACATCGGCAAGGCGCTCTTTCAAAATCCCGTTTCTGAGAATGGCGCGGTTTGGCCCCGTCGATCCCATCTTGGTCTGGAGTTCATGCTGGCAGCAAGGCGCACAGAGGATTGCAGAGGCCGACTGCTCTACGCCGAAGGCGAGGGCTTCGTCCGTGGCTGTGTCGCATGCGTGGAGGCTGAGCACAATGTCAGGAGCAACCTCGGGTTTGTAGGTTGCAACGTCTTGTGCGAGAAATGCAACGTTGTAATTCCAATCCATCGACTCCGCCATCCGACGACAGGATGCGACGATCTTCTCGTTCCAATCGATTCCAGTCAGCCGGATCGTGGCTCCCCGAGTGGCTTCTAAAAATGCCTTTGCACTAAACGAGAGGTATGATTTTCCGCATCCAATGTCGACAATGCGGATTTCTCGTCCCTCACAGTTTCTGAGTTCCCCAAAAGTTGTATCGAGAATGCGCAGGAATTCGTTGACCTGTCGATATTTTGCGTGCATCGAAGGTTTGATGCTTCCGGTACTGTCCGCAATGCCCAAAACCACCAAGAGCTTAGTAGAATCGAAACGGGTGAGGGGATAATCTTTTTCACGGTCATGAGTGCGGCTTTTCTCAGGGTCGCGACCGAGAGTTCCCTTGCTGCGTGAAACCAATACACGGCCTTTTTTTGAGATTCGGCAGTGGAGATCTTGATCCGCCGTCATCACATGGGCTTCGTCAATAGGTTTTTCGGTCAGCATACCCAGCAGTGCCTTCATTGCCTCGCCGCGTGAGAGGTTGGCGGATTCTGACACCTTGACGAATTGCCACAAGGTGTCGCCTTTGACCTCAATGGCGCGAATGCGTAAATCCGGATTGTCCCCAGGCCCGATGGGCTCCTTGAACTTGATTGTCGAGGAAATGAATGACTGCACATCGAAGATCATTTTCGATATCTCTTTGACGGTATCGCGCCATTCCTTCTTGAAGTCGTCTGATTTTTTACTCATGTTAATTTAAAAGAATTTACCAAATCCAATTCGGATAGTGGTTTCCGTCGCTAACGTGAACGATCCCGAAACGATATAGTCGCTGAAGGGAGAGTACCATCCGGAAACCTTGATTCCGATCGGGTGTGTCTTGTCTGCCGAAAGATCGTATGCTTCGTCTAGAATCTGAATTGAGCCACTGAATGATGCGTCCGTGTAGAGATCCAAAATGACATAGGTTCCTACACCCCAGTACATGGATGTGTAGTCGATACCACCGATGGCAGAGAACGACAGCTCACTCATGTCCAGCGTCTCAGAGTAATGATCAAATGAATACTCGGTATAGGTTGCTGCATCCGGAGTCTGGCCTGTCACATCCGTATCTGTGCCGACTTGGTCTGGAGGAATGATTTCGCCGTGAGAAGTAAATACGGTCGCATCCAGATCGAAGGAAATGCTTTCATATTTAGCATAGCCTCCGAAATTAGCATTCCAATTACCGTCAATGACAAAAGAATAGAGATACCCACCCGAAATGGAAAATCCTGCTCCGTCAGCGAGTCCGAGGTCCGAGAGATACGTGTCGTCCGGCACGATAGCACTACCGGTTTTGACATCGGTGATGAGGACACCTTCAAAAAACCAATTCTTCCACATTCCCGTCAGGCCGAAACGAGTCGACTCAATATTTGCTCCACTGTTACCAGCGTATTGGCCCACAGACCAATCGTATTTTGCTTCATGCATCGGTTCTAGCCATACGAGGGCGGCGGCAGGATACGTGCGATTCTGCATGGCAAAGCCCTGAGGCCTGTTCAGATGGTCAGCGGGGTTTGTACTTGGCAACGGCTTCCGCTCCCATCCCTGCGGAACTTCACGTGTAGGGATGGGCTCTTCGATTCTCCTGACTGGCACGGTCGACAAAACAGGTTTGATGTCCGAAGGATTTGACCCTAGAAAATATTCGATTTTCGAAATGATCAAGGCTTTTGTACCAAGATCGATGATACGCTGGCGTTCAAACCCGTATGGCCCGTAACGCTTGGATGTCGCAGCATCTGAAAACAAGATTTCGCCCGGGTTCGATGTAAGGACGATCCAATTGTCGCCTGCTGCAGAAAAACGGACGCCTGGGCTTGCGAGAATCGGCCCTACGGTTGTTCCAGTTAATGTTTCCGTCAACCAGAAGATTTTCTGGTTCTCTGCGTTGGCTGACGCTGCCTGTAGCACTACGCCTAGCGCGAGAATCATTGCTCCTATTCCTTGTCGCTTCATATCAGTTCCTTCCGCATAATATAATCGTTTTTTTCAAAACCACCTCCAATGTCGAATCTGACACTCTCTTTAACGAAGAATCCGGCTCTGCCGTAGGCCTTAAGCGCACGGCTGTTTGTTTTATTTACGTTTAGTTCAACAGCCGTAGCTCCGGCTGTCCTTGCTTGCTTGCACACATGAGCGATCAGTTGGTTCCCGATTCCTTGGCTCCAGTATTCGGGAAGTAGATAGATCTTGTGCAAAATGATGATGCCATTCGAATTCGGAAAAAGATCGTAGGAAAGATAACCGATATTTTTCCCTTCTGATTTGACAAAGAAAAAAGGCGCCCCTGCCGCTGTTTCGTGTCGAATGGTATCAGGGGCATACATCTTCGCCAACATGTAGTCGATCTGTTCCCGAGTCACGATGTTTTCGAAGCAAATGGGCCAGATGGTCGAGGCAAGCTCGAATAACGTTTCAATATCAGTGTCCGTTTCAATTTTTTTGAAGTTGAGTGAAATCGTATCGGATTGGGTCATTGTATTCATTCGGAATGGTCCATCAATAGGCTGGAGCTGGTTTGGACGTGTTAGACATCGGTCTGGCCATGCCAGGGTTGCGCATCACTACAGAGTTCTATGGTAACAGGTCCTTCGTTTACAAGGGCGACCTTCATTTCCGCACCGAACACACCTGTGGCAACCTTATCAGTGCCGAGGCGGTTGCGCATTTCGTCAACGAAATCATTGAACAGTACTTTTGCTTTGGCCGGATCGCCTGCAAGCGTGAAGCCTGGACGGTTACCTTTCTGGGTGTCGGCGTAGAGTGTGAACTGTGATACAAGGAGAACGCTTCCAAGGGTCTGAGCGACCGAGAGATTCATTTTGCCGACTTCATCTTGGAAAACGCGCAACGCAACAAGTTTCGCTGCAAGAAATTCGGTGTCTTTTCTCGCATCGTCATACCTGCATCCTACCAGCACCAGATAACCGGCACCAATGGAGCCTGTGCAATTTCCTTCGACAGTTACCGATGCCTCGGAAACTCTCTGAACAATCAGCTTCATGTCTCTCAATTCCTCTGTTGTAAACTAAGCCATGAAGTGTAACATTCCCACGGCATCCGTTCAAGCAATTCACATCGAGAAGTCGCAATTCTCATTATGGCCGGAATCCAAGGAAACGGCGCGCCCGAAGATCGCGCCCTACCCAGAAAACCCCGCAAAACGTGAGTTCACGAGGTAGGGCGGGCTCTCCGAGCACGCCGCTGTGAGTGAAAAGCGGCCATAATGAGAATTGCTGCATCGAGAAGTCGCTAGTAGTGAGTCGCTCGCTTTGGCAAAAGAAACCTAAAGGAACACTCTGCCACTCGCCACCTCAGTATGTCTATAGGGAACTACATCTACAGCTTACCTACTGAATTCTGGCTGAAGACTTCTTGCGATTCAACTTTGTTGAAGCGCATCGCTCACATCTCGTGCAGCGTAGGATCTTTTTTGGGTGCTACACGTCTTGCGCCCACCAGGCTACGGTCGCTGGGGGCAAAGGGGTCGGCACCGCTTTCCATCAGCGAGTCCATGTCAGCCGAAACGGTTTCGGGGTCTTCGCCTTTTTCGAGTCGCTTGAGAGCATCTTGGAGATCTCGGTTGAAACCCAAACCGCTGGCCTCCGAGAACTGGCGCATCATGGCTGCGGATTGTTGTGGATCATCGCTGTCGCCGAGCGTGTCGAGCTTGTCGCCGAATCGATCCACAGCGTCTTGCATCTGGTTGTCGTCGAAGGGTGCATCGCCGAGTTCGTCAGAAGCGTCACCACCTCTTGGGGCGGAAAAATGCGAAACCTGCTTTGAGAGCGTTTCTCCGCAGTGGGGGCAGGCAGGCAGGGTTGTCGTGTTGACTTTTCTCGAGAAAAAGTTCAGCAGCTTGTTGCAAGGGGAGCAGTAGAATTCATAAATGGGCATGGTCTTATCCTTTTTGCGACGAAGCTCCAGCAGCCTCAATCACGCAATCGGCTAATGCATTGGCGGCATCGGGGCGTGCGGCAGCAAGGAGCGCAACATGCATGGCCTCTCGTTTGAAGGAGTTTCCAAAAATGTCGCGGAGATAGTAGGCAAGTGCTTCTGGGGTCAGCTCGGCTTGCGGCAGTACATCGCAGCATCCCTGACGATCCATGGCACGGGCGTTCACCGTTTGGTGATCGTGCGCAAGCCCAGGGAGGGGCACGAGAGCTGTCGGAAGTCCGCAGAGGCAAAGTTCAAAGCACGACGCAGCTCCTGCTCTTGAGATGCAGAAATCGGATGCTGCATAGAGTGCGCCCATTTCATCAGAAAAACCGATGACCGTGACTGGAATTGACTCTACTCCAGTATAAGCTTCCCGAACCGCCGCCTCGTTATTCTTACCGGCGAGGTGAAGGATGCGTAGTTTCCCAGATATCTGGGCGTCGGCATCAAGGATTTTGACTGCATCCGCGACGGCGGTGTTGACCACGCGCGCACCTTGGCTTCCCCCCATAACGAGGATGGTAAAGCGTGTCTTGTCGGCGTATCGACCCGGATCTTGACCCACGATGCCTTCGCGCACAGGAAGCCCAGTATTAACGGTTATGGCCGATTTCGGTAAATGCGTTGCGGCCTCATCGAAGGCAATGCAGACTCTTTTGGCGAAGGGGCAGAGTCGAGACACTGCCACGCCGGGAATTGCATTGGCTTCGTGCAAAACAACGGGAATGCGCAGCGTTCGTGCGGCCAGCACTGTGGGTGCCGATGTATAGGAGCCCATGGCGAGCAGGACGGCGGGTCGAAGCTGTTTCAGTTCTCTTCGCGATTTGAAAAACGCACGGAAGAGTAAGGCGACTGATTTCAGCGCTGAGAGGGGATTGCGCCAACGCGGTTGAGGGCAGGGGACGTGTAAAACGTCGCCATCCCAGCCTGCTGGTTTAGCACCTTCGACGCTTCTACCGGAGAGGACAATGCGCACATCGTGCCCTTTGGCGCGCATGGCGAATGCCGTTGCGACTCCGGGGAAAACATGGCCTCCTGTGCCGCCACATGTCACTGCAATTTTCATCTTACGCCTCCAGTGTTGAAGATAGAGATAAGCCGTTCATCGTGGATGACGCCATCGTCGTAGCTCATGGTGAGGGCAAATTGTTTTCCGCTAGGAAAGGAGTTGAATGCTATCATGGTGGGTTTCTTAGGGTTGAAAAAGGCGTGTTTTGGGGGTGGAAAACTCGGCTCGGATCTCGCGATGGTCAGAAATCCAGACATTGGGGAGAACTCGAGGCTTTCCTGCTGGAATAAGTCCGTTGTAGAGAATGTAGTCGAACGTCGCTGCCGGATAGTATTGATTGGCGGGAAGTGTGGCATAGGCTTCTCCTACTAACCCCTCATGAGCATTCGCAAAGCCTGTGTTTATCATGCTGCGGATTGTCGCCTCGGCTTTATAGGGTTCATCGAATAGTGAGGTGTTGAAATCACCCGCAACAAGGAAACTCGTGACAGGTCTGCCCTGGACACCCTCACGTCGGAAGGCATCGATGCGATCGAGGACTTGGCGAGCAGATAGTTCACGTTTGAGTCGGTTTAGCGTGGTCTGCTGTTCAACGTCCTGTCCCTCCGGGATGTAATTGCTCTTCAAATGGATGTTGAAGCAGGCCACAAGTTGACCGCCGATCTCGAAGACCGCAAATGCGTAGCCTCGCGGCGGATAGACGAAGTCGGCTACGTGCCAGGGTTCAGACCCTGCCACGAGGGTTTTGTAGCGCGAGAAGATGGCGAGTTGCTGCAGAGCAGGTTCTTTTGTTTCGTAGTCGATAAACGAGGAGCAGACAATGGGACGGAATGCTTTGTCGTTGAGCTGTTTCGTAAGGGCTTGGCATGTTTCCATATCGCGGATTTCCTGCACGAGCAGAATGTCGGGTAAGCCCTGCTGGCGCATGAGCCGTGCTGTCTGAGATAAGCGTGTTCTTTCATCGTTTTCGGACTGCTGTTCGCTATATCCGGACGGAAACCAACCCATATTCCAAGAGGCCACTTCGAATGAGGAGGAAGTAGCCGACATACTTTTTTGAGGTAAAAACTCCCACGTCAGTGCCGCGGTAATCAGCGCAATGTAGAGGAGAGCCTGTCTGGTTTTTTGTAACAGCATGGGGTGTTAGAGTGCCATAAATTCGCGTGGATAGAGCAGGAGCGAGCCGGATGTACTGGCTTCTTTACGGAGGTCTTGATCCTCTGTTACAGTAAAGGTTTTATTTTTTTGTAGGTGTGCAAATTCGATATACCCGATAATGCGCCGGTCGGCTCGGTGATCGCCGGTTCCACCTGAATAGATAATTTTCAAATCCTTATTGCCGAGTGCCGTTGTTTCGGAGGCCGTAGGACCATCGAAGAAGATCCGCATTTCACACCCGCCGAGCCGTGACTGGATCACCGCGAGATCCTTTAGCAATGCTTTACGTTGCTCTTCATGCGTTGCCCCTGCATCGCGTGCGGAGGCGTAGGGCTGGATGAGGTTTAGCATATTGTGACCGTCAATGAGAAAAACAAGAGCGTCATCGGCTTTGATCGAAGATGTGGTTATGTCTGCAAGCCGCTCACGCGCGGTTCGCGGGAGCGTTTTGATCGGAACCGTTTCAATGAGCGTTTTCTGAAACTCCGCTTTTACGCTGATACGTTCTTCCTGCCGCCGTACTTCGCTTGCGCGCTTGAGATCAGCCAGCTCGCGTTTCAGGTTGGTGTTTTCGCTTGAAAAGGTGTTGACGCTTGCATACAAGGCGAGGAGCAATTCCGAGTCGGCTGCGCGACAGGATTTTTCGCCATCTAGCATCTGGCTGAGTGTTTGCTTTTCCTGCTCCAGCTTTTGCTTTTCACTTTGGAGTTGGGTTAACGCAAGTTTTTCTGCTTTCAAGCATTTCGCTTTGGCATCGAATAGAGTTTTTAAGTCGGAATACTCTTTTTCAGTAACGATTAGCCGTGACTGTAGTTTTTGAAGCTTATTCTCAAGCGAGGTCGCTTGGGTTGTTGCGGATTGTTTATCTTTTTCAATTTCCCGCATCAGCGCCTTGATTGCCTCTACTTCCTTCGCGATGGTTTTTTCGCTTGGCTTTTCGGGAGCAAAGAGGATCGTGGTAAATTCCTTGAGGAAAGGCCCGAACATTTCGGACATTGCTTTTCGTGCATCCTCGGGAGAAGCGGGTGGCGGGGGGATCGGTGCGCCTGAATGGATAACGTCCAGTGCCTTCTCCACCACGCTGTCACGCTGATCGAGAAGCATGGAGAGGAGGAGGCGCGCTCCACCGATGAAGTGGGCAAGGTTTGAGTAGCCCTCGGTGAGGGCGAGGGATGACATCACGCAGGTGAATTGCTGTTGGAATGAGTTTTGACGCAATGACTCGATGACCGACGGCGTAACAGGATCTGGGGACTCAACGAGCGAGATCATGCGCGTCCGGAATTTTTCTATATTCTGTGGCACGGGACGGAAGCCTTGAGCGAAGGTCTTGTCGAGACGTGCCAATGTGAGCAAAGATTCAGAGGGGAGCTTGTGCATGAGATGCGCGAGCTCCTCTTTCAATGGTTCAGGAAGGGTAAGGTCTTTTAGCAATGCCATGCCTCAGAGTATACGGAAGCGACTCTGAGGAGTCAAGCTGCCGATGGGTTGCGCGAGTAATCGGTTAGCGACAGGGGTATGGCAGGTTCATGGCGGCGGCGGGTGATGGGTGTACAACACACGACAGCCACGGGGCGTCGACGAAGGC
>CAZKJH010000139.1:0-9296 GCA_964553035.1 uncultured Lentisphaerales bacterium | reverse complement strand
CAAGGCCTGTTCTTTGGGGCTTTCCACTCAAACCCCGGCGACTGACCGATTACCAGCAATTCTAATTATGGTCACAACTCATGGATACGGCGCGCTCGGAGATCGCGCCCTACCTCGTGAATACATCATTTTGCACTGTTTTCAGGGTAGGGCGGGCTCTCCGAGCACGCCGCTTCAGAGAAGATTTGCCATAATTAGAATTGCATAATTAGAATTGCTGGATAATCATTGATGTGATGGCATAGTATCTGCTAGAATCAAAATGTTCACTAATGCGCATAGCCAAGGCGCGATTTTAGAAAAAGCGGGAGGTTTCCCATGGGACTGTGGTTTAAGAAAAAGATTGAGAAAGAAGAGGAGACGTTAGGGTCGAAGACTCCAGATGTCAAACAAGCATTTACATCTACCGTGGCAAAAGATGAACCGCCGGTTGCACCCGTTCCTTCACCGCCCTCGAATACGCCTAGAACATTCAAGCTACCGCCATCCAATGTGGCGGTGTCTGTTGATTCAGCCGCTCCTATTAAGGCTGCTACATCATCGCAGGCTGCAGCGGAGGCCGTGGCCGAGGCTGTTCGATCTCAAGTTGAGTTCGAAAGTCTGTACAGTCCTTCGGCAGCAACATCGCCGGTAACTGAAGCCACTTCGGCAGTTCAGTCTTCACCCATTTCCGCTGAGACGCAAGCAGAAGCCCTAGGGGTGAAGCCAATTCTAAAGCCGATTGTTTTGAAGCCTAGAATCCAAGTTGCGGATAAGACAGCGGTTACGCCTCCAAAAACGGAAGCCGTTGCGGCAGACATGCCAGCCGTGCAACGAACGGATCCGAAAGCGTTGTATTACCAGTTGATGAACGGCCTTTACGATGTCATCTTTGTCTTGGACGATGATGGGCACGTGATCGACTGCAATTCGAGATCGGAAGAAATTTTTGGCTATTCGCCCGATGATGTCTGGAACATGCCGATTGAAAAAATCGTTTACGGCATGAACAACAGAATGTTTAATCTGTTGAAGAAAAATCTCACCAACAAACGGCATATCCTCATCGATGCGCGATGCTTCAGAAGCGTCGGTACATCGTTCCTCGGGGAGGTTGGCGTCAGTACGGTGCAGTTGACACGATCGCAGAATGTCGTTTTCTCGATCCGGAATGTGGAGAAAAGAAAGAATTCTGCAGAAGAGCTTCGTAGATACCGAGCCATTTTGGACGTTCTGCCCATCCCCGCCTTCACGTGCGATTTGCATGGGGCATTCGAAATTCTCAATCCGCCTGTACTGAGGGCACTGGGGATGGTCGATGAAATGGAGGCTCAGAAGAAGCACTTCAGCGAAATGTTGCCCGATATGATTCTCCAGTTTCAGGCAGCCGTGAGAGGAGCTGACGTGTGCGAATCCAAGGAGTTGACACGGCCTGACGGCAGTGTCTATACTCTAGAACTCCGCCTCAAGCCCATGCGAAGGGGCGAAGAAATAACGGGAGTTGCCGGCACGATGACGATGACCTAACCCCAGGCTTGTGACATCTCTCGTGTGAGCATGGGTGAAGTTCGTAGAAACCTACAAGATAGACAGGGTAACCATCCTGTCTATCTTTTATTCTTTTTTGGTGTAACTGGGCAGCGACTTGGGTTTCTTTTCTCTGGCGTTGTGATTGCACTTCACTTTTCTCTTCCGCCGACTTATCGAACAGGCTGTCTGTAGCGTTTTCATTACCGAGAATGAGATCCTACATGGATACGAGTGGTAACAAAAGTACGAGGAGGGGCTAATCACCCATCTCTTTAAAATTTTAATGCGAACCGACGCGGTTCCTTCCGCGACACAATTTTTGCCGAAATCCATTTTTTATGTCATAATGACCGTTGGTTTAAATGAATAAGTGTGCGATGGCTACGGGCTGCTGAGGAATAACTGATGAATACGCAAGATAGACTTACCACGACAAATTTTTTAAAAGGTAACGTTTTGGTTTGAGACGCGTATTAAGGATGATGCAGCAATAAACAAAAGGCGAATCCTTTGAAAAGCGAAGTGGCTACAACAGCGGAACAAGCGAGGCGAAAGAATCTCGAGGGCGTCATCGATACGTTCGAGGGTTCTTTGCTTCGGTATGCCACTGGGATCGTGGGAGATCACGGGTTGGCGCAGGATGCCGTGCAGGATGCATTTGTGGCATTGTCCTCACACTGGCACGTAGATCAGGTGCCGCTTTCCGAGAATCAGCTGCGCAACTGGCTCTTCAAGGTGGTTCACAACAAAGCGGTCTCTATCCTCAGAGCTGAGAAAACACGGGTGAGAATTCACGAAGAGTATGCGAAGGAGGCCGCAGTTGAGATGGATAGTAACTGGGCGATGGCCGAGGGTGAGGTGAGCCGGGAACAGAAGATCAAGGTGCTGGCGGAGTCGCTGGAGGTGCTGATCCCTTCACGAAGACAGGTGCTGTTGCTCCGGCTTCAGCAGGGACTCAGCCACGAACATATCGCCACGATCACAGGACATAGCATTCCGCATTGTCGAAAATTGCTGCATGAAGCCGTGAAACTCCTCAATGCCGAGGTGGCAAGGAGACTGAACGCGGGGGAGGGCCATGAGCAATGAATGAAGAACTAGAAAACAAAGAACTGTCGGATCTGCTCAAGCAGCTCCATGCTCCTGAGTGCCTGAATGCTGCGCGACGGGCGAGAATTTTTGCCGTCTTGCCTTCTGAAAAAGAGGATGCGCAAGAAGTGAAACGCGACGCACGTCGCCAAATCTGGCACAGGGTGGTTAAGGTTGCTGCAATTTTCGTTCTGATGGTCGGTGTTGTGGTAGGACTATTAGCTCCTGCACGTAAGGGTGCCGCTAAAAAAGCACGGGAAATTGGGCTTGTGCAACTTTCTGTCGAAACAGCCGAATCGTCTGACTGGTCGATGTACCGAGACGATAGGTATAGCGAAGGCCCTCTGGATTCTCCTGTAGCTTTAGGTGAGAGCTCGAAACGCGAAGCCGAGCCATTGCCGCCGCCACCGATGTCCCCTAAGCCGGCGGAAATGAATTCTGTTGCTATCCTCAAAAGCCCGATCGTAATGCGTGGCATCGTGGGTAATGGCACCGCAGGAGAACGTGGCATGGCCTTCAGTTCTGGAGGTGCTAAAGCGAAACGGCGGATAAGTGACGCAGAGGTTCGGGAACGAACGTTACTGGCATCTCAGAGTTCAGACACAAAGCGGGATGATGCAATTTACGAGTCAGCCACGATTGAAGATTCTCCTCGGCCGTCTCTCAATAAACGTAGGCAAAATATGCAGGAAGAGGGGCCAGCGGCTCTACGAGAGGGAAGACACACGACGCCAACTGTTTTGGCAGATGTCGTGTTTTGTATGGTAAGCGCAACAAGTTCGTCGGAAGAGGACGAGAAGGAAACCGAGCCGGCACCACCACCTCCACAATTAGACTTTGGGCCGTTCATGCTGATCCCCACAGCGCAGCATCCGTTGTCGACCTTCGGTCTCGACACGGACACCGCAGGTTATACGCGGAGTGCGATGTTGATCGCGAGCGGTGTCAGACCCGATCCGGGTCAGATCCGGCAGGAGGAATTTATCAATGCGTTCGAGTATGGCGATACCGCGCCGACCGAGGCTGCCTTCAGGATCTATATCGAAGGCGCACGGTCACCGTTTCGCTCGGCCAACAATCTTTTGCGCGTGGGCGTGAAGGGTCGTCGCCTCGGACGTGAGGAGAAGCGTTCGCTGATGCTGACGATTCTGCTGGATTCCTCCGGATCGATGGAAACTCCCGAGCGGATGCCGCTGGCGCACAAGGCGATTCTGGCCTTGTTGGCGAAACTGCCCGATGGCGATTCGGTGACAATTCTGACGTGTAGCGACAGAACCCGCAAGCTCTTCTCCGGCTCGGCGTGGGAGAATCCTGCGACATTTCAGTCGGCAGAAAAACAGTTGAACGAAATTCGCTGTCAGGGCGCGACGAATCTTGAAGACGGGATTGTGAAGGCTTTTGAGTCTGCGGCATCCGATTTTAAGCCAGATGGGGAAAACCGGGTCGTGATTATTTCTGATGGTATTGCGAATCTCGGCAGTGGCAATGCAACGGAGATCTTGAAGCGGGTTTCCGAAAATCGCGGACGTGGCATTCGCTGTTCCGTGATCGGGGTGGGGCGGAGTTCCTACAATGACACCCTGCTCGAAGCGATGGCGAATCGCGGGGATGGGCAGTACAGTTTTCTGGACTCGGAGCAATCGATAGACGAGAGCTTTGTGAACGATCTTGAAAACTCGTTTAACACCATCGCGTCGGACGTCAAGATTCAGGTTGAATGGAACCGCGACGTTGTCGAGGCGTATAAATCGCATGGATACGATAGTCGTGCGTTGCGTGATGAGCAGTTCCGCGATGATACGGTGGATGCCGGCGAGGTGGGATCCGGACAGGGCGTGACCGTGGTGTACGAGATGAAGCTGACAGACTCAGCCACGGCCGCTGCGGTGCTTGGCACGGTGCGCATCCGCTACCGTCGCACGGATAACGGGGTTGTTGAGGAGATTGAAAAGACGATCACGCGTGCAGATGTGATGCGTGACTTCCGAACGATGCGGCCGCAGTTCCGTCTGGCGTGTGCTGTGGCAGAGTTCGCCACGGTGCTGAAGCATCGGCCGACGGCGGCGCAGGCGAGCGCGTTGAAGGATGTGGCTGCGAGTGCTGATGTCGTGGCCTTGGAACTTGGTTACTACAAACCCGCAAAGGAATTTGCAGAAACCGTGCGAAGGTTGATGGGGCTGGGGTTGTAGGTTTTTAGCCACGAAGAACACGAAAAAAGAGAAGAAGAGAGATGGGGAAAGGCGTGGTGTGGTGGGAGAGAACTTAGCCACGAAGAACACGAAAAAAGAGAAGAAGAGAGATGGGGAAAGGCGTGGTGTGGTGGGAGAGAACTTAGCCACGAAGAACACGAAAAAAGAGAAGAAGAGAGATGGGGAAAAGGCGTGGTGTGGTGGGAGAGAATTTAGCCACGAAGAACACGAAAAAAGAGAAGAAGAGAGATGGGGAAAAGGCGTAGTGTGGTGGGAGAAGAATTTAGCCACGAAGAACACGAAAAGGGGATAAAATGGAAGTTAATAAACTTTGTGATATCGTGAGAGAGACAAGTTTTGCCATTCATAAGTACCATCGTAATGGGCATCTTGAAAAGGTGTATGAGAACGCACTGGTTAATCGGCTGAGAAAACAGGGGGTAAAAGTCGAGCAGCAGTTTCCGTTAGCCGTTTATGACGAAGATGGAACAGTATTAGGAAATTATGTGGCAGATCTTTTTGTAGAGGATTGTTTAATTGTTGAACTGAAAGCGTGTTCTCATTTAGCAGGCGAACATGTAGCTCAATTGCTAGGGTATTTAAAATCCGCTCGGATACATGATGGTTTGCTGATTAACTTTGGAGAGCTAAGACTCTTTATTCGAAAATACGTTATGGATTAGTATTGGATTTTTTTGTGTTTCTTGTGGCTAAATTTTTGCGGCTGAAAAGGAGATGTTATGAAAAGAATGATAATGATGATGGCGTGCATGTTGTCGCTAACGGTGTTTGCAAGTAAGGTTGAGACGGCGGCAACGGCGTCTGATATCGTGCTGGAAGCGGAGATTCAGAACGGCATCCTCAGCGGGACGCTTTCGTTCATGTTGAACGATCTCGATCCTGAAAACCCTTTTCCCGCGTTGGCAAACAACGTGGCAATTGTGTCGGAGTCATTACCGAAAGGGATGAAGCTCCTTCCGTCTGATCTCACAGAAAAATATCAAATTGCGGCTGAAAAATCATTTTGGGGTGGACGTAAATCTGGACGCGTCGTTCTGAAATTCACGACGCCTGAAACGACGCTAGCAAAGCTCGGCATCCCCATGGCACCGGTCCGCAAGTTTGTTGTGAAATACAATCCGAGCGAATACGAGGTTGAAGTCGAAAACGCCGGAAGTCTTGAGAAGACAGAACCTGAAGCTGGAGCGGTCAAGGCAACGCTCAGTGGGAATCTTCCCTTAAGCGACTGGATCAGCATCGCTTGGGTTCCCGCCGCCACGCGCTTCTTACATTCTGATTCCGTATTGTCGTGCAAGGCCGAAACGACATCTCTGGTTTCTCCCGGCGTGATCCAACATACGTCACGGTTTGTCTTCAAGATTACGCAAGGAACAGTTCGTAGCTATTCGTTCTTGGTGCCGAAGCATGTGAACATCGTGAACACGGAAACGGATTTCGGACTGCTCAAGCAGACACTCGAAGACAGTGATAATGCAGCCTATTCGAAGCTCACGCTGACGTCGCAGACCGAAAGCAAAGGTGCTGTGATTCAGCTCGTGTATGAAGATGCGCTGCCGGCATTTCCGTGCCAGGCGATCCTCGAGCCGATTTCTCCTGTTGGCGTGTTGAGAACGGACGGACTTTTATTTGTGGCTCCACGTGGTTCTGTGCGACTGCTACCGGGTGCACTGCGCAATCTTTTGCAAACGGATGCGACGGCAATTCCGTTGGCGACAGAGGCGGTTGCCAAATCTGGAGTTCGTGTGGGTTCTGGAAGCTGTTACCGCTATACGACGACACCGTGTACACTTGAACTCGGGCTTGAGGATATTGTCACGGCGATTCATGCCGAGAATACGGTTGTGCTCGATGTCGAGGATTCGCTTGCTTCCATCGAGGCAATCTTGCAGCTTGATCTCCGTGATGCACCGGCCGATAAGATTGCGGTCTTGGTTGGAAAGTTCGCCGGATGGACGATCACGGCTATCGCGGGAAAAGGTGTGGCTGATGGCGACGTGGAGCAGCGTGATAAAGGCAAGGGCGATCTGGAACTTGTGATTCCGTTTGAGCGACAGGTGATGGGGATTTTGTGTGTGTCGATCAAGATGGAGAAAAAAATCGATACGGCTTCTCCTGGGAAAATAGAGATTCCTGAAATCAGCGTGAAGGATGCGATTGTGCAAAATGGATTCATTGTTGTAGCTGCATCGCAGGGCATTCAACTGGCTTCGGAAAAGAATGAGAACTTATCGGAAATTCATGCAGCATCGACACCAATCAACAAAGTAGGCGCACAGCTTGCCTTCCGATTCAGGGGGGAGACGTGGGCGGCATCGATCGGCTTCACGCGCGCTAAGACGTCGGTTCATTCGGAGCTCTTTCATCTTGTCTCGCCCGGCGATGGAATTTTGTATGCGTCGGTTGTGGCCTCTTTTCATGTGAGCGGCGCGCCTGCTGATACGTTCACGTTCCATGTGCCTGCGCAACTCAAACAAGTTGAAGTGACGTGTGCGGAGATGGATAGTTGGTCTCGCGAAGGCGAAGTGTTGACGGTGAAAATGGCTCGCCGGATTATGGGTGACTGGACGATGCTGATTTCCTACGAGCAACAGCTCGACTATCATGGAGGCGAACTCGCGGTGGGCGAAATATCGACGAGTGCAACGGAGAGTGAGATGGGCTTCATTGTGCTGGCGGGCCCTGCATCACTCAAGGCTGAAGAAGCGGAAGCACTTCCAGAAGCCATGATCCGAATCGGAAAAGAAGAAATTCCCGTTGGTTATTCCGCAACGCTTCTCTCGCCGGTTACGGCAGCTTGGAAATACATGCGTGCGCCGCATGTTGCCAAGATCAGGCTGACTCCGCTTGCGACGGAGGGAATCATCGCGCAAGTGGTGGACTTCCTGACGATCGAAACGAAAGTGACGCGTGGCGGTGCGAGTGTGACGAAGGCGCGCTATTCGGTTAAGAACGCCAGTGGTCAATATCTCACCTTAGAACTTCCGGAAGGAGCGAAGCTCTGGGAGATCAACAAGCTGGATGAAAACGGAAACAAAATTTCTGAAATTCCCTCGCAGTTCCATGATGGCATCCTCTTGATTCCTGTTGAGCGTCCGCGCGACCCGAACAGTGCCACGACAGTTGAGATTCACTATGCTGTTGATAACTCCGCTTCTCCGAAACACCAGAGCCTCCAAGCTCCGCGTTCCACGACGGCGCCGATTACGTTTGCGGAGTGGACGTTGGTTGCGGATGATAATTTGGCGGTGCGTCATGTTGTGGGAACCTTGTCTCGCGATGAAAACAGCAAACTAACTCGATTCACACGAACATCGATCATGCCTGACGATCAGCCCCTAGCACTACGTTTCAACGTGGTGTCGCAATGGCTTGCTGGCGTGAATATCGTTACCGTTGTTGTGCTGGCGTTGCTTGCTCTCGCGGCTTTGATTGGATTTATTTATTCTCAGAAACTGATCGCTCTTGCGATAGTGGTTTCTTCCGTGTTTGCGCTAGGCTACCAATTTGATTGGGGCGTTATGATGGCGGTTCCAGTACTCGTCTTGATACTGCTCGTTTACGGGACACTTCGTCGTATAGCCAAAGCCTTTGCCGGACGCATTTCAAAGCAACAAGAAACTGTGGGTGAAGTTGAACCTCCTCCATTTATTACCGTAGATAGCTTGGACTCCACGCACGAAGGGAGCACGAGATTCGGCATGAGCCTTGCGCTGGTTATTTTGTCTGGCGCAGCACTCGCGTTGCCGATCAAGCTTGATTACACCGGCGAACTTTCAGGACGCGATAGGCCAACAGTATGGCGAGCGGATATGAAGATCGTGGTTGTACCACCCGAGAAAGATTCGCCGGATGTTGTGAAGATGCTGATCACGCATGAAATTGATTGCACGCTTCATGAAGCAGGGGCGTATGCCTATCCTTCACAAGTTGTGGAAGTGGAGCAGGGAAAGTTCGTGATGCTGGAGTCGGAGATACCGGATGGTCTAAAACTCGTCTACGGCAGCTTGGTTATGAGCGGCGATGTTATTGATTCCGTGACCACCGATCCCGCCGAGACGACAGACGGCGAGCTCTTCTTTGTGGCATCGCGACCGGGGCGGTACAAGATCAAGTTCACGATCAGTCAGATAGGAAGTTTGAGCGGAGTGAAGATCAAGACTTTCTCCGCAATCAAATCGGCCGTGTCGATCCATGTTCCATCGAGTGGTCTCGAGGCATCGGTCGAGAACTTGTATGGACGGAGTCGGATTGTGGATGCTGAAGGTGGCAGCCTGTTGACGGGTTATATGGCGGAGGGAGAGACTTCGATTGACGTGCAGATCACGCCGAAACAGCGCGATGTTGAAGCGGAGTCGCTGGTGATGTCGGCTGATGTTTCTACCTATGCATCGATCCGTTCTGGCGTTGTCGACGTGATGACGAGTGTGGGCTATCGGGTGCTTCAAGGTGTTGTGAAAAAAGTTCGCATTGGTATTCCCGAATCGCTGC
>CAZKJH010000138.1:0-9353 GCA_964553035.1 uncultured Lentisphaerales bacterium | reverse complement strand
CAGCATGGAGTCCGCCATGGGCAAGGAAGGCATTCCCGGAGAAGCAGATTTCCTTTATGAGCGGCCCGGCATAAAGTCACCCTTGTGCTTCTGCATAATGCCTGCTTTGCCGGTAAACGGAACGCACCATATCCTTTACACGACAAATTGCCGCTTGACCCCCGAAAAACTTCGCTCTACCCTGCACTCAGCATGAATCGCACCTCAGTCAAATCTGAAGCATGCTCAATGAGTACTGTTCGGCATGAGAAAGGAAAGGACATGATCGCGAATACGCTTTCTCCATGCATTGCGACTGAGAAGGTCGCGGAATCACGCGATTTCTACGTGAAGCACTTCGGGGCCAAGGTGACGTTTGACTGCGGCTGGTATGTGAACATGCAGATCGGGAAGAAGACATCCGAGTTGCAGTTCATGGCCCCGCGGCAGCCTGGTCCCCCGGCCTGCAACCCGGCCGGACTGATGTACAACTTCTCAGTCGATGACGTGGATGCAGAGCACACCCGCCTTACGGCGGCCGGCCTCATTGCGATTATGCCTCTGGAAGACCACCCGTGGGGAGACCGGGGGTTCGCTATTCTCGACCCGAACGGAGTCATGCTGTACATCTACTCTCCCCGTGAACCAGCGGATGAGTTCAGGCAATACATCAAGGAATGAGGAGCCGAATGAGGAGCCGAACAAAGCCTCGGAGGTTACGGCTCGCAAGCTCGCCGAACCTCAAGGCGGTCGTTCGCAAAAGGAAAGGAGATAGGAGAAATGAAGTACCGCACATCAATCGCAACACTAACCATGGGACTGCTCATCGCTGGCCACGCCATCGCGCAAGGAGAGAACGAGTTGCCTCTCGTGCCGCTCCCCTCGGTCTTCGATTTCACCCGTGGAGGTGGCTGGGGCGTGGCGCTTGGCGTCGGTGTCGAGTATGAAACCGCCTACGACGGTTCCGATGAGTACGAGTTTGAGATTGACCCCGCCGGAGCAATCCAATGGCGCACCGGTAACCACCTGTTCTTCTGGGAGGGGATGGAACTGGGATGGCGTGGCCGAATCGCGGATGTCTGGCTGGTGCAGGCCGGAGCCCGGTACGAGGATGGTCTTGAGCCTGACGACTCCGAAGACGGCAATCTCGATGGATTCGAGGAAAGAGATTCCCACCTCGTGGGTTTCCTTGAGGTCCGACGCGCATTCGGACAAGACTGGAGAAACTGGATCGGTGCACGCGCCATGGGCGGAGAAACCGATTTCGGTTGGCTGGGTGTACTTGCAGCAGGACACAGATTCGGTGATCGACTCGACGGCACCGGAACCGAGATGTTCATCTTCTCGACGTTCGGGACCGACGACTTCATCACCAAGGACTTCGGCGTCACGGCAGTCGACTCGGTTGCCTCCGGACTACCGGAGACTGAATTGGATGGTGGATACCGGTCAACAGGAGTGACCCTGATCGATCGTCGCTACCTTACCCGCAACATCCACATGATCGCACAGGCGGGCGCAGAGCTTTACAGCAACGATATCCAGGACAGCCCGGTTGCCAGAGAAGATTACGAAATAGAGGTCGGACTCTCGATCATCTACCAATTCTGAAAAGCACTTGCGAACAACCGGCGGCACCGTACGTCGCTTACGCGCCGCCGGTGCGCCGGAGCGTTCGACCCTGGGAAAACACAAAAATATTCGGCCGCGAATTAACACAGATGAACACGGATAAAATAGAAAGAATTGAGTTGAAACATGAAGCGATTACTCATGTGATCGTATGTGCGGCTTTCGAGGTGTATCGGATAAAGATGAGCCCCGTATTATATCGGTTCGTCGTTCAAGAGATGAGGAGGTGAAAGTCTATGAAAACTGAAAATTTTGACAAGGCATTTGACAAAGGGGATGATGTGTCTAAGTCTTTGGATTTTTCCAAGAAAAGCCGTCCCGGAAGAGAACAAAAACGCGTCAATGTTGATTTCCCCGTATGGATGATCCAATCCCTTGATCGAGAGGCTCAACGACTCGGTGTTCCAAGACAAGCGGTCATCAAGGTCTGGATTTCAGAAAGACTGCGGGCTACTGTAGCGCCGTAAGTCCGGGGAAGAATCTGTCACCGAGCGCAAGTTTTTTTCCGTAGCCATTGGCGAAGTCCAAGCCTGACATCGGTCTCGGTTTGCCTTCAGGGTGGACTTCGAGTAAGCGTAACGCCATGCCATCGCCGGTCGCGATAAGTGGGCCTCGTTTCATCATCAACAGGGTTCCTGGGGGGTACAGTTGTGTGGCGGAATCAGGAGGCGGCACGACCTCCGCCCTTAGGATTTTGAGATAAGCTCCGGGCGAAACTTCGCACGTGCTGGAATCTGGAGCAGGCAGAAACGTATGGGATCCCGGTTTGGGATTGAAGGCGCGAATTTTACGTTCGATAACGGTGGCGGGTTCTGACCATTCAATGAGTGACTGCTCTTTTGAGATTTTGGGAGCATAGGTGGCAGCAATGGGGTTTTGCGGAATTCGTTCCGCTTTTCCAGCAGCCAACTTTCGGAGCGCGTCTAGCATCAGATCGGAACCTGACATGCACAACTTGAGAGAAAGTGATCCCGTGTGGTCGTCTTTTTCAATCGGGGTCTTGATGGTGCCGATAATATCTCCCGTGTCCATGCCGATGTCCATCATCATCGCCGTAACGCCTGTTTCGGATTCACCATTCATGATGGCGTATTGAACGGGAGCCGCGCCGCGCAACTTGGGTAGAATGGAGACATGCATGTTGACGCATCCGAGGCGTGGCATTTCCAGCAGGGTCTTGCCGAGGAATTGCCCGTAGGCCATCACGACAATAAGATCCGGTGTCAGACCATGTAGCGTCTCCAAAAAATCCTTCGTGTTGACCTTTTCGGGTGACAGCACGGGCTTACAGTGCATGAGCGCAAGTTCTTTGACGGGACCGGGCACGATACGCATGTGCCTCCCACGTTCGCGGTCAGGTTGTGTGATAACCGCGACAACGTCGAAATCGGGGGCATGTACCAGTGCAGTCAAGAACGTGCAAGACATTGTGTCCGAACCCATGAATACGGTCCGGAGCTTAGTGTTAGTGTTTGTGTTTGCGGCAACACCTATAATTTTTCAGGACTAAAAAATGAAACACAATCATGCTATCACTGTGCTAATGTGAAGTCGATAAAAAAATCCGCGAAAAAAGAGGCCGAAAAAAAGAGGCGCCGAGGGTAATCGCTAAGAAGCTGTGAAGAAATCCCCGCGAGTCCGGCGAGGCAATTTTTGACCAGCGTTGCCCGGACTTTCTATCCGAGATTGACCCGGCTGGAAAACGGTGGGACTCATCGAAAGCGGATCACAGGGCCTGAGAGGGGGCTTGTCACCATGCAAGCTCTCCCCTCAAGGGCCGTTTTCCGCGTGTCTGCGCCTTCCGAACGTTTACTCAGACTTTCAGGGCGGGTTTCCAGCAGAGTCGAACCCATTGCTGGACATTGTAGGCCACAGCCTCCCAGAACGCCTCGGCGGTTACTTTAAGCAACCCTCGAACCCGAAATTGCCTCAATCCTATTTTGGTCTTGATCCAGGCGTTCGGAAATTCGGCAAGGGCGCTCCGGGTGCGATAAACCTGCTTCGCGCTTTCCGTCTGCATTTTCTCTCGGAAAGCAATGATCGGATCTTCCACCATGCGGCTGATGCGCCGCCTCGTGCAGTTGTTGCCGGGACAGCATTGCCCCTGATGAGGACAGGCTCGGCATGTGTCGAACTCGGCCCGGAAGGACTGACGCGTGATTCCCGCTCGAATCTCCCTTCCCTCGTAGACGAGAATCTGGCCGGCTGGACAACGGTACGTGTTCGAGGCTGCATCATAGGCGAAGGCTTCCGGATAATAGGCTTCGCAAACGCCCCGGCGGCGCATTTGCGCGGCGGCCTTGCCACTGTGATCTCCTAGAGACCCAAAAAGATCCACCCCCGTCGCCTCCATCGCAAGAATGTTCTCCCAGCATGTAAAGCCCCCGTCGCTTACCCATTCCCGAGGAAGTCGACTTGTCCAGGCTTTGACCCGTTTGACAGCAGTCATCAACTCCGAGAGCGCCTTCTCGGCGGCCTCAAGCTGCTTGACCCGGCGCTGCGCGGCGGCGCGACGCGCCCCCCTTTCCCGAGCCGTTTCTTCCGAGAGCGGATCTCCCATCGCCGCCACGTGCTCCCGAGCGGCTTCTAGGTGTTCGCGAAGACGCGCCTCCCGGCGAAAGCTCTTGCCCGAGGCGCAAGCGCCTATCTTCGTGCCATCGTGCGTGACCCGTTCCATCGCGACAAGTCCCTGGGAGCTGAGCACCCCCAGTATCTGAATGAAGAGTTTCTCCACATTCTGTGCCTTCGGTGCGGAAATCGGCCAAAGTGTGGTAATTGATCTGCTCCATGCCAGCCAGCCACTGAAACGCAGGGTCGAAAGCGAACCGACGGGCAATCTCGCGAGAAGAGCCGATCCCCTGAGTGTAGGCGTAGATCCAGACGCAGGCCAACAATCTCGGGTTCCATGGCGGCATCCCCGCCCATCCTTGCACGGCTTGAACCTCTTGGGCGTACATCGTCCAATCCACCTGTTCACTCAATGCCCAAATAGCCCGCACACTATGATCCGGCGCGACCAATTGCTCAACGTCGAGCGTGCGCATCAGCAACTGGTTGCGATCAATCATCCGGAACTGGGGTGGCGCTTCCGGGGCGTGATTCTGTTCGCCTGTAGCCGAGGCGGGCACGTCAAGCAGCATGCCTTGCATCGCCTACTCACTCATCTTGGCCCTTTCCCAGAGCGTCTGCTTCCTGGCGGCGAATCTCGAAGGTTTGACGATCCCGCACAACCCATTCGATTGTCTCGCCTTTCTTCAATTCCAAGGCCGCTGCCAGTGCGGCCGGACAAATCAAGTAGTACTGACGATTCACGCTGCCGCGTTGAATGACCTGAATCTTGCTGATGTAGCCCACGAGGAATGCCTTTCATTTGCTTTGAGGTCTTATAATAGCTGTACAGCTAGTAAATGTCAAGAGGTTTTTTCGGTATACTTGCCGGGAGTGCGCCATTTTCAAGCGGTTTGATGGCGCTGGGGATTTTTTCACAGCTTCTAACCGATTACTGGGCGAGTCAGTAACGAGTTATGAGTTGAGAGTAGCGCGTGCGGAGACACCTAATCCAAACGCTTTTTCGACCCAAAGAGTCTCTTAGGTGGTTCCTCAGATGAAATAGTGTCACTTTTAGGGTGTCAGGACGATACACTCACAACTCACGACTAGCAACCGCCGACACGACGGTTGCCGGATTAACACTTGCGGCGACTTCTTCGGTTGGGTATCATGTGCGGAATTGTTATAACAATGACCCAGTACAGAGAGCTTGAATTCAATAGCAATTTTTAACCCAACACACGCAAAATGAGCAGTTTCATCGTCACAGGTGGCGCCGGCCTCATCGGCTCCAACATCGTCCACGAACTCAACGCTAGGGGCGAATCCGATATCATCATCGTTGACCATCTCGACCATCCTGGCAAACAGGACAATCTGGATCGTATCACGTTCAAGTCGTATCTCGACCGCAACGAATTTCGTTCCGCCCTGCGCGCCGGTCAAATTTCGCCCGTCTCTGGGCTCTTCCACCTCGGTGCCTGTAGCTCCACCATGGAGACAAATGAGGCTTATTTGTACGACAACAACACAGACTACACACGAGATCTCTGTCAGTGGTCCCTCGCGAATGGAACGCGCTTCGTTTACGCCTCCAGCGCCGCCACGTATGGCGATGGTGCACTGGGCTACAGCGACGACGATGCCATTACCCCCAACCTACAGCCGCTCAACCTCTACGGATGGTCCAAACAGAAATTTGACCTCTGGGCCATTCAGACAGGCGTTCTCAACAAAATTGCTGGCCTGAAATATTTCAACGTGTTTGGACCTGGCGAGGACCACAAGGGCGACATGCGTTCTGTGATCAATAAATCCTACAAGCTCATCAAAGACACAGGACGAATCACACTCTTTAAATCCCACCGACCCGACTACGCTGACGGTGCGCAAGATCGCGACTTTGTCTACGTGAAGGACGCCGCTAAAATCTCTGTTTGGCTTTACGACCACCCAGAAGCGAGCGGCCTTTTTAACTGCGGAACGGGCCACGCACGCACATGGGTCGATCTCGCAAACGCACTCTTCGCCGCGATGGCGATCAAGCCCGTGATCGCCTTCATCGACATGCCCATCGCACTCCGCGATAAATATCAGTATCACACAGAAGCCGATATGAAGAAGTTCCACGCTACCGGCTGTGAAATACGCTTTCGTCCCCTCGAGGAAGCTGTTGCGGATTACGTTCGCACTTATCTAGCAAAATAACGCCATGTCGCATTCCCTTAATACGCTCTTCGATGCTCATGTGCATCTACAAGCGTACCCAGATGAATTGCTCCCAAAAGCCCTCGCACGGGCACGCAGTGTCGGCGTTACACGCTTTGGCTGCTGTGGAACCAGTGCCTTGGACTGGAATCGCATGAGGAAAATCGCCAATAACAACTCGGGTGTGGAAGCCTCGTACGGCCTTCATCCTTGGTACGTGGCCAATCCAGGAAGTCCCAACTGGCGAGAGCAACTTGAATCTCTTTTGGAGGCCGATCCGAAAGCCGGAATCGGCGAAATCGGCCTCGATGCCCTCCGCCCAGATCATGAACTCCAAATGACCGTGTTTACCGCTCAACTCGCTCTTGCACAAAAATACGGTCGAAGGATTTCTGTGCATTGCGTCAAGGCGGGTTCCGAAATGGTAGCGATCCTCCGCAAGCATCATCAACAACTGCCCGAGATCCTCGTGCATGCCCCCTCGTTCTCTGCCGACATTTGGCAACAGTTCAACCGCCTCGGCGTTTCCGTCTCCATCGGCCCTCAAATCCTCAACCCACGGGCAACGAAAATCCGTGAACTCGCTCGCCTCGTGCCTGAAGAAAAGCTTTTCTACGAAACCGACGCTCCCGACATGGCCGTTGCCGACTGCGCCGTTGCTGAACTGGCCGGACTTAACTCTCCCGAAAACATTCCCCGCATCATGGCAGAAGTTCAACGAATCCGGAGCAGAGAATGAACCGCCAAATCATGGGCCGAGAGGTCGTCATAGCGATCACAAACGGCAAACTCGACTTTGACCCCAGATCACCTGACATCAGATCACCTGACATAGGGGCTTAAATTTCATTGGGTTCGCTCTTTTCGCGACACTCAACACCATCGAAACGAGCATTGTGCGTGTCCGTGAAGAATTGGAGAAGACACCTGCACGAGAATCTGTTTCTGTAGCCGGTTTCGAACAACTCAAACCAGAATCTAGTACATTGTACAGGCAGAAATGACGGTAATTTTCAGGTAGAGTACATGATTAACAATATTGAAACCAAGAACTTAATCTTGTAAATCTTGTAATCTTGTCTTACCAATACGCGCTGTACAGAGTACTAGACGCCTTTCCAATGTCATCAAGAGCGTAGCCTGTGACGTGGAAGGCGTACTGGCTGAGATGGTTATACCCCACTACAAGAATGCGGATAATGAGAAGCGCAGCCTGATCGCCGCCGCTCTGAAAACATCTGGTAGCCTACGACTGGAACTAGGAGCTTTGATCGTGCGACTCGATCCGCAATCGGCTCCCGTTCGTACCCGTGCCGTTGATGCCGTCTGTCGCCAGCTCAACGATTACAAGGCTCGTTTCCCGGGCTCGAACCGAATCATACGCTTTGAAACCGACCGCGAGGTAGAGGGGTAGAGTGGGATATAAAGTGCAACAGTTTTGGGCCCCTATGTCAGGTGATCTGGAATCCCCAGCGCTTTACGCCACCCGCTCCGTCAGCCGTACGCGGTCGGCATCGTCGAAGCATTGCGCGAACCGTTAAACTCTAGCCCCTTTCTCGGTAGAGCGGTCAGCCCCCTGACCGCTGCGGACGCCAACGGGGTGGCGTCCCTACCCCACTCCGCACCCGTACTCTCAGACTCCCACACTACACCCGCCAGGCAATGTAGGATTTAGGCACGAGATAGGGAACAAGCCATTCGGTGCGGATAGTGCAACTTGGGAAAAGCTTGCGCATTTCGCGCTTGGAGAGAAGACGGGTGTCGGCAATCCAAGCATCGGCTTTCTCTGACGTGAGGTGCGAGATAAGTCCCATGGGAGTGAAATAACGGAGAAGACGACGCTGCACCCTCTTGGGTAGCCAATGAATGAATAACGCCATGTAATGGGGTTCGACGGGACACCCGAAGGCAGGCGTTTGACACCAGACACCGCGCCCCACGCGCTGAAGCTCGGTGGCAAACTGCTGCTGGCGCGCCCAGCTGCCAAGATGCTCGATGACGCTGTTACTGTAGGCGATGTCGTACTGCTGATCCGCAAATGCCATGGCACAGCCATCCCCCACCAAGATCCCGATGGAAAAATCGGGGTGCTTGGCAGGATTGTAGTGCGGTGGCGTGAGGTTCAATGTGTCGATGTGTGCCACAACACGGGGACGTGAAACCCAGTCCCAGGGCCACCCGCCCACATCCAGCACCTTGATGCCAGAGGCACTAGCCCCATCAGCCGACAGCCCAAATGTCTGACAAAACAATGTAAACCGCCGTGCCCGCCAGATTTTGAAGACTTGATTGTAAATTGTGTAAACGGTAAAGGACATAGGAGAAATTATGAAGTATGAATGATGAAGGAAAGAAGGGGTTAGGGGCTAGGTTTTAGGGGTTAGGGAGAGGCCTTAGGTCCTAGCGGTTGGTTTTAAACACAGAGGGTGAATGATGGGAGGATTACGATTACGATTAAGAGTAAGAGTAGGATTAAGGGTAAGAGAAGTGAGGGCCGAGATGGTAGACTCGGACTAGTCTACAAAATCTACGTTTACTATAACAACAGCGCAGAGAGTTCGTGTTTACACGTCTTTGCGTAGGGTGCAGTATACAATAAAGTTTAATTTTGTGCGCTGACAACGCACTATTTTTTAACAATAGTGCATTAAGGGTGCGCATCATCCCTGTTTGTCCCTGCCCGTCCCTGTTTGTCCCTGTTCCTCGCACGGTAAGGACGACGCGCCACTCGCGGCGGTAATCGAGTCGCCGGCTTGGAGGGCGGCAATCCCTTGCCGCCCTCCAAAGATACTAATCCCTTGTATTTTTCCAGACGCATCTTTTCGATACCGATTCCGATAGCGATCCCGACCCCAATTTCACTTCGTCCTGTTCACCGTTCACTTTACACCCACCCCAACCCCTGTCGCTAACCGATTACGCTGCATTCGTAATCGGTTAGCGACAGGGGCATGGCAGGTTCATGCGGCGGCGGGTGATGGGTG
>CAZKJH010000137.1:0-9824 GCA_964553035.1 uncultured Lentisphaerales bacterium | reverse complement strand
GCTGTCGTGTGTTGTACACCCATCACCCGCCGCCGTCATGAACCTGCCATACCCCGGTCGCTAACCGATTACGGTCGGGGCTGTAGCGAGAGCCCCTGTAGCTGGCTTCGGTGAAGCCGGAATCATCAGCGGTCAACGACCGCTGTCATAAAAATTCCCACCAAGGGAGCGGGGACATTCCTGTCCCCAACATGACGGGGGTTGAAAAACCCCGACTCCGTTGTGGCACGACTCTCTCGGCAACGGTTGCGACAAAAAATTTTGCAACTAGCGACTAGCGACTTCTCTTAAGTTGACGCTGCCGATGGCAGGCGCCATGCGTTGCTATGCTTCTGAAGCTCCCACACAATAGCTTCTCGGAGCCCGTCGAGGCCATAGCCCGTTTGAGCTGAAATGGCGATAGCATGCGGATAGCTCTCGGTAAGACGTAAACACGCAGAGTCTTCAGTCCCAGTGTCGCATTTGTTCAGAACAAGCAGGTGTGGGACATCTTGTGCACCGATCTCTTCAAGTATTCTCCGGCAGACGTCAATATGATCTTCTACGCAGGGGTAGGTCGCGTCAACCACGACAAGTAGCAAATCTGCTTGAGCGGCAACATCGAGTGTGGATTTGAAGCAGGCTACGAGGTCGTGCGGCAAGTTACGGATAAAACCAACGGTATCGGTCATCAGAATCTGCTTCGCTTGGGATAGCCACACCTTGCGAGTTTTGGTGTCAAGCGTGGCAAAGAGCTTATCGTCCACATAGGCATCAGATTTAGAAAGCGTGTTCAGTAGCGTTGATTTTCCTGCATTGGTATAACCGACAAGCGAGACGAGAGGCCATTCGCTCTTCGTCTTGTCACGTGTGATTTGACGGGCTTGAATCACACGCAGCTTTTTATTGAGTTCTACGATGCGGCGACGCAGAGGCTCGTTCCGAAGTTGGAGGTGACTCTCACCGGGGCCACGGACATTCGATTTCCCTTTAAAACGCTGTTGCGACTCCGTAACAGGAATGCGCCTGAGTTGAAATTGGAGTTGGGCCAACTCAACCTGTAACTTAGCCTCTGCGGAACGCGCGCGACGAGCAAAAATTTCAAGAATAATTTCGGTCCGATCAAGGATGCGCATCCCAAGTTCTTTCCCGAGATTATGCGATTGGATGGCACTGAGCTCGTTATCGACGAGGATGATATCAGCCTCCGTGCTGGCAATAACGGCCTTCAGCTCTTCGAGCTTGCCCGAGCCAATCAAGGTGCCGCCGTCTGGCTTATCGCGATGCTGGGAAAGTTGATACGCGACCTCCAGACCCACCGTTTCGGCAAGACGCCCGAGTTCGAGCAAAGAGTCGGCCGATTCGGCGATGTCCATGTTAGAATGAACAACCTGAACGAGGATCGCCCGTTCAACACGCTGAGTTTCATGCAATTTCATACCATTAAACTGGCCGCTGTTCCCCTGCCGCAAAAAGGGTCTGTCCCGAGTTGGCGTCGATGATGCTAAACGACTCGGCTTGCCGCAGCGGATCGCTCTTGAACGAGAGACGGCCCTTGTAATCGTTTTGCAGATTCTTGATGATTTCTTCGTCCTCGGTACGGAGTCGCTCAAGGATGGCGGGATGGACGCAGATCTGAAGATCGGATTCCTTCTTCTCCGCCGTCAGCAAACGAATCAACGAAATCAAGCGGCGTTGAATATCGACACTGAGCTGTAGCGACGATTTGATGAGGCCCTTGCCATGGCAATACGGACATGCCTGATGCATCTGCGAAAGCAAGCTTTCTTCAAAGCGTTGGCGCGTCATTTCGAGAAGCCCAAGCTCCGATATCTGCATCACGTTCGTTCGTGCCTTGTCGCGCTTGAGCGCATTCTTGAGTGCGCGATAAACCTGCTGCTGGTGCTTGCGCGATTTCATGTCAATGAGATCAAGCACCACGAGCCCACCGATATTCCGGAGCCGGAGCTGGCGAGCAACTTCATCCACTGCTTCCAAGTTCACTTCGAGAATGGCATCTTCCTGCGAGCCCTTGCCCTTGTGCCGACCGGTGTTGACGTCGACAGCGATGAGTGCTTCTGTTTCGTCGATAATCAGATAGCCTCCGGAGTTCAGCGCGATCTTGCGACGGAAGGCCTCTTCGATCTGCTTCTCGACACCATAATGATCGAAGATAGGATAATGACCTTCGTAGAATTGCACGAGGTTTTTAGCATGGCGTGAGATGCGTGAAGCATCCTTGCGAACTTTCTCGTAGACGACGGGATCATCGATGACGATACGGTCGACATCTTCCGTCATCCAGTCGCGAACGACGCGGGTGACAAGATCCGGCTCTTCGTAGATACAACATGGCGCGGGCTGCTCGGCAATCGCCTTCTTCATGTCGTTGTAGCTGTTCAGCAACACACGCAAATCACGCACAAAGGCGGACTTCGATGCTCCCGATCCAGCGGTACGCACGATCAGGCCACAATCGGTTGGGATGATCGTTTCGAGGCGCTCGAGAATTTTCTTAAGCCGCGCACGCTCGACAGCGTCGCCAATCTTGCGCGAGACACCGCGCAAGGTGCCGCCCGGCATCAGTACGAGATACCGGCCTGGTATCGAAAGGCTAGCCGTGATCCGCGGGCCCTTTGTGCCGATCGGCCCCTTGGAAACCTGCACCGTCACGACGCTACCCGCAGGGAAACGCTTGGCGATTTCCTCGTTGGTGAAACGCTTATTGCGCGGCTTACGGCGGTTGCCGCCACCGTTGTCAGCGTGCGATTCAGCATTGTTGTCGTCGTCATCAAGAAGCGATTCGTCATCCGGGTTCATATCCCAGTAGTGGAGGAATGCATTTTTACGCATGCCGATATTGACGAATGCGGCCTGAAGATCATTCTCGAGATTTTGAATACGCCCTTTAAAGATGGAGCCGATGAGCCGCTCTTCTGTGGGGTGCTCCACCTGAAATTCTTCTAGGCGACCGTTCTCAAGAACAGCAACACGCGTCTCGAGTTTCTCGGCATTGACGATAATCTCGCGATTGAGATGCTTGTCCGCCTTGGTGATCCACTTGAATTTAAAGAAGTTTTTTCCAAACATTTTTTATTGTGCCTTTCTGGCTAAATTACGGTCCAGAAGACCCGGTAACGGGCTTTCGACCGTGAATGGCCACGCTTTGGACTAAGCCGAGCATGGCCATAGTTGATATGGTGAATGAGCCTCCGTAGCTGATCAGCGGTAGGGGAATGCCGGTAATGGGCATCTTGCCGATAGTCATGGCTACGTTGACGAAGATATGAGCGAACAGCAGTGCCACGACACCCGTGCAGATCAACCGCCCCGTGCCGTCCCTGCAGAGAATTCCTGTCACGACGATGCTACCGAGCAGCCCGCCGAACAAGACCAGAAGCATCATACTTCCAGCAAAGCCGGTTTCTTCGGCGATGACTGAATATATGAAATCGGTTGAAGACACGGCCCGGGGCAGAAACCCCAGAATGTTCTGCGTGCCTTTGAGATAGCCTTTGCCCCACTGGCCGCCGGACCCGACGGCGATTTCGGACTGGCGCTTGTTCCAGCCAGCACCGAGGGGATCTCGATCGGGATAGACGAAAACGAGGATGCGCTTTTTCCAATGTGGGTAGATCACTTTGTCCACGATCCGCTCCACCTTGACCCTGCGTTCGGGCGAGAGCTTCTCAGGCAACAGCACAGCACTCAGAAACACGCTGGCTAGAATGAGTCCCGACAGGACAAGTGCTGTCAGCGTCCGTGGGGCACAACCCGATACATACGCCATGGCAAGCACGGTCGGAACGAGCGAAAGTGCTGTCCCCAGATCGGGCTGCATTGCAATGCTCACGGCGGGCAATGCGGCGGTAAAAATCACCAGCATAAGCTTGCCTGGCCCCTGACGAAGATTGGTGCCAACGAGAAGGAAGGCCAGCATTGGGACCGTAGCAACTTTTGCAAACTCCGAAGGTTGAAAACCGAACAACCACCGCCTAGCCCCCATGCGCACGGTGCCAATACCTGGAATCATAACCAGCACGAGGGCGACAATCGCCAGCCCATAGAAAACCCAAGCCCAATCGTTCCACTTGCGATAGTTCGCCTTTGCGACGAGAACATACGCCGCCAGTCCAAGCGGAATCCATTGCTGGATCATCTTGACATAAAGAAAGCGAATTTCGCCCGTTCGCGTGGCGCAGGCACTGCGAATGAAGAAAACGCCTACCATAAGCAACAACACCATGCACACAAGGAGCACCCAATTAATGGAGGGCATCTTGCTCGTGGCAAAAGGGTTATGTTTCAGGCTGGGTAGTGGATTTTTCACAGAGTTTAGATTATGCTTTCAAAAACCTCCGCTTCGAAGGGGACAGCATCCGGATAAAGTTTCAAAAAAATTTTCTTTAAAATGGCGGCAGCCGTCTGACCGCCAGAATCGGCATCTTCAGCCACAATGGCGATGGCGTACTTCGGTGACTCAAAAGGAACGAAGGCGATCATCCAGGCGTGCTTCTTCTTCTCGTAATTTTCGGTGTATTCAGCGGTTCCCGTTTTGCCAGCAGCACGGATACCCACGACCGCCGCCCGGTGCCCCGTTCCAAAGGGTTCGTTCAAGACATCGTACATACCTGCCTTGACGATTTGAAGATCATGAGCAGACCAGTTCATCTTGCCGGTGACAACGGAGTCCTCATGTAGGCCAGTTCCATCCCCTGCATTGCGGATCAGGCGCGGCTTCATAAGCTTTCCATCTAAAGCAATGGCAGATGTCATCATGGCCACCTGAAGCGGGGTCGTGCCGAGGTAACCCTGTCCAATCGCTATATTAGCGGTATCGCCGCCACGCCAGCTATCACGAAACCGTTTCCGCTTCCAAGCGTTCGAAGGCAAAATCCCTGAGGTTGTCTGCACGCCAATGTCAGGTGCCTTCCCAAACCCCAACCGGGCGCAATCGTTGTAGAGGGGCGGCTCATAACCCATCCTCATGCCCATGGCGATAAAATACGGATTACAGGAAACCGCAATGGCCCGGCGCAGATCAACCTCACCATGACCGGATCGATGCGAGCAATTGAACGTGCGTCCGCCCACAATGATCGATCCCGTGCAGGTGTATAGCTCGTTTTCGTCAACGGCATGTTCGCGGAGTCCGCACAATGCCACAATCGGCTTGAAAACGCTTCCGGGCGGATACACGCCGCTTGAGGCTCGGTTGTAGAGCGGTTTATCTGGATCGTTAAGAAGGCGCTTCCAGACGGCACTGGACAGCACCGGCACGAAATCCCCGAGATCATAACGCGGGGAATTTGCCATCGCCAGAATATCCCCATTCTGGCAGTCCAAAACCACGGCAGCACCGCGGTTCCCGTCAAGCGCAAGCTCCGCTGTCCTCTGCAATCCTGCTTCAATTGTCAACACGACATCCTGCCCCGCAACCGCCGGCTTGCCGGGGATCATCTCATGCTTGTAGCCGACCGCATTGACGCGGATCAAATGACCGCCGCCCTTGCCCGCCAGTTGCACATCGCATGCATACTCGATTCCCTCCCTTCCCGCGAGATCGGGGAGATAGAAATTGAAGTCTTCCTGCGCTTCAGGTCCATCAGGCTCTTCCACCACCGCTTCGCGCGGCTGCCCCCTGCCGACGTAGCCGATGATGTGCGAAGCCATATCGCCGAACGGGTAGACTCGTTCTGAGCCCACATAAATATCCATTCCCGGAAGCGATCCGGGCCATTCGGCCAGACGTGCCATCTGTGTATCATCGAGACCGCTAAAGGCGAAAAGCGGAATCGGCCGTCGCCGTGTGATGTGAGCCCAGATGGCATCCTTATCCACCTCGCGTGGCTTGTCAATAATCTTCGAGATGCTCTCCACCAGCGCATCCACATGATCCACCGTGTTCGACCACGATCCCGTCTTGCGCAATTCCTCAATGTAAAGCGCAACGCAGTAGGACGGCATGTTATCGGCCAGAATCTTGCCGTTACGATCCAGAATTCTCCCACGCGTCGCTGGCAGCCGCACCCGGCGAAAACTGTACGCATCCTGAGCATCCGAGTACAACTCCGAGTCACTCACCTGTATCGTATACAGAGAGGCCCCAAGATAGATCAATCCAAGCAACATTGCGGCCGAAATAGCGCCCAAGCGAAGGCGCTCAGCGTCAATTCGCATTCCAGCCGAGCGTTTCGTTTTCATTTTCAAGTCCCACATTTGCCGAAATCGTATCCATCAGGCGCACCAATCCAGCCACAAGAGCCGAAACAGGAATTGTCACTGCGATGAAAACCAAAAACCGCACCATTAAAAAACTCCCAGGCACAGCCATAAAGTGCCCCGACCCAACAAGCGCACCGTACTGAAGTGCTTCGATTAAAACTCCCCCTGCTGTTGCCACGATGATGCACGAGATCGTGTTATCGGGCATCTGCTTTTTAACAAGGATGACACAGAGTGCCGTGATTAAACAAAACGACAAAGCGGAGATGCCATACGGAATGCTGTCAAGCCCGTCTTGCATCACCCCACACCACAATGCTGCTGAAAATCCATATCCCGGCTCCCGACGCACGGCATAATAGACGCACACCGCAAAAAGAACCGGTAGCTTGACATCCCCGGTCGGAACAGGCGGTAAGAGCTCCTGAAGCACAGCTGCAAACGTCACCGCAACAAACATGACCAAAATGGATTTCGCTATGCGCAACTTCATGGCATTCCCTCCTTGAAATTGGGCTTTCCCTTACCGAGCAGCACGAAGACGCGATCAATCGAAGCAAAATCGACATAAGGTGCCACTTTCGCACGCTGAAACAAACCTGATGGATCAGAAATTGACTCAACGACTTCACCCACGGGAAGCCCACGTGGGTACAAACCACCGATCCCGCTGGTGACAATTCTCGCACCTTTTTTAATTTCAAGGCTCTTCTCAAGGTAGGCCAAACTCATCGGCTCGACAAAATGTAATAGATCAAGCTCACTGTGCGCCCCCGAAACACCCGTACCCGTGAGAATGCCCCTCGCCCCCTGCCCTACGTCTTCGATATAGCAAGAAAGCTTACTGTTGACATCTGTCAACAGAAGCACATCGGCCGTCTCCGCCGAAGTCTCGACAACGCGTCCCACCAGCCCAGAGGTACTCACAACCGGACTGTTGCGGATCACGCCGTCTTTAACGCCCTTGTTGATTCTGGCAATCTTCCACCAGCCAGTCGCACCTCCTCTGGAAACCACCTCAGCAACGATAAAGGAAGATGGGGTAAGGCCAAGGCCTATCGCCTTGCGTAAATTATCGTTATCGCGCTGGATCTCGTCCAAGACAAGAAGCTTCACCCGAAGCGCGTCGTTTTCATCAATGAGAGCTTCGTTCTCGCGCTTAAGCTCCGTAACGCCCTTCGCCAAATCGGTGACACTTGAAAAAAGCGACCGAACATCAAGGACAAACCGACCGTACGGTGCAGTTGAATCGCGTGTTAGGGTGGAGACTCTGCCACGCAGGGAGTGGTAAAGCCACAAAACAAAAATTATCGCCACAACCGTAGCGGTAATACCTGTTAGCAACCTTCCAATCTTCACACGCATGAGCAATCCAAGGCGACGATGCAAACAAAAAAAACAAGCGGCTTATCGCTGGCACGCATGAGTAGAGATGATGATGGAGGTGGATTCAGCGGAAAGAGCTTAGCCGCCGTGTCTGCGAGAGCGGCCAACGGCAACTTCAGAAAGCCAGTCGAGTTCGTCGAGCACAACGCCCGTTCCCTCAGCAACTGCCGACAGCGGGTCGTCTGCCATGTGAACCGGTAGCCCCGTTGTATCCGCGATTAGCCTGTCTAGCCCAGTGAGCATAGAGCCGCCTCCTGCCAACACCATGCCGCGATCGACAAGGTCTGCAGAAAGCTCGGGAGGGCACTTCTCAAGGCAGATGCGAACCGCGTCCACAATCTGCGAAACAGGCTCTTGAAGAGCCTCGCGGATTTCCTCAGAACTTATGTTCAAAGTTTTGGGCAGGCCGGCAACCAAATCGCGTCCCTTGACTTCCATGACCTTTTCGTCGGGCAATGGATAGGCAGAACCGATCTTGATCTTCAATTCTTCTGCTGTTCTTTCACCAATCATCAAATTGTACACGCGCCGCATATATTGCACGATCACGTTGTCCATTTCGTCGCCTCCGACTCGGACACTTTTCGCGTAAACTATGCCAGCAAGGGAAATTAGAGCCACGTCTGTGGTGCCGCCTCCAATGTCAACGATCATGTTGCCTGTGGGTTCGTAGACTGGAAGCCCGACTCCGATTGCAGCCGCCATCGGCTCTTCAATCAAATAAACGTCTCTAGCTCCCGCATGAATCGCTGAATCTTTGACAGCCCTCTTCTCGACCTCGGTGATATCACCCGGCACGGCGATCACGATACGCGGCTTTCTCAACTTGTGAATGTTCACTTTGTTGATAAAGTGGCGGATCATGGTCTCCGTGATTTCGAAATCCGCGATGACGCCCGATTTCATCGGCCGAATGGCAATAATATTGCCAGGAGTTCTGCCAAGCATTCGCTTAGCTTCCTCTCCCACCGCAAGAACGCGTTTCGTGCCTTCTTGTATGGCTACGACAGATGGTTCACGGATAACGATTCCCCTGTTTTTAACGTAAACGAGGGTATTCGCCGTACCGAGATCCATTCCGATATCGTTTGTAAAAAGTCCTTGAAATTTATTCCACATATTCTCTGTCCAGCAAGAAGGTCGACCATAACGCGGTGACAAGTTGGGATTATAGCCTTAATGGGATGAAAAATGCAACGTCAAATTTCAGGAAAATTATGAATTATGAATTTTATCAACCAACGCCACCTTTTTCTAAAAAGCCGATCAAGACCGAGTGGGCATCAACATCCTTTGACACCTACAGGAGTCATAAGATAGAAGAAGAATATGCGTGTTAGATCTTGTTAAATTTTCCATGGATGGGCATCAATCCCACGGGCTCTCATGGGCGGGGCGGCAATTTTCTGCAACTGTACAACAACCTTGACCTTCTCAGGAAAAGACAGGTTTCGCAGGTGCTTTCGGGTTTCTTCTTTTTCACCGCTAAGAGCTGGTTTGCTTATGGGTCTTTTGTCCATGAATCCCACCTCTCCAAAAAGTTGTATCTACTTAAAATTTCACGAAGAATTTGTTCGTCTATGGCTCCGCTTGACATAAACAACGGAACTCGAGCTCGGTCTTTAGGTCTCCCTGTTGCAATAGAAATCGCCAAAAGATACTCTGCTCCAAGCACGCAAGTCGGTACGCCGTCATAATCAATGTCCCTCGCCTTCTCAAGTGCTTCATGAAGAATGCCGGGAGCTGTCGGTAGCAATTGAACCGGTGTTCCTTCAATCATGATACATTCGCCAACAAACTCCGTGTAGCCAAGCTTATTCAGAAAAGTGTAGATCGGCGACATATCTACCAACAGCCCGTTTGTCTTTGGGAATAACACAAAAATATCAAGATCAAACGTGGTAAACGGTTCTGTGTAAAAAGTTGCACCCATCGCGCCACCAATGGCATACTTCTCAACAAAGCCTTTCTCCACAAGAAGGTTGAGGATAATCAGTGTCTGCTTCATGTTAAAAGTTTACCAGAGTTCTAGTCACAGTGCAATTGAGAATCGACAAGCGTGTGGATTCGCGGGTAGGTCTTCCAGCATGAACTGGCCCGATTCTTCCAATCTCTCAAGCATACGCCCTTGGAAGGCAAACACCGACAGAAAAAAGTATAGCACAATTAGGACAAGCCGGGTAATCGGTCAGCCATCGGGGTAGGAGTTAAAAGTATGTTGTGTGGGGGTGATG
>CAZKJH010000136.1:0-10042 GCA_964553035.1 uncultured Lentisphaerales bacterium | reverse complement strand
TTCGGCTCGCTGATCCGCACATCAATGCCGACACCCCTGTCGCGAACCGATTACCTTTTGAGGAAAGTTTTTCTTGTGAGGAATCCGAGCAATGTAGTAGAATGACACTTTATAAATTATTCTTGTCAACGGCTTACTAACGACGGTGCTTTGCCTAATGAAAAATAAAATCCGGGCCTATATCCATATAGCGGTCTTTGCCATACTGACTGTTTTATCGGGACTCGCTCTTATCAATAACGTTTCCGCCATCGTGAGATGGTGGGGAGCTTTTCACGGGAGCGGTGGTGATGCAACATTGATTCCGGACAAGTGCCCCGGCATCCTGCCTTGGCTCGACTGGACTGCGGTCGACTATTCGTGTGCGACCACGCTGATTCCGTTTCTTGGCTTTCTGCTCATTACGCTCGGACTGGCCAGAGCACTCGCCGGCAAGCATCAGGATCCCGAGACGTTTCCATTTTTCAAAGGGTATGATCAACTTAATATTGCTTTTGGTTTAATTGGGACGCTTTGGGGCATCATCATCATCGGCTACTTCCAGATGGACAGCGTGACGATGGATGATTTGATGATGTGCCTTCATACGGCTTTGTTTTCGACACTGATGGCCGTTATCTGGGTCTTTATCGCGGATCACACGATCCTTCGTCCTCTGGTGCTTGATGTGCTGCGAAACCTTCAGGGTTCAGAACATGAGGACGAAGACATCTTGGAAGTGCTGGATAAGTTGACGGGATCGGCAGCAGGCCTTTGCGATGTGTGGAACGGCAACCGAGACCGGCTTGCCGCACTCAACGATTCTATTTCGCTTGCCAGTGCCGAGTTGATGGCATTCGGAGGTGTAGGCAAGAACGTCAGCGATATTCTTGCTCGCGAACTCACGGGTTCGGCACAGAAGTTCATTGCCGAGATGTCGAAAGCGTCGGAGCAACTTGCGTCTCGTCAGGAACGCATGGAATCCGCCATCGTGGAGCGTCAAGCTAAGCTAGATGCCAGCTATGCTGAAATTGCAACGCTTTTGAGTTCGGTGATGGGACTGGTGTCTGGAATTCAGTCCGTACAAGATAAATTCGCTGTTGCGGCAGAGAAGCTGTCGGTTGAAAACGCTTCGTTGGTCACGGGTATTGCCTCAGAACGTAACGAATCTAATACACTTCGCCGTAACGTTGCTGAATTACAAGGTGAAAGCGAGGGCCGCATGAAGCAGATCGGCGAACTGATTGAGCAGATGCGTGCGGGAGAGATGGCTTTCAATAAGCGCTTCGACAAGCTTCGCGACGAGAACGAAAGTATTGCGGCTACACGCATCAAGGTTGAAGGCGAAAAGCAGATTGCACTGCGTGAGGCGGACGATAACCGCCACCGCGCCGATAGAGCTGAAAAGCTTCTCGAAAAGATTAAGTCAGCTTTCAACGTCTGAGCTTAGGGAGTTCGGTTTGGAAAAAATTACAAAAATACATCTGCGTAAGTATTTGGGGCATGGCCATAACCCATCGTTTAGCGTAGACGAGCTTCAGGGGCTCATGTTGCAGATCTCGTTTGCGATCATGATGGTTTTCATGATTGCTTACTTTATGTTCAAGAGTAAGACGACCCGGGAACAAGACGAACAAGTTCTTGAGCTCCAGAAACAGAAGCTCGTCTCCGCCGTAGAGAAAGTCCAAAACAATTACGGGCTGCGCTACGGCTTGAATACGTTGCTCACGATTGCCGATGATGGCTCTTTCAGCTACGATGCAAGTGCTTACATTGAAGACGGAAAGCTGACGCAGACACCAATCCTACGAGCTGCCTTCTCCAATGGCTCTTCCAATGCATCTCACGATTATTCGGATATGCTCGCCTTGCGCAGGGTCTGGTGGGACGGCGTGCTGGAAGCAGCGGAAATCGCAGAAAGGGATTTGCAGTATGAAAACAGGATTTGGCTAGGTGCGCGGATCGACTCCGGTGTTTCCGACCTTCAACAGGAGGTCGTCCGCGTTCAGCTTTTGAGTGCCTCGCTTTTGCAACGGTACTGGATTCAACACCCCGGCATGATCAGTGATCCTGTCGTGTCCGAACTTCTGATCGAGTTTAAACGCTCCGACGAGGCGAAGCGGCTTCTGCTGGCAACGGAGTTGGCACGCGCATTGCGCCGTTACTCGCTATCGTACCTGAGTGCCGAGGCGAGCACGCCCATGCTGGCGGAATAATGTTTTGCGTCACACCTCCCGAAATGCGTAGGGTGTCCAAAAAAGGATCAAAATGAAAATTAAAATTGCAGTCCCGATCATGGTGCTCTTTGCATTTGCCCTCAACGCTTTTGCCGAGAAGGCTCCTGGCGTAGCGGAGTTTAATCGTAGCACGGCAGAACTCACGGCCAGTCTGCTTCTTGAAAAACTGCAAACTGATGTGTTTGCAGCAGAACCGGATTCTGGTGCGCTTTCTGCGGCAATGGATTCTGATCCCGCAACCTACCTCGACCCCGATGACTCCCGTACGAAGTTAGAAACAAACTTTCGCGAGGGTATCGTTAGCCGCTACCAAGAGGAGGCTGGGAAGTATTTAGATCGGCTTGCCGGCGACGCTGGACGCGATGTCATTTTTGGTAAGGCATTTCTGACGCGTGCGGTTGAGTTACCCGCCGACAAGTTGGCGGATACCGTGAAGCGCACGTATTCAGGCGCATTCACATCGGCCAGAACGCTCGTGTGCAAGGAGCAGGCGCAACGTCTTGTTTCAGGTATTCAGCCAACCGAGTTGGAGTTTGAAGAAACGCCGCACGATAAGCTTTCCGAAATCATGACTGCGCGTGTTGCTCACGCGCAGGAGAAGCCCGTATTCAAAGAAAACATGGCGTATATTACGAGCAAGATTGTGAAGCCGATGCTGGATGCCGCCGAGGCTCAGCGTAAAGAACAGCGCGCCTATCTTGAAAACCAGCCCATTGAAGGATGGGCACCGACGGCGATAGGGAAAGCGTTGGAGGTGGGGATTGCAAAGTTTGTGGCGGAGTCGGCACCCCGCCACAAAGAAGCGAGTAACGTTGCTTATGGACTATTTCCGTCTATCACCGGGGCGGTGGCGAAGGTGGCCGAAAACCGAGCTGCCAACAAGGTGGCGAGGGTCGTGGACGATACAGTCGTCAAGCTGGATTCGGAAGAAATTCTCAAAGAGATTGACATCAATCCCATCGCGCATCGAACGGTGGTGGCTTCTATGAAGGCTTTTGCCCCGAAGCTGGAGCAGAAATTAGGCGATGAAGCCCTGGCTCGATGCGAATCGCTCGTACCTGTAGAAGAGCGAGAGGCATTCAAGACCTTTGCTGAAGCTTCGTTCAAGGAGGGGCTGATCAAGGGAGCAATCGAGAATAGGGTTCGGAACGTGCTTTTGCCTGAGATTAAGTCGATTCGCGGAGATTGTTCGGATCGTCAAGTGAAGAAGCTTTTTGGTTCTCTGGTTGACGAGACGTGGTTTCCTTCGGGTGCGCTGGTTGATTCCGTCTGCGCTCAGGTTGATTATCGTAAGGCTGTCAAGGGGTGGCCTGACTTCCCAGAGTTGGAGATTTTCGCCAAAACGGCTAAAGAACAACCCTTGATGGAGGAGTCGGAGAAAAAGCTCGACGAGGCCGTGCTCGTGTTGTTCGACCGAGGGCGTATGGCCCAGTCGCGTCAGCATGGCATTGTGGATGATGTTTTTGGGGAAATCAAGGGCTTGATTTCCGCCGAGAAAGAGCTTCCCGACCTTGATGCCGCTGTTAAGTGCTATACCGAAAAAGTCTCGGGAGTTTGGGCGCAAGAGCGTGATTCAGTGCTGTGGGGCGATGCCGCAGCGCCCCGCCCCGAGAACGCCAAAGAGCAGCATGTTGCGTTATTCCCCAGCACGGTTGAGAAGATTCTACTCAAGGTCAAATCACTGATGGAGTCCATTGAAAAGGAGCGTCAAGAGAAAGACGCAACGCCGGAAATTCCCCCGGAAGAGATTCCTCCTGAAGAGGTGAAGCCGAATCCTTCCACGCCCGAAGAACTTAAATTGGTCGAATTAGATTGCCGATTTGAGTTTGATCAAAAAGGATCCTCTATTTCGCTTGTCTTTTACACGGGCGACGTTAAAAAAGCCTCTCTGAATTGTTCACACTCACCTTCAGACTACCGGAAAGAATATGGTAAGACGGTAGACCAAGCAGTCCAAGCACTTCTTAGCGAAGTTGGAGGTTATACTTCAAAAGGATCCAAGGTTGCGCTCTCCATCAATATTGTCGTCAAGAACGATTTAGTTTACTATGGGATTGTGGATAAGTTGTCGACAATGCTTACGCAGAAAATGGTTGCCCTTTCTGAAACCGGGGTTACAATGGCCATGAAAGATGCTATGATAGAGTAATTTATTCCACCGAGAGCCTGCCCATGAGAGAGACAAAATCGATAGCGAAATCTGAACGTGTAAAAGTTAGCGTTTGTATTATCACTGGCAACGAGCAGAAGGATATTCGCCGCTGTCTCGAAAGTGTTAAGTGGGCTGATGAGATTGTCGTTGTAGACAGTTTTAGTACGGATTTAACCCTAACGATTGTCGCGGAATATACGGATCGGATCTATCAACACCGGTGGCTTGGCTACATTGGCCAGAAAGCGGTGGCGAAAAGTCTGGCAAAAAATGAATGGGTTCTTTTTGTCGATGCGGATGAAGCCGTATCGGAATCGCTTCGGGTTGAGATCGCAACTGTTTTTCAGAATGGATTTCCCGTTGGTTTCAACGGGTTTGATTTTCCGCGGTTGGTTTGGTTTCTCAACCGTTGGATTCGCCATGGTGATTGGTATCCGGATGCGAAACTACGTCTCTTTAGACGAACGAAAGGGACTTGTTGTGGGACCGAACCGCACGAACGGATCGATATCGAAGGATGCGTTGGGCACTTGAAAGCTCCGCTGCACCACTATACATACGAGAACATTCAGGAGCAAATTGGCACCATGAATCGATTTTCATCGATCAGTGCCGTAGGAACGCCAAAGAGGTGGTCTAAACGTAAGGTGTTGTTCGGAATGCTTGCACATGCGCCATTCCGTTTTTTCCGATGCTACGTTATCAAACTTGGGTTTTTAGATGGCATTCCAGGGCTGATTATCGCCGTGGCTTCAGCCTTTGGCACGTTCATCAAGTACGCGAAGTTGTGGGAGTTTAACCTTAACGAAAAACCTGAATCCAAGAAGTAAGAGAGTTCTGTGTGGTGAGGCGCTATTCGGTCTGAGGGCTCTGCCGATTTGATTTCTTTTGCGCATGATGATGCTTGTTGTCAAGCATCTTGGCTTGTTGCCGCCGAGAGCGCCGCCGTTTCTGACGACGGATTTTTTCCGATTCTTGCTGGCGTTTGCTCTTTTCGCCTTCAATTCGTTCGGCAATACGTTCGCAGAGTTCCCACCGTGCATAGTATCGGTTCAACGAAAGTGATCGTGTTCGCTGGCATTTGACTTCGAGGCCCGAGGGCGGATGTGAAATGAAGACACAGGAGGATGTCTTATTGACCTTCTGTCCGCCCGGACCGCTACCTTGGATGAATTTCTCGGCGATGTCCTTTTCGTCAATGCCGAGCTCCTCCATCCGTGTTTTTAGCTTCATGGCTCTATTTTCACTGAGCGGGGCGTGATCCATTCTACCGTTTTCCTTTGGTGTTTTCAGACTTTCCTCGTCTGAAGACGGTGATGACGGGGAAATGATCGGAATAGCCTTCTACGTAATAGTTTGCCGGCTTGTCCTTGATGCGGACACGTCGATAGGCTTTGGGGCGTCCGTCCTCTGGTTCCCGCATTTCAGGCAGTATGAAAGTTTTTGTTACGCCGGACTTTGCCTCTTGGGCGCGCCAATCCGGCCCTGACTGATTTAAGGGCAGGAGCATGGAAGGAGGGATGATAATGGAGTCGAACGTATTCCATACTTTGCGTCGGGCATAGTAGTAGGATCCCCGTTTGCCGGTTGGTATGTCGCCTACGAGGTTGAAGAAGACGAGAGATTTTGTGGGCGAGGTAAGAGACTCGCTTCGTTCCGGCGAAACGCCGAGACCTTTGGTTACTGAGGCTCCGTCCAAGTCCTCATTGAAATCTCCTGCAATCATGAGGGATGCGTTCGGATTCTGCTTGAGAATTTTCAGTGCCTCTTTACGAATGTTCATCGCCTCGCCGGTACGCGTGACGATGTTTTCCTGCATATCGCCCATTTGCGATTTTAAATGATTGGCCATGACCACGACGGTGCTACCCTCGACATCGACCGTTACGATAAGTGTTCCGCGCCTGCCGAAATTTCCGGAAAGCGTGGTGGACATGATCGGATAGCGCGAGAGAACGGCATTGTCGATGCCTCGGGGATCTGGAGAGTCCACATGGCCGATATAGTTGAACGTCCAGCCGTAATTTTTCTTGATACGATCCGTTAGTGCTTTGAGGACATCGAGGTTTTCGACCTCAGATAAGCAGAGAATGTCAGGCTTCATTTTGTCGATTACCCATGCAAGGTTGTCCAGCTTCACCTCGTAACGCTCTGGTGTCCAGCGTCGCCAGGATTCTGGAGTGAATTCCTCGTCTGCGCCTTTGGGTTGGTTAGAGACGGTGTCGAAGAGATTTTCGACATTCCATGTGGCAAAGGTCAACTGGTCGAGGCTGACGGCATGGACGGCTAGACATAAAAAAAAGACTAGACTTAACGCACTGTTTTTTAATCGTGTGGACATACAAAAATTACTTAAGGAAGATGAAAAGGCGACCAGAATAATAACGTCCATACTACAATAAAACACCACGATATGAAACCTGTAATTTTTCTGATCGGTAAAAAAAACTAGGGTCAAGGAGAAATCAGGCGTCTAAAACGGGACTGAATGACTCGGCTTATTGTTTCCAGTGTCATTATGTCGCTCGTCATTCCTTTGCACGGCCATCACATCCATCAATCGACGTTGAGTTCTTGAGTGCAGATCCAATACCCTCGTCGTCGCCACGGGAGAGAGTCTACACCTTGGATATGCAAAAATCGCACCCATGAGTTGCAGCCTCCTCTCCGCGAAGCGGTTCCGTTTCAACGACGAGCGTGACTTTCCGGCACTTGTCGCCGGTAAGGTCCACCGGCTTGTTGGGCGCCCACAGTCCCATCGGAGTGGGTGAAGCGTCCTCAACATCGGAACCGATCGACTTCTTCCTTCGCGATACGTTCCCATTCGGTTAACCGTTCGGGTTGGTGCCGGACGGTACTGATATCCTTCAAATGAATTTCCACTGTGCAACCACCTTCGACGGCCATCGCCAGTTTCTCCCTGATGTCCATCCGCACTAACTCGGGATGAAAAGCGTCGTAAGCCAGAAATGCAGGATTCGGTTTCCATGCGAAGATGAAACGGTTGCTCACGTTTTTCACGGCCTCGGGGAAGCGCACCCAGGGGCTCATGGATATCTTGAACAGGTTAGGTAGGCATTCCGCGCAGATGTCAACCTTGGCATGCAGCGGCTCACAGCACCCGTAGTAGACGCGCGCAAACCGGCGGTAGAACCGCGCCTCATGCTGTAGCGCAAACTCACGATGCATGTCCGGCGAAACCTCGGAAAATATCTGGGCAGCCCCGCATACGGTCATCTCCCGGGCGGGAACGGCGAGCAGTCCCTGTTCCTCGTATTGATCCAGGCGTTTGATCCAGCAATCCACGAAATGACTGACTAACTTGTTCACATACTCGGGACGCAAGGCCATATCCATGAGCACTTCCTGAACGCCGGTCCAGCGGACTAACTCATCCCATGGCGCAAACCAGAAGCCCCCGCACCCCTGTTTCTGCACATCAAGGATGCCGTCGAAAATCTCACACCGTTTCTGGAAGCATTCCTCAGTCTTTTTCGCGTTATGTGTCACCTGCGGCGTCTTGATCTTCTCAATATCCGCCTCATCCTTGATCTGAATATGAAAATGTCGAGAAACCACACTGTTGGCAGCATCGGTACGGATAACATCCACGTCTTCCGTTATGCCGAAACCGCTGTCGACAATGCAATATGGCTGTACTGACACAGCATCCATGACCATATCGCCGGGATAGTGCCGCCATTTGTAGAGAGACTGCCGCATGTCCGATTCAATCCCGCGGCAGAACGAGTCCTCGCACTGGAGGTCGAGCTCGTGGTCACGGTTCAATTCCGACCACGGCTCCTGGTAGATATGAATGGTGGGGCGTGCGCGTTGCCGGTTGTCGATGCGCTGGTGTAGCACGCGCCGCTCGTTGTTGACCGGGTCGGCGGCGACGGTCGCTTTCTGGCGACCAAGTTCGCGTAACACCTTCTTGTCCGCATTGGGGATTCTCGTCATGATCTCCTGTCTCCTTGCAGATTCTTTCTTGATCGCCCAACGCGGCAGGTCAGGCGCGCTGTGAAGCGTCGCCTGCACCTGCGGGTTCGACTTCTTTGGTGCTCTGATGCCCCCACGCAGAAGCCAGGTGATGCACCACAATGTTGCGGACCCGGACGCTTCCCTGTTCCGCACAGCATCGGACGTTTGTCTCTAGCTCGGCAGGCAGAATACATGAACTCATGCCGATCTCACCGCCGTTAGCGAAAACCTCGACCGAAGTTCGGTCGAGGAGAATCCTCAAGCGGGTTATGTTGTCGGCTGAGTGCACGGCAGCCTCTTTGCCTAGGCACCGGATGACACCACCGCTGCACGCGATGTGCACGTCGTGCAGCCTCATGCTGAACGTCGCATTCGGCGAAGCCTCAATTTCAGCGACAATGTCAAACAGATCGCCGCATCGGCCTATCGGGAGTTCTTCCCCGGCGTGCAACATCCGGTCGGAGGCGGAATCGGATGCCACGCGGAGGCGTTCGATCTCCGCTACAGGCATGCGAAAGAGGCGGATGCCGGCTGGGGTCGTGCGAAGTGACAGTTCACAGGGGAAGCTCATCTGCTGGTTGAAAGGCATGCCGGAGTACTTGCCACCGTTCATCCACCCGATCTGGACGATCCGGCCGCCCGTATTGTTCCAACTCTGAGCGGCGTAGAAATTAGCCCCCCATTCTCCCCGCAGTGGTCCATCCTCCTCCCGGAATTGTCGGCCGTCGAACGTACCCAGCCAGTAGCGGAAGGCGGCGTCCAACAGAACCCATCGCGTATTCCGCGGATCGCCATCGACCGGCAACTCGAAGAAATCGGGGCACTCGTAGAAGTCGTTGCCTGCAAAATCGCTGGCCAGGGTCCAGTTCTTCAAGTCGGCCGAGGTGAAGAAACGCGCCACGCCCTTCTGGACCCACAGAACCATGACCCATCGTTGTGTTGGACTGTGCCAGAACACCTTGGGGTCGCGCTCTTTCTCGTCGAGCCCCTGGTTTGGGACCACCGGCCTGCCTCCGTCGTGAAGCGACCAACTACGCCCTTTGTCGGTGCTGAACGCCAGCGCCTGGCCGAACGGCTTCTTCGCGTGTGTGAACGCTGCCACAAGAGGCGGATACCCCGGCTGCCCGAATCCACTGGTATTCTCCAGATCAACTACCGCCGACCCGGAAAAGATGGTTCCATCGTCATAGGGCTCAAGGGCATTCGGCAGTTCACGCCAGTGAACCAAATCCGTGCTGACTGCGTGCCCCCAAGTCATGTTGCCCCATTCCAGGCCAGCCGGATTGCGCTGAAAGAACAGGTGGTACTCTCCGTCGTGAAAGACGCAGCCGTTGGGATCATTCAACCAATTCTCTCTGGCGGTGAAATGAAACTGCGGGCGGTAGCGCTCCGAATATCTACAGTCTTTCGTCATATTCTATTTTACTCACCCAACGTCAAGCTCACTCGCGCGGCTTGTCTGCGTCGAGTGAAGCGACTGGTTGAAACTTGTTTTTCTCGCGCAGAGACGCTGGGGCGCAGAGATTTTCCTCGAGTCCATTGACCGCTCTTACGATTCCATCTTTCAATAGAGCCTCCCCAAAATTCAGCAGATAGCCCAAACGCCACCTCATACACGGTCTCAAGCAAACCTGGACCCAATTCGCGATGGACTTCGATTGCGCATTCTATGATTGCTGTTCCAATCTCGTTT
>CAZKJH010000135.1:0-10055 GCA_964553035.1 uncultured Lentisphaerales bacterium | reverse complement strand
GCGGAAGAAATCGCCCCACGAATCAACTCACAAAAAAATCATGCGTCAGCACTGAGCACTAAAAAAGTACCAGAAACGTGCATTGACATTCAAGAAGTGTTCTGATAATCTAAAAACCGTTTTTTGAGTTAGATGACATAGCCAGAGAAAAGAAAGTCACTTAAAATGAGTCAGCACAGCAGTCTTAAAGGTTCAAGTAAAATTACCGTCCGCAGAAACGTCCTCAAACGCTATGAACGCGTCGACCTTCTTTTGAAGCGTGGCATAATGAAAAAGGACGCAATCCGTGGATTCGGTCTTCCGAAGACGAAGCCCGAGGAGTAGAATCCCTCGGCGTAGGCAAATCAAGTTAAGCACCATCGGATCGCCACCCGGGCATTCTAGATGGTGCTTGATATTTTTGTATACCGGACCCCAGCAGGAGGCAGACGATGGCGAAGCGTTTTTTTCACGGCATCAACAACTCAACCCATTCCACTAGGCTCCTTACGTCTACATGGCTGATTGCATGTACCTTATCGTCAGGTGCAGTGCAATACCTTGAAGTCAAAGGCGATAGAGTCAATCTCCGAGCAGCGGCAAAGGCTGATGCGGAAGTCGTCGGCCAAGTCGGTAGTACGGACACGTTGATTCTACAGGGCGACATCACCGATCCCTGGGTCAAAGTTACCCCACCGGATCGTGTTGATTTCTGGATCTACGCCAGCCTAGTCAAGGACGGAAAGGTCACGGCCAACAATGCGCAGGTGCGCGCTGGCGCTGGCTTGAATTTCAATGTCGTTGGCCAGCTCCAAGATGGCGATACCGTCTCCCAGCGTGGCAAAATCGGGGATTGGATCAAAATCGCGCCTTTCCCCACTTCAGCCGTCTGGGTGACCAACGCCTACGTATCGCTGAAGGAAACTCCGAAGCCCAAACTCGCCGACCCCTTGCCGACAGCACAGCCCCCTCAATCCGTCGAGCCAACCGCGATAACATCGCTCCCCGAACCCGTAGAGCCTTCACCAGCAGCGACTGCGAACGCTGAGCCTGTTATCGAAACTCCACCTAGCCAACCGCCAGCAATCCCGAAACCCATTGTCGATCAGATCCTCGTTCAATCGGCAGATCCAGTGAACCCTGCATCTGAAACAGATAGCCGATTAGCACCGCCGGTAATCCCACCCAATCAAGTCAACCAGGTCAACCGAACGAGTAAACCTGCCTCACGCACGCTTTTCGGTGCCAAGACCACTGAGGAAACCGTCGGCCCCGCTGCAGTTCCTGCATCGCGCCTTCGTAAAGATCACCAACAGATCATTTCCGGCTCCTACGCGGGGACCCTAGCACTCGCGCCGAGCGGAACCCACCCGACACAATACCGACTGGTATCGTTCACGCCGGATAACAAGCCCAGAACCATCTGCTACGTGCTGGGCAATAGCCGACAGCTTGATTCACTGAAAGGTGGCTTTTTCACGATCGAGGGAGCCGTCTACTGGTTCGAAGGAACCAGCCTCCCAACCGTTTACGCACAAAACATTCTCCGTCATCAGCAACTATGAATGTGATTGTCGCCAAATCGGCCGGCTTCTGCTGGGGCGTTCGAAGAGCCGTAGAGACCGCCCGTAAGACAGCGGAATCCTCCGACACTGACATTTTCACGGATGGGCCGCTCATACACAATAGCCACATGATGCAGCGGTTGGAAGATTCTGGTGTCAAAGAAACCTCACAACCGTCCTCCCTGCCTTCAGGCGCAACGCTGATCGTTCGGGCCCATGGTATCCCGCCTGAGCGGCGCACAGCTCTTGAGTCTCTCCCGTTACACCTTGTCGATGCCACATGCCCCGACGTTGCAAAAATCCAGCGCATCATCCAAGAAAACACAGCGAAGGGACGCACTGTCCTCGTTCTTGGCGATCCCGGACACGCCGAAGTCATCGGTCTCCTCGGCTATGCTGGGCCACGTGGCTGCGTCGTAACCTCGCCACGCGATGTGGAAGAGCTTCCGAATGATCTGCCGCACGTCTGCCTCGTCTCACAATCAACACAGGCAGAGAAAACATTTGCCGAGACCGCCGAGACCGTACTCCAAAAATTTCCCGATGCCACAATTGTGAATACCATCTGCAATGCGACACGTAACCGGCAAGCAGAACTTGAAATTCTAGCCGCTACCTGCGAAGTCTTCGTTGTCGTGGGCTCCCCCGCCAGCGCCAACACCCAGCGCCTCGCACAAATCGCTTCCACGCTTCGCCCGACTTTCGTGGTCGATTCTGCCGAAGAACTCTCACCGGATGACTTCGCCCCCTTCACCAACGTAGCCGTCACCGCTGGAGCCTCAACACCCGATTTCATTATCGAAAAGGTCACCGAACGGCTAAAATCCTTCTAGCAAATCAGATCAGACAGATCGGTCGGATCGGTCAGATCATCCTCTTCCTGAACCCGTAATTCTTAGCTTTTCATGAAAGTCTTTACAACCAAAGCCGAGGTCTCCGTTCAAGTCAAGTCCTGGCGGGATGAGAATTTAAAAATCGCCCTCGTGCCCACGATGGGATTTCTCCATGAAGGACACCTGTCGCTGATCTGTGCCGCCAAGCAGTATTCAGATCGTGTGATCGTGTCGATCTTCGTCAACCCGACCCAGTTCGCCGCTGGCGAAGACTTCACCACTTACCCACGCAACGAAGCTTGCGACCTGGCCATGTGCAGAGCCGAAGGTACGGACATGGTCTTCATGCCATCCCCCGAAGAAATGTACGCCCGCGATACGAGCGTCTCGCTTGAGGAATCGACGCTTTCTAAGACGATGTGCGGGTGCTCACGCCCCACTCACTTTCAAGGCGTGCTAACCGTCGTCAATAAACTCTTCAACATCACACGAGCCGATGTCGCTGTATTCGGTATGAAGGATGCCCAACAACTCGCTGTCATCCGCCGCATGGTTCGCGACCTTGACATGCCAATCAAAATTATCCCCGGACCCATAATCCGCGAACAGGACGGACTCGCGATGAGTTCGCGCAACACCTACCTATCATCGACCGAAAGACAAGATGCACTCTGCCTGCGGCGTGCTCTCGATTTCGCTGAGGCCGCGTGGCAGCGTCGTGACCTTGACACAAACGCCCTTCTCGCACAGATGAGTTCGCAAATCGCACAGACTCAAGGGGCAGTGATCGACTACATCGTCGCCGTGGACGCCGATTCGCTTCAACCAGCATCCCGGCTTCGCGCCAACACATTGATCGCACTCGCCGTAAAAATCGGCAAGACGCGACTGATCGACAATACCGTACTCAATTAAGGAAAATTCCCATGATCAAAGACAAACTCGCCAACGCATCACTTTACGATTCTGTCCACCCTCTTTTCAAGGCTGCATTCCTTTGGATTAAAGAGAATGCCAAGCCCGATGTTCAGGATGGTCGCTTCCAATTGGATGGCGATAAGCTTGTAGGGTTAACTCAACACTACAATACGCGTCCTTTCAACCCCAAAAACTTCGAAGCGCATAAGAAGTACATTGATATCCAGTACATCATCTCTGGATCGGAAAAAATCCATCTCGAAAATCCCGATCAAATGGCCATTTCAGTACCATTTGACGAAACCAAAGACGTTGGGTTCTTCGAAGGCAAGGGCTACGAAGTCATCATGAATGCCGGCGATTTCATGATCATCTGGCCGCATGAGGCTCATGTGCCTGGAGCTGATGCTTCCACATCCAGCGCTCCTATTCATAAAATCGTTATGAAAGTTGCGCTCTAGGCAACGCAAAAAAGACGCGTATACCTCAGGTGCTAGGCGACGATGTTCACAAGACGCCCAGGAACGCAGATGACTTTACGAATGGGACGACCAGCAACCGCCTGCTTAATCTCTTCGTTTGCCATCGCAAGCTTCTGCATGACATCTTGAGATGCATCGGTGGGCATCATCATACGCGTCTTAATCTTGCCACAGATCTGTAGCACAATCTCCACTTCGGAGACTTTCAGACACTGCTCGTCGTAAGCGGGCCATGGGACGTAGGCAATGCCGCCCGTATGTCCAAGCTTCTCCCAAAGCTCCTCGCACGCATGTGGGGCAAAGGGTGACAACAGGACAACATACGCTTCCGCGGCCTCGCGTGGCATAACTTTCCCTTCGCCCGAAAAGCCGTTCAAGAAAATCATGAGCTGACTGATGGCCGTGTTGAGGTTCAAGGTCTCGATGTCTTCCGTCACTTTCTTGATCGTCGCGTGGCAGAGTCTAGACTGTTCCACCGTCATCGCCACATCCTCCACCGATTGATCCATGATCATGCGGTAAGATCTGCGCAAAAAACGGAGTACGCCTTCAACGCCTTGGGTGTTCCAGGGTTTCACCGCTTCGAGTGGCCCCATAAACATCTCGTAAAGTCTCATGCTGTCGGCACCATATTCACCGACGACATCATCGGGATTCACGACGTTCTTGAGTGATTTCGACATCTTTGCAGCAAACTCAACAAGCTTCTCGCCTGTCTCCTTGTGAACGGGTCCTGCTGCCGCAACCTCCACCTTGTCCGTGGGCACAAGCGCACCGCGTTCGTTCTTGTACGAAATACCCAAGATCATGCCCTGATTAACGAGCCGCTTAAACGGCTCGTTTGTTGAGACAAGCCCCAGGTCGAAGAGGACTTTGTGCCAGAAGCGCGAATACAGCAGATGCAGGACGGCATGCTCGGCACCGCCAACGTACAGATCTACAGGCATCCACGCTTTTTCCTTCGCCGGATCAATGAAGGCGTTGTCGTTATGCGGATCAATGTAGCGCAGGTAATACCAGCACGAACCCGCCCACTGTGGCATCGTATTCGTCTCGCGCCAACCTTGTTTACCGGTCTTCGGATCGGTAAAGCGCAACCACTGCTTCGCCTTGGCTAGCGGTGGCTCGCCCGTGCCTGTGGGCTTAAAATCGTCGAGCTCAGGAAGCGTCAGCGGCAGGTCTTCATCCGCAATCAACAGCGTACTGCCGTCGTCCATATTCACGACTGGGAACGGTTCGCCCCAATAACGCTGACGGCTGAAAAGCCAATCGCGCAACTTGTACTGTGTCTTGGCTCGTCCGATGCCACGGGCGGCTAACCATTCGGTCGCCGTCTGCTTGGACTCTGCCACCTCCATCCCGTTAATGTTGAGGCCTTCCGCATTCGCGGAGTGAATCATCTTGCCCGCACCCGTCCAGCAGGCCTGCCCAGCAAGAACCTCAGCAATATTCACACCAGTCGCTGCGGCTTCTGCCGAATCAGGCTCAATGATGCAAACGATGGGAAGCGCAAATTTCTGCGCAAATTCGAAGTCGCGCGTATCGTGCGCCGGCACCGCCATGATGGCACCCGTGCCGTACGTAGCCAGCACGTAGTCCGCAATCCAGATAGGAATTTTTTGCCCGTTCACCGGATTCACGGCATAGCAACCCGTAAAAACCCCCGTCTTCTCGGTGGCAAGCTCCGTGCGATCCATATCGTTCTTCAATCCGGATAGGCGGCAATATTCCTCGACAGCTTGCTTCTGTTCAGGAGTCGTGATTTCCTTGACCAGCGTATTTTCTGGTGAAAGCACCATATAAGTCGCACCGAAAAGCGTGTCGGGGCGTGTCGTATAAACGGTAACCTCGCCGCCCTCGGGTTTGTCAAACGCGAATACAACCTCTGCTCCGGTGGATTTGCCGATCCAATTGCGCTGCATTTCCTTGATCCCATCGGACCAATCGAGGCCATCGAGATCGTTGAGCAGACGCTCGGCGTATAGGGTAATGCGCAGCATCCACTGACGCATAGGACGCCGTTCCACAGGGTGGTCGCCACGCTCGCTACGACCATTGATCACCTCTTCGTTGGCCAGCACGGTACCGAGTGCAGGACACCAGTTCACGGGCACTTCGGCCACATACGCCAGCCCTTTCTGATAAAGCTGCTTGAAAATCCACTGGGTCCACTTGTAGTACCCCGGATCGGTCGTATTGATCTCGCGATCCCAATCGTAACTAAAGCCGAGAGCTTTGATCTGGCGCTTAAACGTTTCGATGTTCTTCGCTGTCGTGATCGACGGATGGGTGCCAGTATCCACGGCGTACTGTTCAGCCGGAAGTCCGAAGGCATCCCAGCCCATGGGATGCAACACATTGAAGCCCCGCTGACGTTTGAAGCGGCAGAGAATGTCCGTGGCCGTGTATCCCTCTGGATGCCCCACATGCAGGCCCGCTCCGCTCGGGTACGGAAACATGTCCAGCACGTAATACTTAGGTTTTCCTTCGGAGAAATCGGGTGTCTTGAACGTCTTGTTCTTCTCCCAATAGGCCTGCCACTTCTTCTCGATTTCGGCGAAATTATAATCTGATATGCTCATAACGGTTCCAGTCAAAAAGACTGCGTGCCCGACATTCGGTGCAGTCGATTCAAGAAGTCTCAATGATAACACAGGCGACCGACCTCAAACAAGTTAAAGACGACCGCTAGTTTTTTCCTTTCCAAGCAAAAAGGATCGTTCCGATCACGCCGAAGCCGAAGGCGACGTGAAGGTTGAGCTCGGGCGAAATGCCCCAGAGCAGAGCACCTCCGAAAGCGGCAAAAGCGACGAGCACATCGCGGATGAGATAGTACAGACCAAACATCGAGGCCTTGCGCCCCTCTGGTGCGAGATCCATGATGAGTGCTTTGCGAGTGGGCTCACCAAACTCTTTGAGTCCACGCAACACAAACACCGCCGTCAGGGCCGCAAGCGAATGTGCATGAAGCAGTGCAAGTGGAAAAATTGTAAAGAAAATGAACGTAATCAAGACGAACGGTTTTTTGCCAAACCGGTCTGCGAAGTAGGCAACGGGTACATACACGAACACCGCCGTAATGTTTTCAAGAGCTGAAAGCCATCCAAATGAGAGTTCAGAAATGGGGTTGAGCATCGTTCGCGTCGCCCAGATGACAACAAATGAATCTGGGATGCGCTCGCAGAAGCGGATCAGAATATCCGACCCTAGCAAGTTGCGCAAACTCTGTGGCATTTCATGCCAGAGCTTAACGGGATTCGCTTGAGCCTCTTGCTTGTCTCCGGAATCATCGTGGATCATCACCTGCTGCAGGATGGCGGCGCAAACGGCCAGCATCAGCGCACAGCCAAACGCCACACGAATACCAAGCCCTACCCCCCAGATAGCAATACAAGTTCCGCCAGCAATGGGTCCAAGCATTTTAGGAAGTCGTCGCACCAGCGACAGCACCGACACGCCCATCGTCCGGCGGTTCTTGGGCACGGCCTTCGAAAGCAGATCCATCGTCGCGGGGAGTGAAATGGCGGACCATGAGATAAAAAATGCAGCGCCAAGAAGCACGGCCCACCAAGCTTGGACAAAGATGACAATGGCGTAGCCGATCATGGAGAACAGGTTAAAGACCAGAAGCGCTCGCTTCGTCCCTAACTTATCGCTGATGTATCCGCCTGGAAAAGAGTAGAGCGCCGAGAGCAGATCGTCCATTCCCGCGAGCAAACCAATCGCCAGAACTGCGGTTGATGCCTGCGTCAGTTGCTGCAGGTACAGGGGCAAAAAACGCTCAGCCATGTGCTCGCCCATACCCACGAGGACGACCATGCCAAGAAGACCCGCGATACTTTTTCTTCGAAAAGCCACCTTTTCAACTGTTATTGGTTCTTCCATAAAACAGGATACTCCTTTTAAACGTTAATTTCGTTCGGCGGTGTCCGGGCCATCGACAAACACATCTGGCCAACAATCGTTTCCCGTATGCCACGTGATGCGCACAATATCTTCTTGCGGCGCACCGATTTTCCAAAGAAATATCTCATAGTCCGCGATATCGTGCTCATGATCGCCTGTGCTGGCACCGTAGACGAGCCATTTGCCGTCGCCAGAGGTCTTTGGAAAATACTCATGACTATGCGACCCCAAAACGTCCAGCATCACGTGTTCCTTGCCGCTGCGCAAGTTGGTGGTAAAAACGGAGTTCTTCTGATTGCCCAGGTGATCGACCCAGATTAGCGAGGCGGTGTCAGGACTCTGCCATGTTATCTCGCAGCCGCCGCCGATGCGTCTCTCTTCCCCAGCCTTACTAAAAACCCACGTTCCCCTTCGTCCACCCCGCATCGTCACGGCGAGGCTGCCGTCTACGCCACCCATGACGGGCGTCTGGAAGAAAACATCGCCGGGCATTCCGCCCAGACCCGCTTGCAGAAGCACCGTCTCGGCAGCACCGACAACAGCCTCTTGTCTAACAACTCGGTTTCCCTCACGAACATAGATCAGCGCGTCCCCACGGGCATCCCAAGTAGCGGTAAAAGCGTTCGAAGCGATGCATGTCTCCTTTCCCGTTGCAAGATCAAGAATCCACGTATCCCACTTCAGCGGGTCGCGCTGCGACACCCATGGGATCTGCGATCGGCTAAACACAACTCGCTGACCATCGGGCGAAAACCTCGGATAGGTGTCGGTAAAGCTAGACGCTGTCAACTGGGTGGTTTTGCCGGAAGGATATTCTGAAAGATAGAGATCGTGTGAACCGTTTCGATTACTGCTCCAGGCGATCTTCCCCTTGAAGCCAGCACGCCGCAAAGTGGCATCTCCAGCCTTCGTCTGTGGCACCGGTACACCAATTGCGACAGCGGAAGATGGATTGCCTCTCACCTCCCTGCTCGTAGTTGAACCCATTAAAACAAAACCAACAACGATCAAAGTAGCAGTCATAAAAAGCCCCACAATTGACGCAATAACCCAGCGGCGACGTGGATGAGACATCTGTTTGTCTGCTCCCATTTTTGGGATCCAAGTGAAGATGCAAAATGCCGCGCCGCCCAGACCGTAGTCGATCGTCTGGCTGATCAAGTGCATTGTCAGCATGGCCGTCATGGACTCTGCCATCCCAAAGCCAAGCGCCGTCAAAGCCACGAGCCCCCCGGCCTCATAAGAGCCGAAGCTCATGAATGATGGCACGGGAAGACTTGCCGCACCCTCGGCGGAAATCAGTGCCACCAGCACGGCGGGAATGCTTGCCCCCGCCAGTAGAGGCCACATCCGGGTTGTCACGGAAACAAAGAGAAAATAGAGTCCGAAATACTTCACGGCTCGGATGACCGCAGAAAGCCCCAGCACCTGCCAAATAGCCCCGCTTTTGGTAACAAAGCGCACAGAATCCGACATGTCGGAAATCAACTTTACAAACGCCTTATACGGACGAAAACGCATCAGGTTTTGAGGACTACGTGCGGACAAAATTCTAGCCGTCCACGGCATAATATAAAAGAGTCCAGCCCAGCCGATCACGCAGACCGCCACAAGAATAATCGCCGAACCCAGTAACGATAGCCCCTGAGAAATGGTCGTCACCGCAACCCCGAGCACGATGAGGAGCGCGACAAAATCGAAGAGGAGACCAATCGAAAGCGATGTCATGCAATCGGAGACAGGAATGTTGTAGCCCCGATTGAGCAACGCAACATAACTCAGCTCGCCGACACGACCCGGGAGCATGTCGGCACAGGCCCCTCGCACAAAGGTCACTAACGTGATATGGCCCAGCCCTGGCACCGAATCTTTTTGATCATCGGCCATACCCGCTCGCAGGAGCAATCGATTTCTAACCGCGCGCAAAAAGGTTTGCACGATTTGGCAGAGTCCGTACACGGCCACAAGCGGAAGTGCTGCATTGCGAAGACACTCCAAAATTTTGGCTAGCGAAATCTTGCCGCCACTCTGCGAAACGAGCATAGAGAGTAGCAATACAACAAGCGTCGAAACCAAGACAGAGAGAATTAGCTTGACGGCGAAGTTTTTCATGCCGATTAAGATACTCCATACGTGCCTGTTTCGTCCAGATGATTTAGTCGCGAGCCCCGAATTTGGCGCGAATTTGGTAATCGGTTAGCGACAGGGGTGTCGGCATTGATGTGCGGATCAGCGAGCCGAAGAGGAAGCCGTTTGAGGGATGCTTCGGCTTGAGAACGTGCGTGTTCTGGGGCGTTGCGCGGCTTTTGCCTCAGCGGGTGCGCCTGTAGCGGCGCCTCTACACTCCGTTTGAATGGCGCATCCCTTTGCCC
>CAZKJH010000134.1:0-10068 GCA_964553035.1 uncultured Lentisphaerales bacterium | reverse complement strand
ACCCATCACCCGCCGCCGCCACGAACCTGCCATACCCCTGTCGCTAACCGATTACGGAGAAGAGAGGTTTTAGGTGTTAGGCCTTAGCAGCTTCGCATCTTTAGTGGGTCAATAGCTAGGTTTTAGGCCCGAGGCCCTAGCGGCTTCTAATTCTTGTGTTCGATCTCTGGATTCTCAATCTGTTTCTTCAGGGTATCGGTAAGCAAAGCCCAAAGATGGGGATAAGATTCAACGAGGCGAGCACTATCCGCAAGATCCTTAATGCGCTTGCTTTGGCTTGCCTGTGCAATACTCACAACTAGCGACTAACGGCAAGCGACTAGCGACGCTACCGCCTTCTCATATTCAGCGAGCGAGCTGCTGCGTTGGACGGCGCGGAGGACGGTGGTTCCGTTCTGGAAATAGGCGTGGGTGTATCCCCACAATTCTTTCATCCGTCCGAGGACAGGTACGGGGCCGAAGAGTGTTGAGCGGTAGATCGCGTATAATTCATCAACAAACGAAATGATACGCTTAAAATCAAGGGGCAGAGTGGGGACACTGCCACGGCCGGAAGTTTCCCAAGCGTGGATTTGTTCTGGCAGGGTGGGGTCGGCAACAAGGCCACGACCCAGCATCACGCCGACGAGGGTGGGGAAACGCGTCACGATGCGGGCATAGTCAGCAACAGTGAAGATGTCGCCGTTGTAGATGACCGGCACGGAGAGCTGCGGCAATACGGAGGCAAACGCCTCAATGTCTACTTCGCCGTCGTACATCTGAACGCCGGTGCGTGGGTGGACGATGAGCTCTTTGAGTGGGAATTGTGAAATCAGTGCCGCACGTTTTGCGAGGGTGTCTTTCGATTTCACACCCAGTCGAATTTTGACGGAGAAGCCGCCAGGCATTGCTTCACAACCGGCTTCGAGCATTCGGCGGAAGTTGTCCTCGTTTTCCGGCAGGCCACTTCCGCGACCCTTCTTCGCAACGAACTTCCAGGGACAGCCGCAGTTGAGGTTCATCTCGCGATAACCAAGATCCTGTAGGGCTAGCGCCATGACCCGCAGTTGCTGGGGATCTTTGCCGATGAGTTGTGGCATGGTCTTGACTCTGCCACAGGCCTCCGGCATGATATCCTTGAGCAACTTCGGCATGATACGATCACCCGCGACGAGCGGAATGAACGGAGCCAAAGCACTATCGAGCCCACCGAACCGCTCGCTATAGAGGGAGCGGAATTCCGAAACGGTGACGCCTCTGAGGGGAGCCATAGAAATCGGTGGGATCAAAGATGCACCTGTTAGAAGTTAACTTTCTGAGTAAACACGAATATCCCGCTTGGACTCACATCCGAGCGGGATTTCAGAATTGACTGCTCGTGGGCAATCATGGGGCGAGACCAACCTGTTAAAGAAACGCAGCGAGGATGCCGCGTCTACACTAGACGGCGGCTTCGACCTCTGTGATTTCGACTTCAACCTCGGGGAGGAAGGGGACAACGGTGACAACACGTCCTTCTTTTTCGAACTTCACGATGCCATCGACGATGGTGAAAAGGGTGTCATCGCGACCGCGTAGTACATTCTTTCCCGGATGGAACTTCGTTCCGCGTTGGCGGACGAGAACTTCACCTGCGCTGACTACCTGACCGCCAAAACGCTTGACACCGAGCCTTCGCCCAGCACTGTTGCGACCGTTAATACCTGTCTTCTTGCGTGCCATTTCAAATACCTCTTCTAAGCCGTTAGGCTATTGTTTTCACGAGCGCGCGCGTCAGCTCTTGACGGTGACCGACTTTGCGGTGATAGCCCTTGCGGCGCTTCTTCTTAAAGTTAATGACCTTAACGCCGCGGAAATGCTCCTTGATTTCAAGGGTCACTACCGCGCCATTGACATAAGGCGCTCCAACTTTGAGCGAGGCACCATCGGAGAGAGCAAGAACCGTCTTTAACTCAACGGCTTGTCCTGCTTCATCACGAAGGCGCTCAATTTCGATCGTCTGGCCGGCTTCAACACGATACTGTTTGCCGCCGGTTTCAATTACTGCATATGCTTCCATGAGGGCGTTCCTCTTTTTTCGGTTTCAGGAAAGTCAAAATGTATCAAATTTTGTATCTTCTTGTCAAGCTTAGGTTCCGTTATTTTTTTTGGCAGTCGATTGCCCGGAAGCTGTTGATTATTTCTGTGTAACATCGATCGCTGGAGCCCGCTTGCTATGGCCACCATAAAAGTCTTCAAACTCGTTCCATATCAACGCGATATGTACGGTGGTAAGCGACATCATTAAGGCGGTAAGGATTGAGAGCCCACCGATAAAATATCCGGGAACGATTTTGGTATCAACCAGTAAGAAAAGTGAGATGACCATGGTGGCGAGGTAAACAGCTTGCCCAGAAAGAATGGCATTGGGTCGGCGTTGGAGTGCAGCTTTGCCCTCGATGTGCCCACGGAGTGCCTGCAGGATCGGCTGTACGGCCATGAGGAGGGCCATCCTCCGCGCCAGCCCAATGCTAGAGGGCGGTAGGTTCTGCACGGTGCCAAAGTACCAGTCAGAAAGCCATGTCGTCTGGAGCATCAATGGGATGAGCGAGAGCACGATGCCGGCCCACAGGGCAAAGGAGAAAAGTTTGCGTGCACCGTAGAGGGCCGAGGGGAATCCGATAACGACGGATTGCATACGCAGGGCTGCGAAGCCGAGGGGGTTGACGATTCCCATGACGATGTAGTGTACGGCGAGGGTCACTTCGGGATTGTCGGCTCGTGAAAGGAAGACTGCCACCATAAACGAGGAGATTGAGAGCATGATGCCGCCGAAGGACAGTGGGATGGTAAAGTGGAGCTGTTTGGCGAGTGGGGCTTTTTCATCGAATTCGCTATCTTTCAGATTCGCCAGAATACGTTTTGCGAAAACCTTGCTTAAGTAGACTTCGCCGAAGATGGGGATCGTCATCGCCACAAGGCCCCATGCATAGCCCGTGAGGTTGAAATTGACAAATAGAGGCGACAGGCAGGCCGTGAAGAAAATTCTTACCATTGTTGCCGTGTTGGCAAGGCCGCTTCGTTTCTCGTTATAAAGGGGGACTAGGTATTTGTTGCGGATGAAGAACCCCATTTGCATTGGGATGCCGAAGAGCGTCGTGAATCGAGCCACTGAGGCGAGTTCGCCTTCAAGCCCTAGAATTCGCTTAAATATGATCTGGTGAAAGGGAGGTAGACACACGATGAGCTGGAGGATGCAGACGGTGGCGGCGATGCGCATGATGAGCTGGTGGAAGTTGCGCATGCCGGTCTTGGTTCTGCCGAACACCATCCCCGTCGTAATGAGTCCGCCTCCGATGGCACCAAAGACGAACAGGAGTGCCTGTCCCTGGGCGAAAGCTGCCAGTTCGATGGAGCCAAAGCGTCCATGCGAGACAATACTAGCCACCAAAGGGTAAGTTAAGCTCTGGGAAAGCGCCTGTATGGCGAGGGGGATGTAAAAGCGGAGGACTTGCCACATTGATGTTTCGCCACTGGGCGTAATCCCCTCAGATTTAAAGTCAAGCATGTGTGCATTCTAGCACTGGCACTACGATTACTCAAGAGGAAGGAGGAGAAAGCACGGATCTTGGGTTTCAGAATTTGGATCAAAAAGAATTGGTGGGGGCTTTAGCCTGAGTAGCAGATTTCAAGAGTTCGCGACGCATTTGCCGGAGCCAATCAAGCTGTTTGGGGAAGCGGTCAAAGTCTTCAAATGCAGCGAGGCGAGGATCGTTCGGTTGAATGCCAAGCGTCTGCAGCAATGCATAGTCCTGTAGACTTTCTGCAAAAATTTCCCAGCGGATCGAATCAATCGGCCCCTCTGGTCCGGGATAGACCACGAAGGTGTCGCCATACGGCCAGCCCGGCCAGGCTCCAGCGGCTTGTTCGGTGAAGGGGTCAATTAATACACGTTCCGAGCGACGCTGCCAGTAATTGTATCCCCAATGCAAGAAACCGAGAACTTCGAATCGGAAGCAGAGCCAGCCAAGCATACGTAGTTTGGTCAGTGGCGTATCCAAGAGACGGTTGATGTAACGACCACGCGGGGCGCAGCAGAAGTAGGTAAAACAAGGAATGCCTTCATCACGGAATTGCTTCGTAACTTGGATGGAGGGGATAGGCATATCGGTGAGCTGCTGTCGCCCATATTCGATTTCACTCAGCGCATCCATGGTTTTTATCCACGGCGCCAATTCACGCAGGAGGGAACGTGCGGCAATGTAGTTTGCACGAGCTTCTTCGCCATGAGGTTCATCAGAAACATGGAAAAATGAATGGTCCAATAAATTTTCACGATCAAGAAACGCCTTGAACTCGTTAAAGAATTGCGTAAGGAATAGGCGGTACGTATCGGAAGTTGCACCCGTTTCGACTGGCCACAACAAGTGTTCGCCTTCGCCTTGTCCTTCGTAAATACGGATGGCATGTTTACAACCCCACTGGGTAAAAAAATGAGTCCATTCGAAGTTGTGAATACCACATGCACACGCGAGGTCCGTGTAGCGCTTCACATCGTCCCACCCAAACGCATACGAGTCCTCCCCAGTGCGAGTCACGTTAAGGAGTTGTGTCGGGCGTTTGACACCGTCAAGCGGCGGAGTAAAAACAGGTGTGTAAATTGTATCCTGTCCATGCTCGACGAGATTTCGCATATAAGGTTTGATGCGTTTCCAAAATGCCGGCTCAAACGGTTTGAGTTTGTACCAATCGAGAATGGCATCGTTGTAAAACCACTGTACGACAGGAAAATTGCGGCGTGGCTTGATGAGTACGTCATAGATATTCAGCGTTGCGATAAGAGGCGACAACGGAATTATTTCGTCGTTTTGTTTTACGCTTAAGGTAACGCTTATTGAAGTCGGTCCAGGGCTACAGTCTGCCGGAACGTCAACCGTAAACCAAAAGGCAACGGTCTCCCCAACAGCAAGCTTCGCTGTGTTTTCATCAAAAAGAGGGTCGGGAACAAAGCCTGGTACATGACCAAGGACGTCGCATTCATCGATGGGCGTTTCGGTGTTGAGATGTGCAACAGGAACAAAGCCAACGCGTCGGGTGCGCACCGTCAAACCAGGTGCGTCAACAGTGGCTTCTACAGAAGCAGAAGCTGGACCACCCAGAGGGATATCGAAAGAAACAGCAGCCTGAAAAGCGAGACGTTCACCACGGGCGGCATCAAGCAGGAGCGGAGTTTTTGGAAGTTGGTTTCCGAACGGGAAAATCCGTTCATGTGCGTCAGTAAGCCAATGTGTGAAGGCCATATACCGTTACCTTTTTATGTTATTCGTGATGTAAAAGCTTCAAGGGATGTTGAGGGCAAAGGGTTGCTTGCTTGGTATTCCAGATAGTCCTGTAGAGGATTCACGTGGTGTAATGTGTCTCGAACGTGAGGCGAATATTAGCATTAATCTTGATGGATCCGGCGTTCAACGAACGCCGGATCCTTTGGCTTAGAGTTCTACGACTCCCTTTAGCTTGTCCGAGAAGAGATCAAGCCCAGCTTCGGTCACAGCACCGCCGGTCTCCCAGCGCAAACCAAAATCGTCGCTTTTCACAAAAGAGTCGATTTGGAAGGTCATGTTCTTCTCGAGCAGGTACTCGGATGTGGTTTCGATCCAGGGACGTTCAACTTCCAGCATGCCCAGCCCATGGCAGGGGCCGTACATGAAGTTTTCGGCAAAGCCGCGATCCTTGAAGAATGCAACATAATTGCGTGCGACCACACCGGCAACCACGCCGGCCTTGATCCATTCGCGGGTTTTGTAATGGGCTTCCAAACCGAACTCAACGAGTTTGCGCTGTTTGGCACTCATTTTGCCGATCACGAAGGGAATCCCGATGGAAGGTGAATAACCGTCAACGCGTGCGCCAATATTGATCTGGATCATCTTATTTTTTTTGATGAGCTGATGCGTCGGACGCGAAATGGCATTGTTGGTTGAGGAACCACAGAAGGCATAGAGGCTATGCGCTTCATGTTCCCCACCATTGGCATAGATTGCGTTCTGTGCGATGCCGACCACCTGAAGTTCGGTCATGCCTGGACGAATCTTGCCCAGCACCTCATCAACTGCGATCTCCGAAATGCGGAACGCTTCACGCAGGCAGGCCAATTCGGCTTTGGACTTGATCTGTCGTAGCGACGTGACTAAGTTGTCGGCCTTAACGATTTCCGCCTTGGGGAAAGCACGCTGTATCGCTTGATAGAGGTCAACACTCGTCACCAACCAGCCAGCGACACCGATCCGCTTGGGGTTCTTCACGCCGATCGAGTCGAAGACATCTTTGAACTTGCTGAACGCCGCGCCCGGAAAACTGGGATCGGCTGATTCGCGGTATTCGGCCATGCGGTGAATGTTCTCAACCGGCGACCATTTGTGCGCAAATTCCTTTGATTCCGGCCCACACATGAGTGCCACTTTGCCTGAGGGTGCAATCGCCACGCCCCCGACTTCGAACAAGGGCCAGAAGCCGCTGAAATAGCGGACGTTGGCAAAATCTGCTTCGTTCGAATTTGCGATCAACGCATCGAACCCTGCCGCTGCGATCAACTTGGCAGCGCGATCTGTTCTTTCTCCATATTCCTTTGCTGGAATGTGAACTTTGCTCTTCATATCGGTATTCTCCTTATTTATGGTTTTTTTTGAACTTAAACACTCGTGGACTTGCCTGCCACGTCTTTAGCCTGCACAAATCGCGAACCTCGCGATTTCAACGCTCGAATCAATCGGTCAAGTTGCTCGGCCGCGTATGCACCGCAGTTCTTAACGATAAAGTGGTCCGGGCGTACGGTGCCCTCGCCAAAATTGATGTCGCCTTGCGGCATCTCGTGAAATTCCCACGGATGAAAATAAAAACAGAGGAACGGAGCGACATTACGCTCACTGCAGTAACCCATATAACCATCGATATGCGTCATCAGTGTCTCGGCCGATGCCGTCCTGAACAGGGGCCATTGGTCTCTGTCGCGTCCATACTCATCTTTTGACTCCATCGAGAGATCGCCGAAATTGGGGAGCTCGACAATGTTGAGGTCGCCTTCCTTCGTCCAGTCCTCCCGGCTGGGATGATACGGAGTAAGTCGATCTTTGAAGAAATACATCGGATAAGTAGCGTCGGTAAGATAACCGAGATCGTTCAGAGCATTGACCATGGATGTCGAACCGAACAGACGTGGTGCCCGGAATGAGACCGGTCTGACACCCGTTGCATCCTCCACCCATTTCGTGGCCAGTTCAAGCCGATGGGGGACCTCTTCGGGCAAAACCGGTGTCATTCCGGCAATCGGGAAAATGGGGTCGCCGATGGTTTCATGGAACAGCGTATGACAACCGATCTCGTGTCCGGCAACCTTGACCTGCTCTGCCACAGCCGGTTTTTTCCGCACGCTGTCGCCCGTGAAATAAAAGGTAGCCGTGATGTCATGTCGTTTCAGGATGTCGAGAATCACCGGCGTACCATGAACAAGTCCTTCATAGAACGGGGTAAAGCTACCGACATCGGTTTCCATATCGAATCCGAGGACTACCGTAGGTGGTAGGGTGTTTGATTGACTCATGAACGTTCTCCTGATTTTGAAATAATTTGTTGCATGACCGTTTTCAACGAATTCTCAGAACCTTTAAAAATAATTGTCTCACTCCTGAGGTGCGATGCTCCTACCGTTGAGTCGTTGATTTGCATGGGGGCAATGGTTTCGAGCTCGTAGAAACCAAGCTCACCGCCATTGAACACGCTATACATATCAGCCGCCGAGTCTGGACCGTTAGGCTGGTCGTTATCCGCGATATTGAAATAGTGCCCGTCCCGGCGCGGCGTAAACCGAATGATCAGATAACCGTTGACGGGGTCAATCGCGCCGATCAGGCGTGGACCGGCGGCGACAGGAATACCGAACTGGAAACGTTCCGTACCGCCCAATCGAACGGAAACGAGGGATCCGTCAACAACGGGAGCCTGAGGCAGTGCGCCGTAGTAGTCGGCATTGATCGCCTTTGCCGTATCCGCGACACAGGTGAAAGCTGTTACGCCATTTCCACCGGGGAATTGTTCCAGCGACCAAGCGGCCAGGAGCAGGTCGACCGGCGCATGGAGCGAACGTGGCGAGAGAACGTCCTCCGTTTCGTAATGTAGTATGGACACGCCATCCGGCAATCCAGAAGCCCAGGGAGAGTCGGCACACAGTCGTACCGTACGGATGAACTCGACAGAAGCGGATGTACCCATCCGGTTAACGAGGAGGATGTCTTTTTGCACAGTAGCCGTTAAGGCGTCTTGAGACACGACCCTTGCAGGGCTACTGGCAATCCCCTCTTGCACGTACCACCTTCCACCGTCAGGCGGATAGTTGAATGCAAGCGGACCCCCTTCGGGTGCCGGCCACAATGAATTGCCGCCCAGATTGTTGAATGCGTTGGGCACGGGATTTGCCAGTTTCTCCTGATCAAGTCTGTGAATCAGTTTACCGTTGATCGTGCAGAAGATCCGGCCTTGTAGCCCAGGAGAGATGAGAACAGCACCGTTGCCAGCTTCCAGTGAAACTAACTCAGGGTCATAGTGACCCAACATAGCTACCTTCATATCGATCCTTTGCTTTTTTGTTTCGTGATCTGCGTACTCTCGCGCTGCTCCAGACAGGGAAGCAGTCGAATACTGCAATGCTCCTCTTCGGAACGCGCTTTATCCAAGACATGTTTAACGGCTGTTCTTCCAAGTCGACCTTGATCCAGCAGTACGGTTGTAAGCGGTGGCACCGTGTAACGACTGAACGGCAATCCATCGCAACCGACCACTGCCACATCGTCTGGAACGCAAATGCCGCGCCGATGGAGCAAGTAGAGAAGACCGGCGGCCATTTCATCGTCCGTAAATATCGCATCGAAACACAACCCGTCATTGAGTGCTTGGTCGACTTTAGAGACGGCGAGTTCAACTGTAAAATCCGTCTCCATGATGAGGTCAGGATCCACGCTTATCCCCCCATGCGCCAACGCTTCCCGATAACCGTGCTCAAGGTCGCGGGAGAAGTAGTGCCCGGCAAAACCACTGAGCAATAAAATGCGTTTTCGCCCCACTGCAATCAGATGCCGCACAGCGATACGGGCCGCTTCAGCGTTATCGAATGCTATTGAGGAGCAAGGCAACTCCAGTCCCGGATCGCCAGTATGGTCAACCAGCACGGCTTCCGGACGGACTTCAAGCAGCGCACGAAGTTGTGCGGAAGGCAGATACCCCACCACCAGAGTCTGAGTGGGTGGAGTGACGCGCAAAACCTCGCACAGCGCAACGAATTCTTCAAACCCTCCATTCGCCGAGCGGACAATGCAATCATGCCCTTTCGTAGCCAGTTCGCGTACGACTACCATGAGCAACTCAGAATAAAACATCGAATGCACGGTCATCCCGACAACGACTTCTACGCAAATGCGTTTTTGAGACTCAGCGTGTCTGGGTCTCCCCATTCGGGCGCGTGGCTGAAAGCCCATCGCTTCGGCCTTTTCGAGGATCTTCCGCCGCGTTTCGGCGGAAACCGGCTGATCCGGTCGGAACGCACGTGCCACGGTCATCGTGCTCACACCGCAGTGAGCCGCGAGTTCCTCGACTGTCGCTCGTTTGGATTTGCTTTTTTTCATGAGGATATTCTATATAGTTTTCCATGTTAAAGTCAACACCAATCTTTGTGGAGGCGCGTTTTTGGGCGCACTCACGATTCGTTGACCTTCCTGTCGCCGTGAGCCACATTCGGCTCGCGCAGAGTGCGTTGCTGAAGAGGAGGAAGCCGTTTGAGGGATGCTTCGGCTTGAGAACGTGCGGGTTTTGGGGCGTTGCGCGGCTTTTGCTTCAGCGGTGCGCCTGTAGCGGCGCCTCTACACCCCGTTTGAATGGCGCATCCCTTTGCCCGTATCGCGCTTCCGGGTTTTGCGTGTGTTTTTTCTTTGTCGTGAGCTTTGTCGCGAGCTTTGTCGATTCCTTTCCTAGCCTTCTCCTCTCCTGCACGACAAAGCTCGCGACAAAGTTTGCGACAAAGTTTGAAGGCACTCTCCTGCACGACAAAGCTCGCGACAAAGCTTG
>CAZKJH010000133.1:0-10212 GCA_964553035.1 uncultured Lentisphaerales bacterium | reverse complement strand
TCTTGTAAATCTTGTAATCTTGTCTTACCAATACGCGCTGTACAGAGTACTAGTCTCTAGTGGCTTGTCGGCGCATCTCATCGGAGGATGTGACAGAACAGTACGTCGATATCGACGCTCGCCTCAGGACCATGGTTGCCCTGCGAGATCGCCTCAGGGCGTTGCTTGACAAAGCACAGGATGTCAAAGACATCCTAACCATCGAAATAGAAGCGTTAGAATTCAATCTGTTCGGGAAAGTCGGGAGGGATTTCGAGATAGCGTGCGATGGCAACGCCAATTTTTGAGAAGACCGGTGCTGCCACTGTGCCACCATGATAGTTCGGTTTGGGGGCATCGAGTGCCACGAGGATGGTCACCCGAGGCTGAGCCGCCGGGAAAAATCCAACGAATGAGGCCGTGTAATCGGTCGTTGAATAGCGACCGTCTACGGGAATCTGTGCTGTGCCAGTCTTTCCAGCAACGGCATAGCCTGGAATCTTGGCTCGTCGACCTGTGCCTCCTGTTTCCGTTACGGTGCTCAGCATAAACGAGGTGTCTTCGGCTGTTTTTTCTGTAAAAACATGACCGAGAGGGGTTGGGCGATTTTGAAGGAAGACTTCTCCGTTTGCCGCCACGATTTTATCGATGACATAGGGCTTCATGCGCAGTCCTTTGTTGGCGATCGTGCTATAGAGAGATGTCATCTGCATCCCAGTAACCGAAATACCTTGGCCGATCGCGATACGGATGGCTTGCACCTCGGACCAACTTTTAGCAGGGGAGAGAATGCCACTGCTTTCTCCCGTCAGTTCGATCCCAGACCTCCGACCGAAGTCGAATGCTTTCAGATATTCTTCGAACTTCTGTCTGCCGAGTGCCATCGCGACGCGTGAGGCACCGCGGTTGCTCGATTTCTGGGTGGCCACGGTAAGGGTAATGTCTCCTCGAACGTGATCTTGCAACGTGCGCCCTGCGTACAGGCCGGCATCGACGTTGATCAAGGAGTTTGTCGTATAAAGGTGTTCATTGAGGCCGGCGGCGAAGGTTAGCGCCTTCATGGTGGAGCCTGGCTCGAAGTTCATGAAAATAGCGCGGTTCCATTTGTCTTCAGGGTGACAGGATCCATACTGCTCGGGGTCGAAGTTTGGGCGCGAGGCCATGGCGAGGATTTCGCCGGTGTGCGGATCTTGAACGATGGCCCAGGCTGAGCGAGCGCCTGTCTCGACCATCGCTTCATCGAGAGCGGTTTCAACATAGTATTGAATGTTTCGATCAAGGGTAAGAAACACGTCTGAACCGTTAATTGGTGAGACTTTTTCCTCGCGTTTAGAGGCGATTTCGCGTCTTTTTGCGCTTGCAACGCCTCTGATGTACCCGTCTGTGCCAGTCAGGTAGGTGTCCATCTTGAGTTCGATCCCGTCCAAGGCTTCGCCAACAGAGTTGACGATCCCGACTACGTGACACATATGACTGCCAACAGGATAGTTTCGCTTCGTAACAATCTCTTTACCTACGCAACGGTGCAGAACTAAGTTTGTTGTGAGCGCGTCGATGGTCTCCCGATTGATGGTCTGTCCGATCGGGTGGTATCGCCCTTTTTTGCTTGAAAGGGCATTAAAGACCTTGTCTTCGTCGAATTCGCTGAACTGAGAGAGCTGGCGCATCACTTCTGCTTTTTGGTCTTCGGTTGTTATGACCTCCGGATCAATAAACACCTTCCAATAGGGCACCGAAGAGGCAAGGGGTTGATCCATGCCATTGCGGTCATAGATGCCACCTCGCCTTGCTGGAAGCTTCTTGATGAAGTCCATTGCATTGACGATGCCGCGGGATTTGTTCCCGAGCTGGATATCAAAGAGGCGCTTGGCGACCTTTGCGTAAAGTAAAGAGACACCAACCACGATGATGAAGATCCATGGTTTTTTCCAGAAAAAGTTCACGATGATGAACCATTACCGATTGGATGCGTAGGCTGAAATTTCGCGAGTGTTCGCGGATGCTGCGGCACCGGACATTGCGATTCTCTGGCCGCTGTGTGGTGAGGTCATCGCAATTCCGTGTCCGAGAAGCCTCCGTTCGAGGCTCTGCGGGGTTTTCATGTTCTGCCACTTGGTGGTTTCACGTTGAAGGTCGTCCATGAGCTCGTTTTGTCTGGTTTCCTGCCTGGCAATCTCATCGAAGAGGGCGTTTCGACTGTTGAGTGTGATCGCGTAGGCGACCATAAAGATAACACCCAGAACGATGAAGACGGCCGCCTTGATCGGAACGGCCCACGTGCAGACGGTTTCGTCCCAGACGTGATTATCTCTGCCATTGCGGCGGCGTTTTTTGGGCTTGTTTTTTGATTTTGTAGTTTTGGCCATGGTAGGGTTCAATCTTGGGTTGCGAGGCGTTGGACGACTCTAAGTTTCGCTGAGCGCGAGCGTGGGTTTGTAAAAATTTCTTCTTCAGATGGCGTGATAGGGCGACGGTGGATCCGTTGGACGGCGGGTTCGCGGCCGATCCACTTTTCTCCACCCTGTTGAAGTGAGACCATTTTTCCTGCATGATCTGCTAGCGTCTGCTTTGCGATTCTGTCTTCGATACTGTGAAAGGTGATGATAGCCAGCCGTCCATTCTCTGCCAGGAGCGAGAGTGCTGCTTCGATGCCGGCACTTGCCTGTTCGGTTTCTGCATTGATGACGATTCGGATGGCTTGGAAAGCGCGCGTGGCAGGGTGGCGGGGGGAACCGCGCCTTCCGCCGACCGCCTTTTCGATAATGTCGGCGAGGCGCTTGGTCGTCTTGATCGGACTCTTGGCTTGTTCGGCGAGCACGACTTTTGCAATCCGTGCGGCTTGTGTTTCTTCACCGAAGGTTCCCAAGATAGAGGCGAGCTTCCGCCAGTCGTCCCCAAGGGATTGCAATAAATCGGCGGCGGTCATGCCCTTACTCGTATCCATCCGCATGTCGAGCGGTCCGTCGTTCATGAAACTGAAACCGCGTTCTGGTTCGTCGAGTTGGAAGGAGGAGACGCCCAAATCGAGTAGGATTCCATCCGCCTTGTCAAATCCATTTGCCTCGGCAATGGATTTCAGTGAAGCGAAATCTGCATGAACGCAGGTGAAGCGGTCGCCGAACTTGGAAAGCTTTGCCTTGCAGCGTGTGATCGCATCGGGGTCACGGTCGAGACCGAGCAGACGTGAATCGGGGCTTGAAGCTACGAGAATTGCCTCAGAATGGCTACCACCGCCCAAAGTCCCGTCGATGTAACGGCCCCCAGGACGTAGGGCAAGTGCTTCGAGTGTCTCCTTCAGGAGAACTGGAATATGCATCGTCGTTCCTCCTGTTAAAATTTCATGGTTATGGCTTCATTCGCCAACTGCTCAAGCAGATCGGCTTCAGCGCCATCGATTCTCGGCCGATTTCCAATCGACCAAACTTCAAAATGGAATCCGGCACCGATGAGTACAACATCATCGTTACCAATGCCAGCGTACGCGAGAAGGGAATCCTTGATTCGTATCCGATTTTGGCTATCGACTGCAACGCAATTAATCAGTTCGCCGATACGGCTTGTGAAACTTGACGTGGCGGCATCGGACAGTGCTGTGTTTCTGAACGACTCCATCTTCTTATCGAATTCGGTGGGGCTGAACACGTCGAGACGGCGCATTCTTGAAAGACTCGGCATGGCATACACCTGCGAGGGACGTCCCATTCTTTCAAACCAGTCGGAGGGTATGGTGAATCGCCGTTTGGGATCCAAACGGTGATCTGCGCGTCCCAAGATTGGCTGTATAGCCATGGATTGGGGCACCCTCTCAATTGTATTTTCTGTGGGATGTTCTGACATTTTCTGCCTCTTGATGACATTATTAGACACTTTGCCCCACTAAATGTAAAGGGAAAAAAGCGAATAAACTTAAAAAAAAATAAAAATCGGTAGGTTTTCATGTTCTTATCCCCTAAATGAGCGAAAAACATCGAAAAAATGCTTTAGGAGAAGGCTTTAGGATTAGTGGGGGTTTCTCTCTTGAAGAATACATTTATTTTGGTATACTGGAAAACCATGATAGATGAGCCAGAAATAGTAGTAAGCCCAACAGGAACTTTGCCCCGTTTTTCGCTTCTTGACGTGGCTTTAACGGGTGTTCGCATTGAGCGAGCAGTGGAACAGCTTCTTTCATTTACTTCGGATGGCGAGAAGCATAATGTTTGCATTTTTGCAGTTGACTCGCTTCTTCGTTGCCGAGACAACCCTCGTCTTGTCGAGGTAGCCAATGCAACCGATATGACGCTCTGCGATGGCATGCCTCTCGTTTTTGTCGGCCGTAAATTTGCAAAGCTCGACATGAACCGCTGTTATGGCCCGGATGTGATGCTGAAGACCCTTGAGGCCGGCTGTGAGAAGGGGGTTAAACACTTCTTCTATGGTGGAGACTGCGTCGCAACGATCATGAAGCTGGAGACCAACTTGATGCAGAAGTACCCCAACCTCCAGATCGTCGGACATTACGTTCCGCCTTTTCGTGACCTCACATCAGAAGAGCGTGACGATGTTATCTCGATCATTAATGCATCCAAGGCGGATGTCGTTTGGGCCGGCATCGGAACACCACGCCAAGACTACTGGGTGAGCGATTTCCGTCAGCCGCTCGACGCACCGGTTTTAATTGCGGTGGGTGCGGCGTTTAATTTTCATGCGGGTACGGTTCCACAGGCACCTCGCTGGATGATGCGTTATGGCTTTGAGTGGCTCTTCCGCTTGATTGCAGAACCGCGCAGGCTGTGGAAGCGTTATCTTATTGGAAATCCGCGCTTTATTCTGTTGGTGATCCAGCAGTGGCTGACGGGAAAGCCGTATCGCCTAGGAGCAATTAGGAGTACCTCATCATGGAGTTCGTAAAACTAGATCGTGTCGTTAAAACGTTCGGCTCGGTACGGGCCGTTGATGGCCTTACGCTTTCGGTTGCAGAAGGCGAAATCCTAGGTTTTTTAGGAACAAACGGCGCAGGGAAGACTACGACCATCAAGATGTTGTTGGGTTTGATTCCGCCCGATGCAGGACAGATTGCGGTGATCGGTGCCGATCCATGCAAGGCGGTCACCCGCCGCCGCATCGGCTATATGCCGGAAACGGCCTACTACTATCCGTTTTTGAATGTTCATGAGTTGCTCCAATTCTACGGAGGCCTTTGTGGGATGGACGCGACCTTGATCAAGAAGCGCACTCACGAACTCCTTCAAAAGGTGGGACTTGAACATGCTGGGAAAAGGCTGTTGCGCACCTATTCCAAGGGCATGTTGCAGCGCGCCGGCATTGTACAGGCTTTGCTACATGATCCAGATTTGCTAATCCTCGATGAGCCGTTTACGGGTCTTGATCCATTGGCTCGAATTCACTTCAGGGATTTAATTCTTGAACTTAAAAAGGCAGGAAAGACGGTGTTCTTTTCCTCCCATGAACTTTCCGAGGCTGAGCTGATTTGTGACCGTGTCGCTATTATCAAAGAAGGCAAATGTGTCTTCGATGGTGCCGTGAAGGAGATTGCTGGTGACGGGGGCAGGAACCTAGAACGAATTTTCCTGAGCGTTCTTGAGGGTATTTCCAGCGACAAGAAAGGCGGTGTTGCATGAAGGGTAAGCAATTTCGAGCATTGGTTATACTTTCGCTTCTCGATCTCTATCGCAGAAAAGATCTCGTTGTGTTGTTGTTGCTGAGCCTTGTGCTGATGGTTCCGTTGGCTCTCATGCAGCCGTTTGGTGTCAAAGGCGCAAGCCGGTACATGAACGAGATCGCTATGTTGCTGATCTGGATCTTCTCTATCGTTATCAGCCTCGGTGTTTCCTCCCGTCTCTTCCCGCCGGAATTTGAGTCGCGGACGATCTACCCGATGCTGGCGAAGCCAGTGAGCCACGGCGTACTCCTTTTCGGTAAGTATCTTGGTGCGTTGGTGGCCTCGCTCTCGACGCTGGCTCTGTTTTATTTGCTGTATGCCTTGTTGTCTGGTTTTCATGAGGGTGTTTGGTTTCCACCGATTATGGGCCAGGCGTTTCTCTTGCATATCGGGTTTGTTGTGATGCTTTGCGCTCTGGGGCTACTTGGATCGTTGGTCATGACCTCCTCAGCCAGTATGACAATTTGCGGCGTTGTGGTAGCGAGTATGCTGCTGTACGGAAGAAAACTTCCCGATCTGATTGCGACGATGCCTGCTCCGCTGAAATGGGTTGTTGCCCTGTTTCATGCAATTGGGCCGCATGTCGAGTTCTTCGATATGCGCCAGCGCATGGTGCATAGCTGGGGCATGGTGTCCTGGCGTGTTTGCGGCTTGGTGTTTCTCTATGCGCTTTGCTATGCGGGCGGTTGCCTTCTGCTTGCCCGCTTCGCATTCAAGCGTAAAAAATTATGAGGCGGTCGATGAATAAAAAGCAGGTTAGCTTCATTCCGTTGACCCTAGTAGTCGGCGCGGTGTGTCTGGCGTTTTTCATTCCTCGGTTGCTGGGCGACTCTCCCGTACAGGCCGGTGGCGTTGATTTGCTCTCATTGTTTTTTGCCGATGCGCGGACGATTATCGGCAAGACGCTCGTCACGAAGGCCGATCGCTATTTTCACGGTGGGGTCGATATGGAATGCACAGAAGCCCATGGAGATTCTCACGATGAACCTGAACACTCCGATCCGATTTCCCATGAAGATGAGCATGATGAGCATGACCATCACCCCGTCGATTCACGTGATCCTTGGGTCTGGATCAACGCCAAGATTCATGTTCAAGAACACCGCCATCTTAAAGGCGATGAGCTTTCTGAACTTGTGCCTTGGCTGTGGGCGGCATGTCGTGCAAATCCACATAATATCGAGGCGTACGGCATGGGATGGTATGTTCTGGCGAAGATGCAAAAAAAGGCTGAACAGGGTCTTGCCATTCTTGAGGAGGGTATTCGTAATAACCCTGATAATGTAGAATTAGAGTTTACCCGCGGACAAAGCCTTCTGACTGATTTCAAGGATCAGGTGGCCTCTGAAGCAGCATTTCTCGCGGCTCGAACCAAAGCCATCCGAAAAGCCAAGGGTGACTTCTCGAAACTTCCAGAACCGGAGTCTGAATATTTTTCGCGTTCACTCGACTATCTCGCGATTTTCGCTAAGGAGCGCGGAGACGTTGATGCGATTCGAAAGTATCTTACTGAGGCCGAAGCTGCCGATCCAGACTATGCACCCACCCGACATATCAGGCTCATGCTTGAAGAATTGAAATGACTGTCAATAAGATTGGCTTACAGAGTGCAGCAAAAAAGCACTTCAAAATGATGCACAATAAAGACATGGTTGACGATGATGTGTACACATTTAACGGAGTGCAAAGATGAAAATAAGTATAGTTAAGTTCATGCTATTCGCTGTAATGCTGGTAGGCTCCTGTCTCGTGCATTCGGCAACAGTCGCATCTGAGCGCATCGTTATTGTGGACTCCCGCGCGTATCCATCGAATGAGGCTGCACGAGCAGCTTGGAAGCCGGTTGAAGATAACACGCCTCCTATAGAAAGGATCATTAAAGACGGTCGGCAGCATCTGGCTCTTCCCTTAAACTTTGAAAGCAATACCACATGGCGTGTCGCTTGGGATCATGTGGGTCTTTGGGATTTGTCTCCCTGCCAGATCATCCGTGTTCATATCCGTGTTGAAAATGAGCACCCTTCAGCTGTGCTGATCTATTTTCACACGGGAGATGGATGGTACGCGGCCAGCTTTGCTGCCGTTCCGAATCAAGATTTTATTGATATTCCTCGCAGGAAGTTCGGTACTGAAGGCCAGCCAGGAGGCTGGGATCGCGTTGATTGCGTACGCCTCGCCATTCGCCACGAGGACAATGCCGAACGACATGTCGTTTTGTCCGGAATCGAAGGCATCATCCGCCCGGCCAGCGTGGTGGTGTACCGCAATGACTCTGGAGTCAAAGCGGAATCGAGCCTGTCTGATCAGGTTAATCGGATGGGTATTGTCCTCGAACGGCTTGCAATCGCTTACGAGATTATTGGAGACGAAGAGGTGCTTGCTGGGAAACTTGCTGGTAAGCAGGTTGCCATCCTGCCGCTGAATCCGGTTTTGTCGAAAGCGTTGGGCGAACGTCTGACACAGTTTGTTGCTGGCGGGGGACGATTGATTGTCTGTTACCGCATCCCAGCTCCGCTGGATGCACTACTGGGCGTTCGTGCAGCGAGAACGCTCTCGGATAGGGGCAAGTTGCATTCGTTTACTTTTGAGCCCTTAGATGGACGGACGGCTATTTCTGTCATCCAGCGAAGTTGGATCGCCACGGGCATTGAGCCAGAAGCGGATACGAAAGTCCGATCTGTTTGGGCCGATCATGATGGGGTACTTTCAACCGAGGCGGCGATGACCTCCAATCGCAATGGGTTCTATCTCGGACACGTGCTGACTTCTACAGATCAGGACCAAAAGGATTTGCTTCTTCAAGAGATGATTGGCGAATTGTGGCCTGACTTATGGAAGGAGGTTTGCGATGCGCGTCTGGCCGGGCTTGCCAAGATCGCCGGTTTTAAAAACGAGGAAGACCTGCGACAGGTGATCGCCGTCAATCGTGCCTCCAGCGGACGTCAGGCGGCGATCGACGAACAGCTTAACGAGGCGAATCAGCGAGAAGCGGAGGCGAAGAAAGCCTTGCTCAATACAAACACGCTGGCACATGCGGCGGATGCCTTAGCGCATGCCAGGAATGCGCTCATGCGCGCCTACGCAACGAGCGTACCGTCAAAGTCCAACGAGTTTAGAGCCGTTTGGTGTCACAGTGCCACGGGTGTTGAGGGGGTGACGTGGGATGCGGCGATCAAGCGCTTGGCGGATTCGGGCTTCAATGCAATTCTTCCTAACATGTGTTGGGGTAATTCGGCTGCGTATGAGAGCAAGGTTTTACTACGCGCAACCGGAATTGAAGGCGATCAACTTGCCGAGTGTCTCGCTGCCGCTAAAAAATATGGTGTGGCTGTGCACGTCTGGCGAGTCTGCTGGAACCTCTTCTGGCGCGCAGATCCTCAGGAAGTGGCAAAGCTTCGTGCGGCAGATCGGCTTCAAGTTGATCGTGATGGGAAACCCGTTGCCTGGCTCTGTCCCTCCAATCCCGACAACCAGCAGCTCGAGTTGGATGCGATGTTGGAAATTGTTAAGAATTACGACGTGGCTGGCGTTCACTTCGACTACATCCGCTATCCGAATCACAGCGCCTGTTTTTGTTCGGGTTGCCGGCAGCGCTTTGAGGATCGTATGGGGGCTCTGATGACGGATTGGCCCACGGATGTGACGACTGGATCGTACCAAGAGGCGTATCGTCAGTTCCGTCGTGACAACATAACGCAACTTGTGGCCGCAGTCAGCGAGCAGGTTCGAAAGGCTCGTCCTGGCGTTCAGATTTCAGCGGCTGTTTTTCCCTACTGGTTGACTGCGCGTGATGATGTCGGGCAGGATTGGAAACTCTGGATTGAAAAAGGCTATTTGGATTTTGTTTGTCCCATGCAGTACACGGACAGTGGGTCTCTCTTTGAGTACGAAACAAAGCGCAGTGCTCAATGGGTCGGTGGTAAGGTGCCGCTCAGGCCTGGCATCGGCGCGACGCTGGGCCTCGCTCCTGACGGCACGCTTCAGCAAGTACAATCCGTTCGTAAACTGGCCAATGGATTTGTCCTCTTTAACTATGATCGCGCACTCTTTGAACACCTTGATATTCTCCGGCTTGGGGCCACGCAAAAATAAAAAAGTTTTCGTCCTCGATCTCCTCTAAACTGTTCCGTAATATTCTCTGTACGGTAATATTATCGTAATCGGTTAGCGACTGGGGATGAGCAGTGCTTGGGGTTTTTGGGTTCGGCTTAGCCTCACGGTGCGCGCCCATCGGTCGCTCGTAATACCGTGTGATAATCGTGCCTAGCTGTGCCCGTATCGCCGGGCGGACGGACACGAGTCCAGTCCGCTCGGCGCGTGCTTCGCTATGCATCGATTCTGACACGGCAACTTGCTTTCCGGCTTTGCCGGAATCCGATGGCCGCGCACGGTGTGCCACTTACTGAGGCGCGGCTGCGGAATCGCGCCGAAACGGCCTCGTCCATCGATGCGGTGTCGCTGTCGTCGGGCGGCTTCATCGGCGTGACGCTCTCGCTCGATTCTTTGCCGCGAATGGACGGATTCGCCCCACCTTGCTAACCACTCGTGCCGAGAAAAGGGTGGTATTCCGC
>CAZKJH010000132.1:0-10309 GCA_964553035.1 uncultured Lentisphaerales bacterium | reverse complement strand
CGGGCTCTCCGAGCACGCCGCTTCAGAGAAGATTTGCCATAATTAGAATTGCTGCCACGATTGCTCTTATCTTGTAGAGGGGCTTAAAAAGTGATAAACTTCATCGGATAAAAAAACAAATAAAACCGAGTACACGCATCACGTAGTGCTAGCAAAGAGAAAGAAGCAACAATGAATTACGATTTTCTACATCCACGCGAGGAGATTGCGTTGACAATTTCCAGAATTTATAAGAACAAGATGACCACCACAACGGGTGGTAACCTCTCCATTCTCGATGAGAACGGAGATATGTGGATTACGCCGGCAGGAATTGATAAGGGAACGATGACTCCAGCCGATATCGTCTGCGTTAAGCAGGACGGAACCATTATCGGGCGTCATCGGCCTTCTTCTGAATACCCCTTCCACCGTGCAATCTACGATGTTCGTCCAGATTTGTCGGCGGTGGTGCATTCTCATCCTATGGCGCTGGTTGCGTTTTCCATCTCGAAGCGTGTTCCCAATACGCGTATTATTCCTCAGACCTACCGCTGGAACGGCAAGGTGGCTTTTTCGCCTTACGGGGTACCAGGGAGCACTGATCTTGGAGAGAAGATCGCAGAGAAATTTGCTGCAGGCTTTGATAGTGTCATTCTTGAGAGTCATGGTGTCTGCTGTGGTGGCCGAAATCTTCAGGATGCCTTCCAGCGTTTCGAGATGCTGGAGCTGTGTGCTCAAACCGAGATCAAGGCTTCTCAGCTTGGAACGCCACAGTTTCTGACAGAGGAACAGTTGCAGCTTGAGAGTAAGAGTAATATTCGGATCGCGACTTTTGAACACAATGTTTCCGATATGAGTGTGACAGAAAAAGATCTGCGTAACAAGATCTGTGAGTTTATCGGACGCGGTTATCGCCAAAAGCTTTTTACCGGTGCAACCGGTTCGCTTTCGGCCAGGCTCGATGCCAATTCTTTCTTAATCACGCCACATCCGCTTGACCGCTTCAGTGTTATTCCGGAAGAAATTGTGCTGGTTCGTAACGGAAGGTGTGAAGCAGGGAAGAAGCCGAGTCATGCCGCATTGGCTCATCGGTTCATTTACGAAGAGCATCCCGAAATTGGTTCAATCATCAACGCAAACCCTCCGAACTGTTTGGCTTTCAGCGTGTGTAATCGCACGATTGATACACGAACACTTCCGGAAAGCTATATCATGTTGCGAGAAGTTTCGCTGTTGCCCTTTGAGACCACGTTTACCAATCTTCCCAAGATGGTGGACACGCTTTCGCTCCGGCATCCCGCTGCGGTTCTTTGCAACAACGGTGTGATGGTTGTGGCTCCAGATGTCTTCTCTGTCTTTGATAAACTTGAAGTGCTCGACAGTTCGGCCGAAGCCATTCTCGGAAGCATTTCCATTGGTGGACACGTTCCGATGAGTAAGGCCGATGTCGACGACATTATCGAAGCCTTTAATCTGCTGAAATAGTTACTTCTCGTTTTCGCTTCTTTAAACCCATTGCCATGATGAAGCCGGCAATGGCAGCCCAGAAGATGATTGTGCCGAACATCAGGATACCCAGTGCGGTCGATTCTGTACGAGGGACGTTCACCACGTCCATCATAAACTGTAGTGTATTCTCGCGGACGCCAGCCCCCCCAGGTGTAATGGGGATGGCCGCCACCGTGTTGGCAATAGGGGAAATCACCAGAAGATCGCGCAGGGGAAGCGTCATAGAAATTGATCGGCTGAGCAGAAAATAGCAGCACACATCGGTAATGTGGTTTGTGATGGAGAGTGCGAAGGTTGCGAGAGTGGCGAGAGGGTGGGTGAGACAGACTCGGAAGGTCTCCCAAACGCGCACTAAGGTTGTTAAGGTTTTCTCCGCAAATCCGTTGGAGGCAGGATGGAGCTTTTTGGCGAGGTGGCCCCAGTCGATGATGGTTAACAGAAGGACGACGATAATCGCTGCAGCGCAGGCGAGATAGATGCAGGAACGGAATGCCGTCAGAATCCGACTATGCTCGAAAAAATCCCGTCGGAAAAGCGAAATTGTCGTTACAAAAAACACCATAGCAATCAGCCCGATAAGCCTTTCCACAGCGATCGAGGTTATCGCCGCTGTGCGACGCCCTGGGCACTTAACCGCAATCCAGGCAGCCTTGACAAAATCGCCGCCCGTTGCGCCAGGCCCGATCACATTGAAGAAATGACCCGTTGCATAGAGGCGCAGAGCCTCCACGTAGGTGACGGGAAGCTTGAGCGTGCAGAGCAGGATGTACCAGCGCGTCATGCCGCACATGAGGGAGACGCTGAATAAAGCCACGCCTGCAACGAGATAGGCAGGACGATCCTTTGCTGAGTGTAGGGTCGCAAGAAGTTCCGTTAGGTTGCCCGCTCGGTGAATGAATAAACCGAGAAGAATAACGGCAAGTGCTACTGCACCCACTGTGAGCAGTATCTTTTTCCGTTGGCCACGTCTGGACGGGCTAGTCATTTTTTTGTTAACCATTGCTTAGAAGTTATCGGATCTTCACCAAAATAATGAAGAGGATCGGCGTGAGGAGCGTTTGAATCAGGACAAACCGCATCAGCACTTGTGCATTCGTCCACTTTAGATTACGACGGCAGTGATCATGAAGTGGGAATCTGACACGGTGAAGTTGTCGTGCCATCCAGCAGGGCCTTTTGGCCTGCGTGTTTTGCTCTGCCAGTGCAACCGAGTTCTGGTTGGGGTTTGTGGTTTCAAATCCGAACTTAGTAAGCATTTTTAAGAGCAAGAGTTTTAGGAGGCCAGTTCCGCCATTGACGAGAACAATTGGTGCTACAACGAGAACGAGGAATGGGTTGCCAGAAACGAGGACTGCAATACCAACGAGAAGACCCAGGAAACGGGAGCCGGCATCACCCATGAGTACCTTGCTTGGCTCGGCGTTATACCAGAGATACCCAGCAATCCCACCGGCGACTGTTGCCGTGAGTATGCCCCAGCGTGCACCTTCCGGATTGTGTGGAATGAGGAGATAAGCGGAAATTTTTTCATGTCCGACAACACCGTAAAGAAAGATTGCCAGCGCGAAGAGGGACATCAGAGTAAGCGTTCCTGCAAGCCCATCGACACCATCGGAGCAGTTGGTCGCGTTCATGGTCATCCACAGGAGTGGTATTGCCATGGCTACATACCACCACCAGTCAAGAAGCACTGGCGTTTTGATCAAAGGAAGCCAGATCTCGACAGCTTGGCAACGACAGAGGAAAATCGCGGTGAGAAAGGCCACTGCGGCATCAAGGAGACCTTTGCGTAGACGCCCCCAGGGCTTTGTGGCCTTGTCATCGAGATACCCCGTGTACATCGCTGCAAATAGACAGGCAACAATGGCCCATTGTTGGTTGATCAGTAAATACCACGAAGAAGGCTTTGCAAGAATGGATTTGAGGCCCGACAAGAAGGAGCTGAAGGTTGGAGCAGTATCGATGCCGGGTCCTGAAAAAGGTAGGACAAAGAGGAGTACAGGTATGATCAGAAGCAGGATGATGTAGCCTGCACCCGTTGGTTTGCCTACCGACGCGGTTCCCTCCTTGACATGGATTTTACCACGATCATGCGGTAGAATTCGCCACAGCCGAGGAAGGAAAAACCAGACAGCAAGAGCTGCCAACATGGCTCCAAGACACGTGAGGACAAGATGGGAACCCATTATTCGGAAGGGTCCCCACAGGTTTGTGAGAAATTTCAAGTGAAAAAGCATACTTTTCTATCGCCTTATTTCTAAATTGTTGAAAGCAATTGTAGCATACGCAGAGATGGAAATGAACCTCATTCTGGTACGCTCGAGGCATACGGGTGTGATTGCAAAGAGTTTCAATTACACAGAATTTAGAATACAGGAGTCAGAATTCAGAATTGGTTACCAACGACTCACCCGCGATTTAGCCTTTTGCGTAGTAGCGCATCTAAGAAGATGAGGGCGGAGGATTCATCGGAGAATTTGCCTTCAATCTGGTGTTCATAGCAGGTCGCGAGGATCTTGCCGAATTCAGGGCTGGGCTTTAAACCGCGTTCGATCAAGTGGCGTCCCAAGAGAATAGGCAGAGGAGGAGCCTTCGCAATGGCGAGTTTCTTCGCCTTTTCTTTGAACGCCTCAAGGATCTCGAGCGTTGGCGGATTGGGTGGCGTGGCGCGCATGTCGCATTCCACAACGGCAGCGAGTAAATCCATGCGCACAACATCAACAGAGAGGCTCCGGTATGCTTTGTCGGATGCATTCTGCAAAACGAGCAAGGTGGGGCGCATGTGTCCGTTCACGAGTCTGAGAACTTGTTCAAGGAAATCCTGACTGTTCCAGAGCCGCGTGACGAATGATCGAACCTCTGGCGCACAGACTACTTCATGCCGGTGTGAGGTGATGCGACCATCGTCTTCGTGTACCGTCGTCTTTGGCTTGCCAAAGTCGTGGCAGAGTACAGACACTGCCACAAGAAGGGCATCATCATGATTGCCGGTGCGGACGAGTGGGAGTGCGTCAACGGCATGGAGGGTATGCGACCAAACGTCGCCTTCAGGATGCCACTTTGCGTATTGTGGGCAGTCGATTAAATTATTGAGTTCAGGATAATAACGGATCCAGCCGCAATCGCGGAGGAAGGCAAGGCCAAGAGACGGCTTTGAGCCTTTGAGCAGGAGCTTTTCCCATTCGGACGCCAGACGTTCGCGTGGCAGATTCTCTGGGGTCATGGCACGACAGACATTGAGAGTTTCTGGTGCAAGTGAAAATTCGAATCGGGCAATGAACTGCATGGCCCGTAGCACGCGGAGCGGATCTTCGCAAAAGTGCTCACTGACATGACGCAGGATGCCGACTTTGAGATCGCGCTGCCCGTTCCAAGGATCGATAATTGCGCCCGTGAGGGGATTCAGCAGAATGGCATTAACTGTGAAGTCGCGTCGTGCGCAAGCCTCGCGGTAGGAGAGGTCGGGACTAGTATCGATAAGAAAGCCGCGGTGCCCTGACGTGGCTTTGCTTTCACGTCGTGGAAGGGCGACATCAATGGCGTAGCCGTTCAGTTTGATGATGCCGAAGCTCATGCCGACGGTATTGAGATTGAAACGCGAGGAGAGCAACGCCAGAAGATTCTCTGGGGAAAGACCGTATACTTCGATATCAAGGTCTTTAGAAGATTTGCCACGAAAGGCATCACGCACGCAACCGCCAACGAGAAACGCTGTGCCGCCAGCGGCATCAACAAGTTTGGCGATGCTCAGGGCGGCTTCGGTTGTTCTGCTTGGTGGCAGGCAGATGTCGAGGATGGTGTTGTTCGCGTTCGTGGCGCACACCTCACTATTGCACGCACGTGATAAGCTGCGTGGGGGTAATAATAAAGTTCATGGGGATGTCGTATGGCTCGTAAGGCAATGCAGTTTCTGAAATTTGCCAGTCGAAGGCAAGCGCGACAAGCTTTGCAGTCGGCGAGCGTTTTGCCAAGATACGGTCGTAGTATCCCTTGCCGTGGCCGATCCGAGTTCCGTGTCGATCAAAAAAGATTCCGGGGACTAAAAAGAGGTCGTAGGTTGTCCCATCAATCCATGATTTGATGGTGGGTTCAGGGATTCCAAGTTGTGCCCGTGTCATTACGCTGCCACAAGGATAGTCGCAGATTCTATACTCTTTTTCCTCGGGAAACCAAGCAGGTAAGCCAACGTTTTTGCCTTGTTCGCGACAGACCTGAATGATGTCTGCTGTTTGCGGCTCGTTGCCAACCGGAATATAAGCCGCAATGAACGATGCGGTAGCGAAGCAGGGCAAAGCAGAAACAGAGCGAAGAAAGGACACGCGCGGATCGGCTGCATGTTTTATGCGCAAATCTCGCGCTAGCAATCTGAATTCGTCTTTAGAGCGCATCGTTACCACTTCACACGAATGCCAGCCAGATAGGTCATGCCGGAGAGGTCGAGGTCGGCTGTAAGGATCCCGTTATAACCACCATATTCGACTTGGATTTCAAGGTCTTCCTTAACCATTTGGGTGTATTTCATTTCGGCGAAGACACAGAGATTCGGTAGACCTGCTTCAATGCCAATAAGGCCCCACAAACCCGAGATATCAGCAATGTTTTCCGAAACGGAGAAGCCGTCTTTTGAGACAACGTTAAAGGCCGGAACGATGTAGTAGCCAACGCCTCCACCGATGTAGGCACTGAAGAAGCCGAGGATAGGCATTCGACCGATAAGTCCGATTTCAAGAGGAATTATACAAAAATCTTCGAGTTCGAACTGATTTGCGAGATCGAGCTGTGCGAGCATTTGTTGGGTGAACAATTGTGAGTCTTCAGGAAGGTTGTCGAGGTTGATCGTTCCGAGATCGATTTTATCGAATGAAGAGGCATAACCACCGCGGAGCTGGATAGACACGAAAGGTACTGGATCTAATTCTAAGATTCCACCCACGATCTCTCCTAATCCCAGCAGTTTAGAATCCATTGAGCCCATGTAGGCACCGAAAGAACCGGCGTGGGATGTAGTGATGCCGAGGAAAAGGAGTGCGATTGCCTCTGCGAAAAGTGCTGGTATTTTTTTCGTTTTTTTATTACGCATTTTAAAGATTTTCATCTTCACGGGTTCAAGGATTTGAGGCTTGTAACGATGTCGGAGAGCGTTTGGTCGAGATTGAATTCGGGTATCCAGCTCGTGTGATCGCGGAGACGGGACACATCGAGTTTGAGAGAGGCGTCACTGGGTCGATAGAGCGCAGGATCGACGATGATGTTGGGGGCGATGTCAATGATTTTTTGGAGTCTGTCGAGAAGTTCGCCAATTCTGATGCGTGCGTTCGTGGTGATATTGTAAGCGAGGCCGCTCTGGCCTCGCTCAACAATGAGACGATAAGCCTTCACGACGTCACGGACATCGGTGAAATCGCGTATTGAATCGAGATTGCCAACACGTATGTCACTCCGGCTGTTCTGCTTCGCATCAACCAACTGCTGGGCAAACGAGACGGCGACAAATTTGGTGGACTGGCCTGGGCCGGTGTGGTTGGCGGGTCGTGCGATCAGGGTTTCAATTCCATAGACAGATCCGAAGGCAAGAACAGCGTGTTCTGCTGCTGTCTTTGAGATCGCATACATCGACAGGGGTAGTAGAGGTGCATTTTCGCGGATTGGGACGTTAGCCGCGCGTATCGAAGTCACTGGACCGTACACCTGCGCGGTGGAGACGAAAAGCAGTCGGCATTCTGGAGCTTCGCTACGGATCGCCTCTGCCACGTTGACTGTCCCTGCGATGTTCACAGAGAGCAACATTTCGGGGTTGGTATCACCATCGGGAACAAAGGAGATGGCGCCGAGATGGATGCACGCATCGGGCTTTGTTTCACGCACCAGTGCCTTCAACGCATCGCGATCCCGGAGTTCGGTTTGTCGGTACGCCGGAATGTCAGCGGCGGGAAGCGCATCGGTGGTAAAAACATCATGACCATGCGCCTGAAGCTCGCGGATGAGATGCCGACCCACAAAACCAGCCGCGCCGGTGATCAGCACACGGCTGAAACGGGGCTTATCAGTGGGGGAGTGTCTCATGTTTTCGTTCGCCATAGGAACAAGGATTAGTTGACAATTTCTCGCTTTACACGGGCTAGATCTGCATCCATCATCATCATCATCAGGTCATTAAGGGAGGTCTTCGCTTCCCATCCGAGTATTTTCTTTGCTTTTGCTGGGTTTCCGAGAAGTACTTCAACTTCGGCCGGTCGGTAGAACTTCGGATCGATGAAGATGAACTCTTCGTAATCGAGACCGACGTATTCAAACGCGATGCGGCACATATCGCGTACGGTGGTTGTCCGACCGGTCGCTACGACGAAATCATCGGGCGTGTTCTGCTGGAGCATGAGCCACATGGCTTCTACGTAATCACCTGCAAAGCCCCAGTCGCGTTTGGCATCGATATTACCGAGGGCAAGCTTATCCTGCAAACCGAGTTTAATGCGTGCGACGGCATCGGTCACCTTGCGGGTAACAAACTCGATACCACGCAGCGGTGACTCGTGGTTGAACAAGATTCCGGAGCAACCGAAAATATTAAAACTCTCGCGATAATTGATGGTCATCCAATGCGCAAAGAGCTTGGAGACACCATACGGACTCCGTGGATAAAAGGGCGTTTTCTCGGATTGCGCCGGCTCTTGAATTTTTCCGAACATTTCGCTGGTTGAGGCTTGGTAAAAGCGTGCTTCTGGGCGCACTTGGCGAAGTGCTTCCAGAATATGCAACGCACCGAGGCCCGTCGCGTCGGCGGTGAGAAGCGGCTGTTCCCAGCTTGTGGCGACAAAACTCTGGGCACCCAGATTGTAGACCTCGTCTGGCTTTGAGATGTTGAGTGCTCTGATGATGGACGCGATATCGGTTAGATCGCCATCGATGAGGTGAACCTTGTCGAGAACGCCGAGGTAGCCGAGACGCCACGTGGTGGGAGAACTGCGGCGTGCGAGAAGGCCAAAGACTTCGTAGCCCTTATCGAGAAGAAATTTGGATAGGTAAGCGCCATCTTGTCCTGTGATGCCTGTAATAAGGGCTTTTTTTGTCATTTTTTGTCCTTGTGTTATCATCGGTCAGGTACCGACTTCAGTTTTGGGAGGCTCGTTTCACCGATGCACCAGAGATCGGAGAGGAAACGAACCGCTGTCTTGATAGATGATGCATCAGAACCCCTCGCGGGTTCAAGCACAAAAGGTATGCCCGAGTTTACAAGAGGGGAAACGATGGAGAAGTCGACGGTTCCAGCGGGTGGCATAACATGATCGGATGTAGGGAACTTCACATCGTGGATATGGATACCGACGATTTTTTCTGAGAAGCGTGACACAACGCCGGCATGGTGGATGAATCCAAGATTCTGACGGATTTGTGCGTGACCGATGTCGTGCCAGTAGCCGAATGCCTTGGTCTGAAAGCACTCGAGGAGTGTTTGCATCTCGGGCTCATTTGGCATGGCATCGTAGGTTGGCAAATTTTCCAAGCCCAGAGTGATGCCAAGTTGTTCGAAGTGGGGAAGAATTTCGTCGAGGGCTTCGCAGAGAATGTCGAAGTGGCGTTTGGCGTATCGATCTCGCTTCTTCTGAATTCTAGCGATCTGTTTTTCATACGCAGGCGTACCGATCATTTCGGCGGCGGCGAGATCTGTTAGTTTTCGGATGTGTCGGAAAATGGGGACGCGACCTGCGTGTAGCACAACAGTTGACGCGCCGACGGATGCCGCAAAGTCTGCTGTGGCTTTTGCGGCAACAATTCCGTGGTGTCCCCGAGCATGGTCGGTGGGGTCGCATATCGAGTAGATCTCGGGTCCCGACCTCCCTGGAATTGATGCTGGGCAGTACGCATGAATGCTAGACACCTTAATTCGTCCAGACGAAATCCACGGGTCGAGACCGTCCACTTGTGTCGGGGTGAGCCCATAACCGAGTTCGACGGTGTCGAATCCTAGACTGGTAATCTCTTCAAGCATGCCATCGGCGGTCTCGTGCTGGCTTGAATTCCAGTTTGTAGAAATGGAAAGTCGCATGCGGAACGTTCTTGTGTGCCGGTGGTTGTGGGTGAGGTAGAAAAAAAGAAAAGGGTCGCAATGCGTTGACCTCGACACGTTGGCTTGTGGCCTGTGCTAGGGCTATCGCATGCGACCCTGCGTCGGTCTCGACGGGATCAGATGCGCGGCATTGCCTCGGCAAGTGCAGCACGACGTGCGAGACTGCGAGAGCGCGAGCGTGCGCGTGCAGATTTCTTGCGTTTCTTTTCGCTTGGCTTTTCGAAATAGCGATCAGCACGGAGTTGCTTGATAATGCCCTCCTTGTCCATTGTCTTCTTGAGTCTTTTAATCGCTTTCTCTATGGCTTCGCCTTTTTTAACACGAACTTGTATCACGCTTATTCACCTCCAGTCATGGCTCGGCAACCTCGGTGGGTGTCTATGCCGTCTGCCAACCGCCTCACACAGAAGCGGAATTAGTAAGAGTATCACACGGAATCCTTCCAAGTCAAGATACAGTTTGTAATCGGTCAGGCACAGGGGGCTGTGCCTGACCGATTATAGTCGCTAGTTGCTAGTCGCTAGTACTGTCCTGCGAAAGAGCCGACAGGGTTCCACCCAGATGGGCATCGGGGATTTGCGTTTAGAATTAGAGAGATCTCCGCATAAGATAGGCTCGCGGCGACGAGAGAAACACGCCGAAAACCCAGACCGTTCTTCCTGATATGACTGCTTCTCCATTCTGCCACTAGCCACTCACGACTAGTACTCTGTACAGCGCGTATTGGTAAGACAAGATTACAAGATTTACAAG
>CAZKJH010000131.1:0-10668 GCA_964553035.1 uncultured Lentisphaerales bacterium | reverse complement strand
CCGGAAAAACCCCTTGGAACCCCGCCGAGGTCAGGAAGTCTGAGATTACAATAATCGCTAAAAAAACCAATATTTCAACGCAAATATAATCTTGAAGTCTCCAATTCAAGATTACAAAATCCACACTACCGGACACCGGAGAGGTTTTTCTAATCTTGAATTGCGTTTCGAGATTATAATAGAACGGTAAGACAATATTGATCGCAAGTGCCGCCGTGGCGAATCGTTCGGGACGCGATCGTGAGTCGAGTTGGAGAAGCCGATTCTCTGGCATCATCTGATTGACTCTGATGACTACCCGGATCGCGGACCGAAAGTCACGCGGAATCGCGTCGCCACAATAGGATTTCATGGCGGCGTGCTCGGAGAGCCAGCCCTACGATTTCATGTCCTTGCGCAGAATCGTGGGAGAAGTGCATTCATTTTCCGTTCTTTGGTATTGGCATACCATAGACCAGATAATCGCGTGCCTTTATTGCAAGTTCGCTCTCTCGATCCTTCCAATCGGGCAAGGCCCGTTCCAATGCTGCTTTAAACGCGGAACCATGACTGCGTTCACGCAGATGGATCAGTTCATGAATGACGACGTAATCCACTAACCGCAGGGGAAGCTGGAAAATCTTCCAGTTAAAGAACAGAACGTCTTTTTGTCCGCATGACCCCCAGCGGAAACCCAAATCCCGAACCTCAACTCCAGAAGGCTTGCCCCCCGTGAGCCTCGACAGTCTTCCAATTCGTCTTTGCAAACATTGCGATCCACGCTGGATGTACCACTGCTGGAAATGCTCTGCTGGCGACCCGAAATCGTTCTGCAATAAGAATCGAGTGCCGTCGAAAACAAGCGGTTGCTCTTGCTGTCGGACAATCTTGAGGCGAAACCGCCGCCCGAGAAAACAGAACGATTCTCCAGATACGTATTCGGGCTCACAGTCCCTGAGAGCGGTCTCGTTCTTGATCGCCAGCTTGCCATGTACCCAAAGCAGTTTTTGGGAAATCCAAGATGAGAGTTCTTCGGTGGAGGTCTCTAGGGGAGCATAGGCCACCAACTCTCCCGTACGCCCAACCATCAAAGCGAAGGTCTTGCGCCGCTCACTGCGCCGCACCTCGAAGTCCAATCCGCTGACCTGAATCACCTGTTTCATCTGCGTACCAAGATCACATGGTTTTCTTTTGCCAAGGCGACAAGACGCTGTGCCATGTCGCGTTCGCCGCCAGAAGGACAAAAACCCGCTTCATCAAGATCACGAACTAAGGTTTTAACCAGAAGTTCGCGCATGGGGGTATTCCCCCAGAAACCGACCTTGCGGATCTCTTGCCGAATGCGGGACACCATCTCCAAGGTTGTAAGAATGGCTTTGGCGCGTTGCGCTTCTGTCAGCACACAGCCTTTGCCCCAATTCTCCAGCACGAGCCGTACAAAGGGGACTTGCACTTTCGGATCGAGATCGGGGAAATCATTTCGGTCGCCCTGTTTCAAGTCGTCAATCAACGTGCGCAACTCGCGCTCCAAGGCGTCTGCGTCGTCTTTAAACTTCTTCAGAATCTCTTCCAGGCGTTCGCTCATCTTGCGGGCGTAGGATGGATTTTGATTGGTGAAGCCGATAATGTGATAACGTGCTGCATGTTGCATCTGCGCAGCACGCGCACGGCTACTGTCGATCTTCGAGAGCATTTGCTCGAATTCAGCATCCGTAATCGCCGTCGGTGGAATCTTGGGGTCAACGCCACGGGCCGTGATGTGCGCGTTGATAAGCGCCTTCACCTTTTCAGCTACGCCGAACAGGTTCAACGCCGGGTCACGATAAAGATTGGCCGCAACCTTGTTGATGAAACCTAAGAGCTTGGCATCACGGAACACCTCTCCGGGCACTTCGGGCCGATGTTCCAGCAACCCCAACATTTCATAGAACGCACGCAACTTATTGATGAAATCAGCGCGGATCTTCAAGTCGGCCAGCAACTGAACACAAACGTCGACCTGACCCTGCAGGTCGGTCACGCCCTTATCCGTGAAGACCGCGACGGCCCGCGCCCGACGATCGAGCAGTTTCGGCAACTCGACGTTGATGTCGATCATGGCACCTGCCGTGTCCATTCCGTCGTAATCCTTGAGCGCGTCGGTCAAGTGGTGGGCCACGCCGATGTAGTCCACCACGTAGCCGCACTTCTTTGAGCCGTTCGTACGATTCACACGTGCGATGGCTTGCAACAAATCGTGCGCGATGATCTTGCGGTCCAGGTACATCACCTGTTCGACCGGGGCGTCAAATCCTGTCAGCAGCATGTTCATCACGACGAGAATTGAGAGCGGGTCGGTCTTGTCGGTCTTCGCAGCGGAAAACTTTCTCTTGAAACGCTTGATGCTTGCTTCCTGCTTTTCCTTATCCGCACAATCCCACCACGCTTCAGGGTCGTTGTGGTTGCCTGAAAAGGCACCCGCCATTTCGAGAACGCGAAGATTCGACAGTTGTGGATAGACCCTCAGAAGATAGCGTGTCTGAGCATCCAGCTTCAGGACTTCATCCTCCGGCAGAACCAATAGGGATTCTGGCAACGCCTCCAACTCCGCCACAAGTTCCTTCCGTGCTTTCTCCAGCTTTTCAAGATAGGTCATCACAGCCTGACGGCTTGTGGCGACCACCTGAGCCTTGAACCCTTCTGGCAACACCACACCCGTAAAATGCAGGATCATATCCCGAGCTTTCTTCTCGATCAGCAGGGGGGCCTCCATCACGTCACCCTCGGTTGCGTACTTGGCCTTGATGATCGACAACTCTTTGGCCTTGTAGTCGCGGAACATGTCCTCGAAGACCTTGTCGAGACTGGGAGCATCCTTCACCATGCCGTCCGCCGTTCGGCTCTCGTAGAGGATCGGTACCGTCGCGCCGTCCAGCTCCGCGTCCTGAAGAAGATATCTATCGATGAAGTCGCCGAAGATCTCCTTCGTCTCTTTCTTTTCCTTGCTGATGATCGGCGTGCCCGTGAATCCGATGACCGCCGCGTTCGGCATCGCCTTGCGCAGGTTTCGGTGCAGCGTACGGGTGTTCGACCGGTGGGCCTCGTCCACCAGAACAAGGATGTCTTCCGAGTCGTTCAATAACGGAAACTCTTCGAACCGGATGTTCTCCTTGAACGTGACTTCTTTGTTGACGACAGGTTCGTTCTTTCCGGGTTTCTTCTCTTTTCGGACAATCGTCATGGAGACTGTGCCCAGCGCCTCTTCATGGGCGTCTGTCAGCAATCCCTTCACGGGTTTGCTTGCTGTATCGCCCGCTGGCTGATATTTTTGCAGCATGGCCATGACGATGTCCGGGGTCGGCTCGCTCAACAGTCGCTGCGTCAACGCCGTTGGAGACTCCCGGGTCTTCAGGTCTGCGTCCGTGGGCCGGATCGCCTCGCCGCTCAACTGCGCGGTCTGCCCGAGCTGAATCTGTAAATCCGTGCGGTCGGTGACCACCACGATCTTGAACCGGTTCAGGCGCGGGGTCATACGCATCTTGCGCACGAGAAACACCATGCTGAGGCTCTTGCCCGATCCCTGCGTGTGCCAGATGATGCCGCCGCGCTCGTCACGGTCCGTCGCACTCTCGCGGCGTGTTGGGTTCTTCTGTAGTCGGTTCACGGCTTCATGGACGGCCCGGAACTGTTGATACCGTGCCACAACCTTTCGCGTCTTGCCGTCGACCTGCTGAAAGACCGAGAAATTCCTGATCAAGTCGAGCAGATGAGCCGGACGCAACATGCCGGCCGTCAGAATCTGCTGGCTCTGGAGCATGCACCCTTTCTTCTGCAACGCTTTCGGAAGCTGTTGAGGCTTGCGAAAGAACAAGGGCGTGCCGGGTCGATCCCCTTGCTCGGCCCCCAGCGCGAGCAACTCCGCCGCCGCCGCCTGCTCCTCCTCAGGTCTTGGCAAGACGCCCGCCTCCTCCGCCACGGTGCTCAGCGGCACGGGGCTGGTGTCCGCCCATTCCAGATAGGCTTCAGGTGGCGCACCGACCGTGGCTGCACGTGCCTCGAAGAAGTCGCTGGCGATCAACAACTGATTGGTATGGAAGAGCCGCTCCAATCCTTCGCTTTCCGCATAAAGCGTCGGCCAGATCTCCCGCCGCTGGTTCGAGTATCGAAGCAGTTGGTTGATGGCTTCCTGCAAGGGATTCTCGATCCCCGGACTCTTGAACTCCGCCACCACCAGCGGAATGCCGTTCACAAAGAGCACCGCATCGGGAATGATGTTCCCGCGGCCGCTGGTCAGTTCCACCTTGAACTGGTTGACCACCAAAAAATCATTATTGGACGGGGACTCGAAATCGATATAGCGGACCGGTTGCGGACGTTCATGGTCCCAGTCTGGAAGACCGTCTGTCACCGTGCCCTTAAGCAACAGGGATGTGGCGCTCTGGTTGACCTCCATGAGCCGATGACCCGCCGCCTTCTCCAAATCCCGAATCGCATGCCCGACCCTTGCCTCGTCCAGCCACGGCTGACCGTCGCGCAGATTGAGCCGCCGAAGCGCCGCGTCCAGTCGCCCCTTGATCAACACCTCGCGAAAACTTTCACGCTCGGTCAGCTCCGGAACGTCGACATCACCCTCGATCCACTGCCAGCCCATTCCCCGGAGCTGCTCGCAGAAGGGTTTCTCGACGAGATCATATTCCCATTGGATTTTGCTCATGGTTTCCCCACCTTGCCCGTGACGGGTTTGTGACGGGTTTCTTTAGTCTTCTCGGCGATATCCGTTTGAGCAAGGCTTATCTGTCGTTTTCCTGCCGCCGTCAGCCGGTACTTCTGGACCCGGCTGTTGGGCTTGTCGGGAACCGTGTACGCGATCAACTCCTTCATCAGCAACTCCTTGACCGCACGTTTGAACGCGCCTGTTTTGGTTTCTAACCTAAAGAGAGAGACGAGTTCTGCCATGGCTAAGGGGTTCTCAGATAAGGCTGTGAGCACAGAGTCCGACTGGGCCCCTGACTGGGCCCCCGACTGGGCCCCTGACTGGGCCTCAACTTTAGGGGTGGCTCTACCCCTTCCCGACCCCCTCTTGCCTGTCGCCATCACCGCCTTTTCACTCCCCCGCCCTGTAATTCGCCATTCGCCTGTCGCGGCTCTAACCGTTTTCGCTTTTCTAGTGACGGGTTTGACGGGTTCGTGACGGGTTCCTTTGTTTTCGGAACCAGCCGTACTTTTCGCATGGTTGGCTTTGCGTTTTCCCAATGCTGTCAACCGATATTTCTGAAAACGGCTCTGCGGTTTTTCGGGGATGGTCATTTCGATCACACCAAGTCTTATCCCGACTTGTAGGTAACGTTCACGGAAGAATTTCTCATCACTCAGGCCCAGTTCCTTCTGAATTTCACTGCGTGTCATGTCACTTCCCATGACTGCCATCATCTTTTCGACTTCGGGGGTGACTTCGGGGGTGACTTCGGGGGTGACTTCGGGGGTGACTTCGGGGAGACGGAATGTCACTGTCACGCCGAGTTTCTCGTCCGACGTCCAAATGGGAGCAGGAAGACCGCTCTCTCTACACTGATCTAGCATGAGCACGCTGCCCCGCCCAATCTTCTCCATGCGCCCGCGAATATAGAGCGCATGGGCGATGTCGGGGTTTCGCAGCACGGAAATGTGTCCCTTGATGAGATTGGCGACTGTCACACCTTCGGGCAAGCCGCCGGAATTCCAGATTTCCAGCCGCCGGGGATAAACGTGGATGCTCACGCCGCCGGATGATGCGCTGTAATCGCGATGGGCCAGTGCATTGATGAGCGCCTCTCGTACCGCATCCTCTGGATAGATAGGAGCATCTTCGCGTTTGGTCTTGCCCTTGGGAAAACGGGCAGTCGATGGCGTGTTACGCACGATGAATGAATACGCGTCCTCAAAAACGACATGCAAGGGACCTTCGAAAGACTTCAGGTCTCGATAGGTATCCCCCGCCTTATCGGTATTGTAGCGCACGGCCCGAACACGAACTTGTGGCAAACGGGTAGCCGGATTCCGCGCAAAAAGCACGTCGCCCCCGTTGGTCAGTCGGCCGTATTTGGAAGCGGCTAAATCTTCAAGAACCATCCGGACATTCGTGCTGTCGCGGAAGAAAGCACGTCGGACTTTCAATGCATCGTTAACGGTGGAGCGAACTTCCTCCGCATCGACATCGTTTTCCATATCCGCAAAAGAAAATCGGCGCTCCCAACGTTCCGGCTCGATCTGGCGGCGCATCACAATATCCCGGATTGTCGTGGCATCCGCCTTTTGCGTGGCCGCGCCGTCGCGAATGTAGATCGCATCACGAAAGGCGTATGGCACATCGACACCGGCGGGAACCTCGATGACGAGAATACGCAGGTCTTCAAGCATCTGGACTTGAAAAGACACCATCGCCTTGGGGGAGAGCCCGTCATGGATACGTTTTTCGAGGATTGAGACCTCGGCGTCCGAAGCAGCAATGCCGTGAACATCGCCACGGTCGTTGATACCGCAGACAAGGAAGCCTCCCGCAGTATTGAGAAATCCGCAGATGACACGGCCCAAGGGTTCAACGCTTCTTAAGGATGATTTGAACTCCACACGCTGACCTTCTCCGAGCGACAACAGTTCCTGAATTTTCTTCTGGGTCATGCTTCACCGCCCTTCTTCCGCAGAGGATTGCCGTTCTCGAAGTCCTCTTTGATGAACTGCTCTACTTCTTGGTACCGGAAGAACTGGGATGCAACAAAGAGTGATCCATCATCGGTAGAGCGGAACTTCTGAACCCAGTTCCCGTCGCGTTTTGGCAACGGCAGTTCATCAACAATAGCCTCTTCATAGAGATCCAACACGCGCAGATCATCCAAGATCGGTGTACGCTTGAATGCGGTGTTGAGTTTCCCTCTGCTGGCCTTGTCCTTGTGGCCGAGGTTCTTCAGCAGCGACCACGCGAAGACCACATGCTCATGAGCCAAGAGCCACCGAGGCTTCTTCAACTGGATGGCCTGCCGGACTTCCTGATGGGTGATCGACAATTCGTTTGGCTTCTTCTTGTCTTGCCCGCTCCCGTAGTTCGGGGTGATAATTCCCAGAAAGAGATCGCACTTTTCAACCGCAGCGAGGCAGTTCTCAAACGCCGTACGGTCGGATCGGACTGGAATGGTGCCCTTGTGGGACATCCATACCTCGTAGCCGAAACCCGTCAACAGCGTGTAGACGCGATCCAGCAACTCCTCGACCCCGTAGACGGTCGAAGAAACCAGCACGATCAGTTTTTTGTCTGCCCTTTGTTTGACGTGCATGTCGACACCCTCAATCGCAGTTTCCCGTGGTTCATTGTTCACGAAAGCAACATTCTATCACGCTTTCACAGTTTCTTCATCTGAAAGATGCACCATACGATTCAACACTGTGAGAGGTTTGTCGTTGGGCAGATCCGCCAGCAGACACGCCAGCATGCCGTCCGGCGCGAGCTGCCCGATCACAACCGAATCCGCCGCATGCAACACATACTGATTGCACCACGCCGCGCGAGGGGCACTGAAGCGCGTCTCGGTCGCCGGAAACGGCGTGATCACCAACAGTCGTCCCGCATCGTTCAACGCCATGCGCCCGCCGACCACCGTGCCGAACAGCCGCCGCCGCTCTTCCGTACACACGGTCACAAAATATTCACCATGCCGCGTGTAATCATACCCGCGCAGCCGAATCGACCGCCGATGACCCGTCTCAACCGCCACAACACACTCCTTCCGGCACCCGCACCCGGCCCGTCAGCAAGTCGTCCATTAGGCCAGACTTGAGTTGTCCCAGTTTATCGCGCTCGGCTATCTCGGCACCGAGTTGAGATTCAACGCCGTTGATATTCCTTACGATCATCGCTAACTCATCGTGATTTGGCCATGGAACAATGAATGAGCCAAGTTGCTGGTAGTTGAGTCCTTGCCTATTCCCCATTGTGTTCAACGCATCAAGCTGTCGCTGCCCTATGGACGAGGACAAGACTGATGCAAGGAACTTTGCGACGTCGTTGGTTGCCCGAGGGATACGCAAAATGCAGACATGCTGGTTCACATTCGCCAGGCCAAGTCCTTCAGGCACGGGGCAACATCGACCTATGGATGCGCCGGTGATGTTGAATAGAACGTCACATGCAAAGACCTCGCTCCGAAGCATCGCTTGATTGATGTCGGTGGATATAAAGGCGACATCATCCAGCAATAGTCCCTCAAAACGAACATTCTGACTGCGAATCAACATGACCCCTGTTTTCGAATAAACATCCTGACCACCTCGCGGCGTCACTCCGCTACCAATATAGTTACACAATTCCGAAAGCTTTATCCACTCCCACGCCTTCGGTATCCGCCCCAACGGTGTATCCTGAAACTGTTCGGGATGGGCGATGGGATCGCGGAGTTGTCCGTGTTCGTCGAGTCCGCACGTCAGCAGGTCGTGAAGCAGCCCGGCCCGCACTTTCCGCAATTTTGCAATCACCGCCTCCGTCTTCGAAATCACCTCGTCAACCGTGTCCAGCACCGCCGCAATGCGGGATTGCTCAGTGTATGGAACATCCCTTATTGGGACAGCATACAACCGGTCACGGTTAATGCTTGGCACTCCAGTCGATTCATTAAGCTTTTCTAACTGAGAAGCGCATAGAACATAGTAGAGCCACTTTGCATGTGTCCCCTCTTTAGGCAACACCGCATAGGCTGTATCAACCGTCCAAAAGTCGCAAGAAACAAATTGAGGAGAATCGAGAGTTCCTTTTCGGCCTACAATAATAGCAGGCCCCTTGAATAGGGGGATTCGTGCGGCTCCAAAAATGCCGCCCGTGCCAATAATAGGGAACGGCCCGAAGTCATCAACAACTTCGTTTTGACGTTTTCCATAATAGACATCTGCTACTGTATTAAGTGTTTTGGACATTTTGCGTTTTTAAGCTAGTCGCGCCATCAATCACTTCAACACCTCCCAGTGGCCGCCTTTGTCTGGACCGATGCGGCGGAGAAGGTTGTCATGCTTGAGCTTCCTGATGATTTTCTCGACACCCGCTAGGCTCAATCCAAGCGTTAGAGCCAATTCTGGAATTGTCATATCCACGCTCTGCCCGAGAAGTTGAAGTAGGCGATCCGAATTCTTCACCTTACTTTTCCCCTTACTTATCCACTTACTTTTCTCCTTACTTTCTCGGGTCGTTTCCTCTTTCGTATTACCCGAACTTTCTTTACCGAACTTCTTTACCGAACTTTTTGTCCTAGTTTTTGTCCTAGTTTTTGTCCTAGCTGTCATCGGCGCTTCCGGCGTCATTCCGGCCTTTTCATCAAAAGACGGACGCTCAAAACTCACGATGAACAACCCGGCGGTCTCGCGAAACTGGACACGGGGTTCGTTCTTCAGGATCAGCGGCATGCCACGTCCCCAGGCCTCGACTATTTCGACACCGTTCATGCTACACCTCCTCCGGTTGGTAGCCCAACACACTCAACATTCCCCTCATGTTGCCAGAAAGCGTATCACGTTCGCGGGTCATCTCGGTCAGTGTCACCCGATACTTGTCCCACAGGTTTTCGATGAAGCGCACCAACGCCTGGCGCTTCTCGGACACTGCCACGTCGAGACCGGACTGCACGTCTTCTTCGAAGAGAGCGAGAACAAGGACGCGTTTTTCGTCCTCGCTCATGGCATTGCAGCGGCTTTTGAGTTCATTCACGAACTCGTCGGTCAGTGTGCGGTATAAAGCGCGGGTGGCGGCAAGTTGAGTTTTGATCTTCTCGTAGGGAGCGAGGGCTGTTTCGAAGGCGGCGAGTTGGTCGTAGACGAACTGAATCGCGGACTTCGCTTTGGCTGCTTCGCATTTCTCTGCGGGCGTAGCTCTGGTTCTTGCGGCAACCTTCTCGAGCTTCACGAGATTTTTGAGCGCTTCACGGTTTTCAGCCTTGAGTTCCTTGGCCTGCCGATCCATATCTTTGGCGAAATTCCATGCGGCCAGTTCCTCTTCTTCCAGATCGTCGGGCGCATTGCTTTGCTCGAAGGATTCCTTTTCGCCTTTGAGTCGGGCGATGTCGGTCTTGGCTGCGGCGATGCGCTCCAGATAGTCGGTCATGGTGCGGCGCACGAGCTTGTGGCCGAAGGGATCGAAGGCAGGACCGGCCGCTTCGTCGTCCGACACCGCGTCGGAGATGGCGTCAACCCAGCCGTCGATCACGCCGGGAAATCCGTTTTCCATCAGGGTCTTGAAGTCGGGCAGCGTATCCGTCCACCACGTGGCGATCACGCCCGCGAGTTTGAAGCGGTCGAGGGTTTTCAGCGGCAGCAGCGCGGCCCCGAATGTGTCGAGCACGTCGGTGCGGACACGGTTCAAGTCGCGGCGTTCCGGCAAGGCCGCGAGCCGGGGCGAGTGTTCCGCCCACCATCCGGCAAGCCGCTGCCGCACGGTGTCGAGACGTTTTTGGACGCCGGGGTCATTCTCAACCAACGCACGGATCGCGGCGCGGTCCGGGAGTGCGGACGAGAAGTCGAGGTAGCTTCGCCCCTCACTCCCAGCCCCTCTCCCAACGGTAGCGGGGAGGGAAACTCCAGTGAACGCGCGGGCCGGATCGAAACCGAGAGCGGAGAAGAGGTCTCGCTTGGACTCCACTTCCGCCACGGGCACGCCGCCGAGCAGGTGGGCGCGCACGTCGTGCGGTTCCGGCGGCGGCG
>CAZKJH010000130.1:0-10698 GCA_964553035.1 uncultured Lentisphaerales bacterium | reverse complement strand
CGTTATTCTGGTCGAATGGGTAGGATCTTGATAGACGCCGAGAGAACCGGCACCAAAAAGGGTGAATAGCTTATCGCCAATTGAGTTGATCGTGAAATCGCGATTGCCTGTCGCTAAGCACTTGATGTAGTAGGGCGCATAGTCAACGTCCAAGTCGATGATCTGTGCCGCGTCGGTCGTGTAGTTCGCCAGCCAGAGTTGAGCGTTTGTCGGCGGAAAGGTATTGCCATGCCAGTTTGCCGGATTGCTAAATAAATTGTTGGCACCGGCACCAGTCCAAATCGCATCAGCAGCCATCACGCTCGTCTTCGGCGAAATGAGCACCATCGCCGCTGCCAACACCATCATCCATCTTCTCGGCATTACTTCGATATACTGCCTATTCATCACCGATTCTCCTTTTTTTTGACGTGTCATAACTCAGTTGTAACCGTTCACGGCGGTTTTTCAACAGCTCAAGAATCCGCTTTCCGTATGCGAACTCTTGTGAGTGGGTTTTAACTAACCCCAATCCAGCAAAAACATACTCTAGCCTCTTCTATTAAAAAGTACAAGCACTAAACACAGCCAGCTTGATTTGACATCATCCTTAAAAAACATCATTATATTCATCTTTCTATGTGGGTATCGGCATCTCTAAAATGTAGAAGTAGATCGCCGTATTTGCGGAAGGATTGGTAACTGCCTCACGAAAGATCAAGAAAAATTTCAAAATAAAGGAATGCATAATGACACGAAATGGAATAACTGCCGCCGGGAACTGGATTGTCGACCGGGTTAAACAAGTTGACTGCCTCCCCGGTCGTGGGATGCTGGCCAACATCAAAAGCATGTGCTACAGCCCCGGCGGCGCCCCAGCCAATGTTCTCAACGATCTCGCTCGCCTCAAGTCTCCTTTTCCGCTCGCCGGTCTAGGCGTTGTCGGCGACGATGCCGATGGCCGCTACCTGAAGCAAACGTTCACCGAGCTGGGCGTTGATATCTCGGCGCTCCTCACAACAACAGAGGCCCCCACATCCTTCACCGATGTGATGAATGACGACACGCACGGCAACCGTGTCTTTTTTCACCATCGCGGTGCCAATGCGTTATTCCAGCCTGAGCACGTAAAGATCAGCCAGTTGACTTGCAAGATTTTTCATCTCGGATACCTACTCCTCTTGGACGCGATGGATGAACCCGATGCCGACCATGGCACGGTTGCAGCTCGCCTGCTCAAAAACATTCAAGAGGCTGGAATCCTGACCAGCGTCGATGTGGTGAGCGAGGAAGGCGACCGCTTCTCCAAACTTGTCCCCCCCGCGCTGAAATACATCGACTACCTCGTGCTGAACGAAGTCGAAGCCGGTCGCGCAGTCGGCATCAATGTCCGCGATGCTTCCGGGAAGTTAGATGGCGATGCACTGATTGAAGCCGTTGAGCGCTTGTATCAGTTTGGCGACATGAGGCTTGTGGCCGTACACATGCCGGAGGGTGCGTACCTGCGCGAGCAGTCTGGCAAACGGCATGCCGTAGGTTCAGTCAATTTCCCCAAAGGCTTCATCGCCGGCGCTGTCGGTGCAGGTGATGCCTTCTGCGCAGGAATGCTCTATGGCCTCCACGAAGATTGGGAGCCTGTGAGGTCAGCGCGCCTAGGCGGATGCTGCGCGGCAGCAAGCCTCTCGCGCCCGGGCGCATCCGAAGGTATCATGCCACTGGAAAAAACGCTTGAACTGGGAACGCGATTTGGAGAACAGGCACCTCCCCTGTCTATTTGAGAACCATCCATACTCAGAAGGAGTCAGAATACTGTATTCTTTCTAACCTCCTCAATTGTTGTTATAATAAGTCTTTATGAAAAAAACATTTGTCGGTTTCGGTTTTGGTGCCATTCAAGGCGGGCTCTTTTTACAAGAAGCCTGGCACTCTGGTAATTTCTCGCGACTCGTTGTCGCCGAAGTGGTTCCGTCCGTTGTGGAAGCCGTGCGCAACAACGGCGGATACTACGAACTCAACATTGCGACCCCAACAGGCAACAAAGCCCACCGCGTCGGACCCATCGAAATTTTGAATCCTCTTGACGAGAAAGATCGCGCCGAACTGGTCCGCGCCGTGGCAGAGTCCAGCGAAATCGCAACGGCCCTGCCAAGCGTGAAGTTTTACGGTATGGGTGGACTAGGAGATGTTCAGGAAATCTTAGCCGCAGGTCTGCGCCTGAAAATGGATAAACCCGATTTGCCCGCTGCCGTCATCTACACGGGCGAGAACAACAACCATGCGGCCGAGATCCTTACCGCCGCACTCGAATCGCGCCTCGGTGCCCCTCTCTCCGCCGCCCGCACACAAACGCTCAATACCGTCATCGGCAAAATGAGTGGCATCGTCGCCGATCTAACACAAATCGCCGAACAGAAACTCGAGCGGATCACCCCGGAAATGCCACGCGCTTTTCTCGTGGAAGAATTCAACCGCATCTTGATCTCCCGTATTTCGTTGCCGGGATTCCGACGCGGAATCACGGTGTTCGAGGAGAAGGACGACTTACTTCCCTTTGAGGAAGCCAAGTTATACGGCCACAACGCAACCCATGCCCTCTTGGGGTATTTGCTACGTGAGAAGGGTGCGACCTTCATGTCCGAAGCATCAGCGCATCCGATCCTCCTCAAACTCGCTAAAGAGGCCTTCCTGCTCGAGTCGGGCGAAGCCCTATGCCGCAAGTATCATGATACCGATCCTCTCTTTACACCCGATGGGTATCGGGCATACGTCGAAGACTTAATGCAACGAATGGTCAACCCGAACCTCCGGGATCAGGTTGATCGCATCACGCGAGACACACGACGCAAACTCGGGTGGAATGACCGACTGATCGGCACGATGCGGCTCGCCCTCGAGCACGGCATCACCCCAAAACGCTATGCGCAAGGTGCCGCCGCCGCCCTCCGACTCCTTTCGCTCGAAGAAGGCAAAACTGCTGATGAGCTCCTCGGCAATCTCTGGAGCGAAGCTTCACCTGCCCCTTCCACCGCCACGACCATCAGGAATCTGATCTCCTGAGATAGCACTTTTTCGCTAAAAACTGCGTTGGACAGCTCGAACTCATTTTGATAAACTCCCAAATCAATGAGTAGCGATCTTGACAACAGCAATACCAACCCGAAAACTAAAGACGATCCGTTTGATTTGTTCTCGGTTTCGTTAAGCATTGAACGCGAAAAACTCAAGCTTGAAACGGAACGTTTGCAGATCGAGCGAGAACGACTTCACGCTGAAATCGAGAAATTCGAATTGCGCGAAGCCGGAGGTGACGACCCTGAAGATTTGTCGTTCGGTATCACCGCGATTTGCATCGTCGCCGCTGTTTGTCTACTCCTCGGCGGAATTATCGGGTTCACTTCGGGACTCGACCTCGGACGCCGCTATACGCCAGAACCTCGAAAATTACTGGTCAGCCGCGAGTTTCTCTCCATGATGCGGAGCATTCGAGGTTATACACCTCCACCCCTCTCCAGCTACGAGACCCCACTTTGGATTCCACCCAGAAACAGGACGAATCCCGAAACGCTGATCCTCACAAAATAGAATTAGCAACCCAAGCGTGTCCTATTGGCGATGCTCCACGGGACGACGATATTGCTCAACCCAAGCAGAAATTTCACAAGAAGCGCCCAGCAATACCGTACATGGTGAACGGCTTGATCAACCAGTTCACGATCCACGTGATAAATAAGCCTCTGGAATTCTGATTCCAAGGGTAATCGTTAACGTCATATAAAGACCGACAAGAAGGAAGACCACGCCGGTAATGCGTTGTGCCCAGACCTCGAAGCCGGCCAGCTTGTCGTAAGCCTTGGCGACCTTATTCGCGCTGAACGCAAGAAGAAATGAAAACAGCAGAACCGGGAGTCCGGTTGCCAGCCCATAGACGGTCGGAATCAGAATTCCTGAGTTGAATTGAATCGAGATCGGCAGCATACTGCCAAAGAATAAGGCGGCAGAGGTCGGACACATGGTCATAGCAAAAGCCACACCAAGGATCAAAGCCCCCCCAATGCCCGAGCGTTCCACACGCGCCTGCATAGCCGACCCTATCCCTGAACGGGAACTGGAACCGAACTTCAGCAGCTCCAGTAAAACCATGGCCACCAGAATGAGCAGCGGGCCCATGAAGAGATTCATGTACTTCTGCAGGATATGCGAGAGCATGGGAGCCGCCATCATGCCACGCACCAGCAGCATACCGAGAACGACGTAGACCAGCGTACGCCCAAGGGTATAGAGCAGACCGGCCGCAAGCACTCGCGAGACCGAGCCCACCTTACGGCTCACAAAACTGATCGCCGCAATATTGGTGGCTAAGGGGCATGGGCTGATGCTGGTCAGAAAACCAAGCCAGAATGCAGTTCCAATGGCAAAAACAAATTCCATTTCTACTCCTTCGTTAGCATACGTGCAGCCCCGGCTTTGATGTACGAGGCAAATTCTACGGGATTATGAACAAGATCCCAGACCGAATCAAATCTCTCGCTTTTGTCGCCCTTCTTCATTGCTACGGTACTGCTCACCAGACCGAAATCCTCAATGAAATGCTCGTTGTCAGGCTCTTCAATATTGACGGACTTGAAGACGACATCCCCTGAAGCCATCTGGGCAGCATAGTTTTCTGCAATCGCCTGACTCGTTTGTGCTTCTATTTTATTACACGTAAAACAGCGTCGTGTACCATGGAAGTAGTAGACAAACAACGCATCCGATTTGGCAGCAACGGTTTCGCCAGCGACAACCTGTGGTTTAACGGATCCAGTTTCCTTGGCTAAAATCCAGGCAATGCTGGCAACCACCACCGCGAGAAGAATCAAGCGAACCACTTTCTGAACGCCACCCTGAGCACAGCAACATGGGGCTGCAGCCTCCGTCTTTTTCTCAGAAGCGCAGCCGCAACCGCAGCTCTCGCCTTTCGATTCACTCGCCGGTTCTGCCTTGCAGGCACTCAAACTCTCACCAGCAGGTGCTTCCAGTAAAAGTATGATTTCTTCTACTGAAAGCAACTTACCCGCACTCACGATCTTGCCATCCACAACCAGCGCAGGCGTCATCATCACGCCAAATGCAGTGATCTGATTGATGTCGGTAACTTTTTCGATTTCGGCTTCGATACCGAGTTTGCTGACGGCTTCCGTCACGTTTGCGGTCAGTTGTTTGCATTTAGGGCATCCTGTGCCCAAGATTTGAATTTTTTTCATTGTTTTCCTTTATTGAAGCATAACCTATTTAAGGTGTTGTCACCATGCCAAACACAACACCAGAAACCGTAGCCAGCACGACAACGAGCGATACAAAGGTTATCGTCTTTTTGGGGCCTAACACACTGTTGATCACGAGCATACTTGGAAGGCTCAAGGCGGGTCCTGCCAGCAGCAGTGCCAGAGCTGGGCCTTTGCCCATGCCTGCCCCCATGAGTCCCTGAATGATGGGCACCTCGGTCAGTGTTGCAAAATACATGAAAGCACCGGCAAACGAAGCAAGAAAATTAGCGCGCAGGGAATTACCTCCCACAGCTTTGGCCACCCATTCAGAGGGGATCATCCCCTCGTGCCCAACGCGTCCGAGTAGAAACCCTGCCACAACAACGCCGATGAGCAACAGTGGCAGGATCTGCTTGGCAAATCCCCAAGACGATTCAAACCAAGCGTGACCTTCATTTTTGTCGGTAGCCGTCAACCAAGCTAAACCCAGCGAGCCAACCGTAAAGGCCGCAATCGGGGTTCCGGTCGGTGCCAGTGCCGTGAAGGCGGTCGCTGCAGAAACCAGAGCTACCTTCCAGGGCCGCATCTTGAACCCGATCACCAGCATCGTGCCAAGGCCAGCGGCAAACAACGCGGTCAGCTTCCACTTCAAACCAAAAATCACCGCCCAGGCACCTTCAGAATTCTGTGGCTTGCCGAAATTGGCGAACACCAGGATCAGAATCATCAAGGCGAAATAGATCGCGGTCTGCCAAAGCGGTCTTCCACCTTTCTCCTCCGGAATCTGGAGTGCTGCCGCCGCCTTTGCTGCCTCTTCCTTACGAAATAGTATATGCATGGCGAGACCGATAACGACGCTAAAAACAATGGCACCCACAGCCCGTGCAGCACCCAATTCTGCACCGAGAATCCGCGCCGTCATAATCATCGCGAGCACATTAATGGCTGGCCCGGAATAGAGAAAGGTACAAGCAGGTCCAAGGCCAGCGCCCATGCGGTAGATCCCCGTGAACAAAGGAAGGATCGTGCAAGAACAAACGGCGAGAATACTGCCGGAAACAGATGCAACACCGTAAGCCACGACCTTCTTCGCCTTCGGACCGAGATACTTCATCACCGCCGACTGACTGATGAAGACGCCGATCGCCCCGGCGATAAAGAACGCGGGAATAAGGCAGAGCAGAACATGCTCCTGTGCATACCATTTTACCAGGTGTGCTGCTTCCAGAATGGCGTTATCAAAACGCGGTTTTCCAACAGGCAGATAAAAGCATGCCAAAAAAACGGCAATGACAACCGCCACATTCTTCCATTCATTTTTCCAATTCATAATTACCCCTTCTTCTTCGCACTCGTTTCACAATCGCAAATCAACTCTGAATGCCGCTGCGCCTCGGAGCGGATGACACCCAAAGTACAATCGAAAATTTTCAAGATGCAGGGTGTCTGCAATTTCAAATAACAGCGAACGCCCTCACGGCGTTCTGAAACGATCCCCACCTTCTTTAACTCCGCGATATGCCGGGAAAGCGTGGATTTGTCTTTTGGAAAAAGGGGCTGGAGTTCGCAGATGCAGCGGTCACCACGGCTCAGTTCGTCAACAATTTTCAGCCGCACAGGACTTGCCAGTGCCTTCATAATTTTTGCTCGTACTTCAAATTCTTCGTTGTTCATGCGAGGTACTATATCGTATTGTTGCACAACAACGCAACAATAAATTCACAAATTCTCGCGGAGAAGTCCATCGTTGATATCGTAGAGCAGCGATGTTTTGAAACCATTCGCCGCTCAAATGTAGCAGTTGAGATATCACTTCGTTTTTTGATAATTGATAAATGCTGCGGAACAACGTGTGCCCGATTTTCTTCTCAAAATGTGCTTATAAATTCAATTCGTAATTAGTAATTCGTAATTAGCTTAAAGGTTTTGATCTCAAAAGGTTTGAAGGAAATGGTAATGGGCGATAAAACGGGCTCGCTAAGGTTTGTCCATTCTGATGACTGACACTCCACAAACTTCGCCTCATTGAACACCGACGTGAGGACACCCTTTGCGCGACAACCGCGTCTCTCAACGAGACGCACCACAAGACAGTTCTCCTTCTCGGCGCGCTTGATAACGGCAAGCTCAACACCCACGCCACTGAAGGACACCGGCATACGAGCTGCATCCGTCGTCTTCATCTCCACAAAGGCCTCAAGCCTCTGGTTGATCATCGCGGCGTTCGTCACCACTTCATCGTTTGAAGCCAGCGCACCTTCGTGCGGTAGAATGCTGTATACGATGTGGTGCTGCCCGAGGTCGCAAACTGGATCAGGCCATGTTGGTGAACGCAACAGCGAGAGCGACATCACGCTTTCCTTGACACGGTAGCCGTACTTGCTGTCATTGAGGAGTGCAAAGCCGAAATCTGGCTCTGACAGGTCGGCATAGCGGTGACCCACAACTTCGAACTGCGCCGCCTGCCACTTGGTGTTGTTGTGCGTCGCTCGTGCAATCGTTCCGTATTGAATCTCGAACCTCGCCTCTTGCGAACGAACGGTCACGGGGAATTCCACGCGCGCCATCTTGTGATTCTCACGCCAGTCAACGTAGGTAACGAAGTCAAGGCGTTTGCCACACTTGCCAAGCCAAGCTGTCTGCATGAACGTACTCTCACCAAGCTTCAGACAAGCCATGACACCGCTGCGAACCTTGCCCACGATCTTCTCCGTTGAGATGACCTGCACATCCGCTGTCTTCATCGCATCAAGATATTCTTCATAATCCCATGCATCGTAAGTCGATGGATGATCATCATAGAGAGAAATCACATTGCCCTGTTTACCGGCTTGAATCATCTCGATCCCTACAGTTTTATCAAAGCAAGAAAGCACGTGCAGGTGCGCGTCGAGGACATAGCAAACCTCGTCATTCTCAAGAACGGTGGTTTCTTCAACATCCGAAGTAACGGCCCCTGCTGATTCCGTCTTCGACAGATCCACGGTCACAAAGCTCTGCCCGGGAATTTCCACCCAAGCCACGTAGTCGTCAGCTTCGCGCTGGACTTCGAGCTTCGCCTCTTTCACGGAACCACTCTTCCATCCCTCTGGCAAAACGACGATACCGGTGTACGGCGTTGAAGACGGATTAAAATACGTCACCACGTTTTTCTCTGCTTGCAAAACCGCCGCTGCAGCAGTTGCCTGAAGTTTTTTGCAATCGTCAACGATTTTCTGAAGTACCGGAAGGTTCTCTGCATAAACGCGGTTAATGGAAGAACCTGGAATGATGTCGTGGAACTGACCACAAAGGATCTGCTTCCACATCGCGTCAAATTCGGCAATGGGGTAATCGTGAATACTCGCGGCCGAACACAGCATTTCTGCCGCACGCAGTGCCTCTTCAGCACGACGATTCCAAAGTTTTGTAGAGGCCTGCGAGGTCAACGTCGCACGATGCATTTCAAAATAGAGTTCTCCGACCCACGTCGCAAGCTCGGAACGGCTTTCATTCATGCGTTCCAACACTGGCTGCGCAAAGGCAAAATTAAACTTCGGACATCCGTTAAGGTTTTGGCACCGCAAACCGCGCTCAATAAACTCTTCTTTGGGGCCACCACCGCCATCGCCAATGCCAAAGAGACAGATCGCGTCGTTAATAAGCCCCGCCTCGGAGTTGTTCGTTTCGTTTTTCTTGAGCCGGCTTGGGCGCACCTGGCTGTTGTAGTTGTCTTCTGGAGGGAAATGCGCAAGCACCTCGCTACCATCAATACCCTGCCAGATAAAGGTGTTGTGCGGAAACTTGTTGTATCGATTCCAGGAAATTTTCTGCGTCAGAAAATAATGAATACCAGCCGTCTTCATGATCTGGGGAAGATTACCGGAATAGCCGAATACGTCCGGAAGCCAGACGTTCTTGACTTCAACACCAAACTCATCGCGAAAGAAGTTGCGCCCTATCAGGAGCTGACGCACCAGCGACTCGCCACTGGGGATGTTGCAGTCTGCCTCCACCCACATGCCACCCTGAACCTCCCAACTACCATCTGCAATAGCCTTCTTCACCTTGGCATACAACTTCGGGTAATGCTGCTTGCAGAAATCATAGAGTTGCGGCTGTGAGGCGCCAAATTTATACTGAGGATATCGCTTTATGAGTCCAATCTGGCTTGCAAACGTGCGGGCCACCTTGCGAACTGTCTCGCGAATCGGCCATAAATAAGCGGTGTCGATGTGCGCATGCCCGATGCCATTGACATTCACCGTGGCAGGGTCGATCCCCAGTTCGAAAATTCTGCGCATGGTCTCACGTACGGCTAGAGCTCCGCCGCGCTCAGGCGGAAGGGAATCCAGCGCCTTGCTTGCAAGGCGAAGCACCTGCATTCTGCGCGCTGATCCGGCTGGAAGAATTTCCACGAGATCAAGGATCACCTCAAGATCAAGGCGAAGCTGCCACTTGTCGTAGTCGAAAAGACAAATATTAAGCTTTTGGATCGAGGACGGATATTTTCCGTGAATGCTCGAACCATCTTGAATCCACTTAGGATCGCGCTTCATTTCTGCACCAGAAAGGGCGTTCGCCCCCGTCTCCACCCAAAAATCGACTGCCTCGCCGCCCTTGCAGGCATTGAATAAATGCATCATATCCTTGCTATACGCCGCATCAAAGACAGAACCCGTTGTAAGACTCACGAGCGGACACCCTTCCTTGTCGTACACCAACGCTTCTCCCGTGAAATCAAGGTTCAGGGTCACATAAGCGCCTTTCCAGGCCTTCGGAACTTTGCCACGCACATGAAACCAGCCGCAGTCCCAGACCTCTCCCCACTTCTCCCCACATTGAATCGGCTGATACGCCAGCTCCATGCGCTTGTCGTAAGAAACTGGCTCAGACGTAACTGCATAGTCAGCCGTAAGCGGTGCTCGCTCCGCAACGATCTCGTGTCCTAGGCGATTGTAAGCCTCATTAAGACGCTGAATGTGGATGTCTTGGAAAAAATTTGACATAGTTCTTTGATCTTCCTTGCCTGCGCAATTTAAGCATGCGTATTGTGTTTTGTCGTTGCTGCAGAGACCATGATAAAGCCTGAAAATTCGAAGCCTTCATGAATAAAATGAACGGTTTATGGTCTTGTATTCTACAAAGAAAGTCAATCACAATTCAAACATCACAAAAAAAACAAAAAATGTGGCGCATCACAAAAATAGTTCGCCGGGGTACTAAATTCTTATTGACAGAGTCATAATCTAGGAAGTATAAATCAGCTCATTGAAGCGGCTTTCGATTCTCCCACGCCATTGAACGAAATCTATATCGGCGGCGCACTCGCGACAGCGGCATGGACACAGAGCTGGAGCGGCGGCATCGCCGAGTTGCTTCTGCTTGCCGAAACACCAACCGAGGAACACCTCAATGCCCACCGTCGGCACTTCCGTTAAGCTCCGTCTGCCATTTGGCGTGGACACCGAATTGAAGCTTCTGCCCGCACCCT
>CAZKJH010000129.1:0-10730 GCA_964553035.1 uncultured Lentisphaerales bacterium | reverse complement strand
ACCCATCACCCGCCGCCGTCATGAACCTGCCATACCCCTGTCGCTAACCGATTACAAACTTGTGTTTTTTTACCCTTGACGTTCACGTCCGTCATCGTGTATATTTCGTCTGGTTTTCGACTCGGTGTGCAAATAGAGGAGGGCTTGTTTGTATGGTTTATATCAGACACAGGTTCACACGGATTCAACGGTATGCCGCGAAACTTTGCGTAATAGAGTTCCAACGCATCGCGAGCTTGCTGGATCTGCCAGTTGCTGATCACCGGTTGCTTTGCGGTTTCCGACAGAAAGGTTTCAATCTCGGCTCGGCCGAGATCAATTTGGGGACGGCCAAGAAAACGTGCAAAGAACTGCTTCACCCAGCCGAGGTAGTATTGGATGTACCCCGCACAACTTTTATGAAAAGTTGGACAAAAACAAATCGATGCCTTGACAACGTCGATAAAAGAAGTAAAATTACCGAACGACTGAGCAACCACCGCAAGTGGCGAAAAAGTAAAAGGCTTTTTTGTCCAAATCAGTGGAAGCGCAGTCGGGTATCTTGATTTTCAGGATGTGACGCTTACGTAGAACGTGAAGCGTACCCATCCAGCAAAATCGCTTAAAGGATCGCCGTTTTCAAAGCACAATTTTGAAATTCCAACAAACCCAATGAAGTCAAAAAAATACCGGGGAACAAGTCGTCAACCCTACAATTGCGAATACACAATTGAGGGTTGACTCCCCGTTCTGTGAAGGGAGAAACATGCGACTATCGTCATCGGCATCGTCATCAAAGCCACTGTCCCCAGGCATGAGATTCTTTTTTTCGCGCATATTCCCGCTCATCTTTGTTGTTGTCGGAGCAAGCGTCGCCTTCTTTGGCATTCGTGGTCTCATTCGAGCGAAAGCTAGTGAGGCTTGGCCCACGACCCAAGGCAAAGTGGTATCCTCTTCAGTCGAATATCACGACAGTGATGAGGGAAGCGGTACGTATCACGCTGAGGTCATGTATGACTTCAGTGTCAACGACATGACATTCAGCGGCAACCGCATCGCTTACGGAGACTATGGTTCCAGCAATCCGTCACATGCACGTCGGGTCGTGAATCGCTACCCGACAGGACAGAGCGTTACCGTGCATTACATGCCGGGTAATCCAGAAGAATGTCTTCTCGAACCTGGTGTGAAAGGACAATCATTCTTCTTGCCAGGATTTGGGCTGATCTTCTTTACTGCGGGAAGTGTGATGGCCGTGTTTTTACCAAGGGCAATGAGAAAGCAGAAGATCACAGAACAAGGCGGTTGACATGTACGGTGAACCCGTAGCGGGTTCACCGCCAGTCACCGCCGCCGTTAGGCGACTTTCATACTTTCAGCCGATGACCGGCTGGGAAACCAATACAAAAACAAACAAAGGAGAACGAACATGAGCGAAAAAATCAAATGTGGTCACTGCGGAGCGACATTCACCAACGTAGAGTCAGCGCAAGCCCATGCGGATATTTGCGATGCAGAACACGGGACGAATCCCCCTGGTTCTAATACCGGACCGATTTATCAATGTGGGAAATGCGGTGCCGTATTTTCGAATGCCAAAGCATGTAACAACCATAGAAAGAGTTGTGCGGGCTAGAATAGATTGTGTAGCTTGGTGAGTTCACAGCTCAACCCGGACGCGGCGATAAAGGCGTCGTGCTTTCTTTACCGTCATGCAGCCGATCGGCATTCAGATTGTGCTGAAGACAGGAGCGCCTAACAATGCGCTGCGTCGAACCGCTCCGGCTGTCACGAGCCATGCTACAAACCGACTTCGCCCCCCAGCCACCTTTGCCCGCGCATGGCTCACGCCAGCTTCCGCGGTCGCTGGGGTTGTTGTTAGGCCGAGTGACACGGATGAGAATGCGAAAAGCCATTTCCGGAATCCTGTTAGCGGTCTTGTCCGGATCCGTTGCGAGTGCCCTACCACCTGCCCTCACGGAAGGGTGGGAGTTGGTGTGGTCCGACGAGTTTACGGGCGCGACCTTGGACGGAACAAAGTGGGAGCATGCTCCTGAGTGGAAGCGGCGAGAGAATCAATGGTGGTCGGATCAGGACGCCTACCTGGACGGAACGAACAACCTAGTGCTGCGGATGCGCCGTGAAAACGGATCCATCTATGCAGGCGCTATGCGCACGAGGAGAGATTGGCCATTTGACGACCGGATCCTGTTCGACCGGACGTTTGGCTATTTTGAAATCCGAACGACGTTTCCCGTGATACCCGATGGCTGGGGGGCATTCTGGATGATGCCTTCCGTGGGCAATCCCTATACGGTCACGAACGGCATCCAGGGATCCGAGATCGACATCTTCGAGACCATTCATTCCACCCAAGGCTGGATCAACCATGCCATCTACTGGGGCTCCTACGGAACCAGCAAGGACGTCACGGGGATGCCGGATCTCTACGAAGGTTACCACACCGTGGGACTGCTCTGGACGGACAAGGAATACCGATTCTATGTCGACGACGTGGAGACGTGGCGAACCACGGCCAACGACGCCGTCATGCAGGTGCCAGCATACTTGAAGATCACGATGGAAGCGAATCCAGGCGCACACGACTACTTGGCCGAACCCAAGACCATGCTCGTGGACTACGTGCGCGTATACGCGCCCGTCCCGCCCACTGTCACCGTCACCGGCATTGAAGCGGGCAACGGTAGTTGCGTTCTCCAATGGCAAAGCAGTCGAACCAATTTACTGTACATGGTCGAGTCGTGCACCAACCTGCCCGCTGCGGGCTGGTCCCCACCAACACCAACTTCACAGTGGTGGATTTCGGAAAGCGTCTGGACGAATACGCAATCGGTTGGAGATAGGGAGTTCTTCAGGATCAGGGCAAAAGAGCAGTAGATGGCCCAACAAGACGATTCAACCTAAAAGCGTAGGTTGACTTACCTCAATTCGAGCAATCGCCTCAGTGGTAACAGGATACCGCTGTTGTGTTCAACTGTCGCGCAGTTGAACACTCTTCTTGCAACGTGTTGCCGCTGAGGCGATTGCAATGCGCGAAGTTGTCAACCTACGCTTTTAGGTTCAACGTGCAATGCACATCCTCGGCCCACCGTCGACCGGTCGGCAGTTCCAGTTACGCTTCTCCACAGCATAGACGCCAAGCGGATTGCGTGCTCCAGCCCGAGCCATCCGCTTCACCGGAGCTGTCGCAGACCGCAACGCTCGGCACCGCTCGGCCACAAGGCGGCGAAGATACGCGGATTCAACGAGTCCGGGCGAAAAGTCGCAGAGACAGGGTCGCGAGGGGGAATGATTTGGAATCCATGAACACCGTTCTCTGAATTGACAAAAGATCAAGAAAGAATAGATTATATTTCAAAATAGATATTTTTCAATTCTCAAGCAAAACCCAAAACACCCTTCATTGCACTTGAAGAAGATTGGTGATTTGTGGTCTGTTAGAGCTGGAATTCATTATCGGACTACGGTGCATGAATCGAGACAGGTCGAAAGTTGAATATCCACCTAGCGCAATTCTAGTCTGATCCCAGTTTTTCCTTCTTTTTCAGGAGTTGAAATCTCCCAGGAGAATTCCATTGGATGCCGCCCCCGATCGAATGTGGAGAAGCCGCCCTTCATCCTCGGATGAGAGTCCACCGATCCGCACGTCAACATATTCGCTTGTCCGCCCATTGCCAACGCCGGCCGCATTGACACGCTCAACAAGCACCTCTACCTCCGACCCGACAAACGAAGCGGCGAAAGCCTTGCGCTTTTGCTCACCGAGCGCAATGAGCTCCCGTGCCCGTTCGCGGCGCACTGAAACGGGAACCTTGCCATCCATCACGGCCGCCGGTGTTCCGGGTCGCTCACTGTATGGAAAAACATGCAGATTCCCAAACGGATACTGCTCGATCATCTTCACCGTCTCAGCAAACGCAGCGTCATCCTCACCGGGAAATCCGGTAATAACATCCGCACCAAGACCGAGATTCGGGATCCGTTCCAACGCATAGTCAACCGCCGCTCGGTACTGATCCGGCGCGTAGCGTCTGCGCATTCGGCGCAACACGCCGGCATCGCCGCTCTGCAAAGGATAATGCAGCGTATGGCAGAGTCTAGCCCCTGCCTCGGCCATCAGATCAACGATCGTGTGCTCGACCGTGCCGGGTTCAATGGAGCTGAGCCGGATACGAGCCACGCCTTCCACCTGCGAAGCGGCCCTTGCCAAATCCGCGAGTCCAAGCCCCTGATCCTGCCAGCAGGCAACATTAACGCCGGTGAGCACAACTTCCCGGAAACCTTTTGCGGCAAGCCCAGTTATCTCAGAAATGATCTCAGAAAACGGACGACTTCGTGGGTTCCCGCGGGCATCAGGAACGATGCAGTATGCGCAGCGAAAATTGCAGCCATCTTGAACTTTGACCGAAGCACGAATAGACGTAAAACGCGGGAGGTAGGCCTGAAAGCCGCCCTTGAGGGCTTCTGCAACAATTTCGCCTATCCCATGCGCGATGTCGTCACCGTCGCCATGCACGACGCCCGTCTTCTTATCAACCACAATATCGACACCAGATTCGAGGATTTCTGACACGTCAACAATGCTGGTAGTGCAGCCGGATATCAGGACATACCCGATGCCGTGATGCTTCGCCGAACGTGCGAGGCGTAGCGACTCGCGCTGCGCCTTTGCGGTCACCGTGCAGGTGTGCAGGATCAGTACGTCGCAGATCTCTTCTCCCCTCACCACCTCGAAGCCTTCGTATTCAAGTGCCCCCGCTATCGTGGCTGCCTCGGCATGATTCAGCCGACAGCCCATGATTTTGATTCCAATCTTCATGAGAGGCATCTCAAAAACTTAGCAACTCAGAACGTCAAAACAATAGTAGAAGAATCCCACCGAATCAACCGATTCGCCGATCTTGTGTGGCTTGTCTTTTTCATTGCTCATATTATTCATCTCACTTATTCAACAGGCTTCACGCAGGGGTTGTGATGCCAGTACTTGACGCTATCTGTTTTGGAAGAAGGATTTTTCAGACGTCTGTCGCAAGTTTTCTCTTTCTCGCCTGTCCCGAATTTTTACCTATCTTCTATTTTCCCCGCCATGCGTGTCGTGCAACCTTCTTTGTGCGACATCCATGTCGTGCAACCCTGTTTGTGCGACAGGGTTATTATTTAAAAACTTTTCGCTCCGTGATTGCGATCAATTTCTTAAACACATAAATGCCTGGGCGTCGCCCGGATGCTTGTTCTATTAGTGCAAGCGTCTTGTTGCCAACCAACGCCTCGAAGATGCGTTCCGCTGATCGGCGAGGAATACCGGAAATTCGCACAAATTCAGTAATGCTCATATAAGGGGCAACAAACAGCGCATCCAGCGTTTGAAGGGCGTATTGAGATCGTGTAGCCGCATTAATTTCGTCTTTCATTGCGTTATAAAGCTTGAGAATCGTTCCAGCGCGCGCGGTGTTGAGCTCGGCTTGTTCGATAACGGCGGTCAGGAAGAAGTCAACCCAGCCCTGCCAGTCACCCTGCTCTGAGGTAGCGCTGAGGCGAGCATAGTAAGTTGATCGGTGTTCCTCGAAGTACTCGCTGATATAAAACGTAGGTGCCGAGATCAATCCTTTTTCGTGCAATAAGAGAGGGATCAGAATACGACCGACCCGACCGTTACCGTCAAGAAAGGGGTGAAGCAGTTCGAACTGCGCATGCACTAGGGCGGTTTGCACAATCGCATCGCGGTAACGGGTTGCGATAAAGACCGTCAAATCCGAAAGGTTTGCCTGTAAAATTTCGGGAGAAGGCGGAATAAAGAGCGCCTTTTCTATTGTGTCGCCGCAGTAGCCAATAAAATTCTGTGTTGTTCTCACCTTGCCGGGAGTCTTGGCTTCACCTCGAACCCCAGTGAGCAGCATTTTATGGATGCGACATATTACGGGAAGATCTAAACCAGATTTTCGCAGCCATCCGACAGCACTTCGCATGGCTTCACGGTAGTTCTGCACTTCCTGAATGTCATCCTTGCGGTCGGGATCCTTTCTGGGTGCTACATCCTGCCGGAGTACATCTTCAAGGCTGGCTTGAGTTCCCTCAATGCGCGAACTCAACACGGCTTCTTGTGTGGTTAAGGGTGAGAGCAATAATTCGGGATTGACCATGGCATGAAGAAGCCCGTCAAATCGAGCGATAGCCGCCTGCGCCATTCCAATGCGAGAAACCATCTCTTCCCACAGTAGTTTGCCTATCGGATTCTTTTCTGGATTGTATGGCGTTATCATAGGGTACAGTTGATATTATAGCTGGAACACTTAATGAATTCTAACATAAATTCCACCGTGTGGATCGGATTAATAAGAACCTATCAAGGCATCACATTTTTGGGTATCGCGCACCACCTCGAAGCCTTCGTATTCAAGTGCCCCCGCTATCGTGGCTGCCTCGGCATGATTCAGCCGACAGCCCATGATTTTGATTCCAATTCTCATTATTGAGCAACGTCAATTTTACAAAGGAAGCTTCGAACGAGGGCCGCCATTTTGTCCTCGTTCAGCTTTGCGCATTCAATGACATCCGTCCCAGAAAGGAGTGCACCCGAGAGGCCGGAAGCCATGTTGCTGACGAAGCTGAGTCCGGCAACCTCGATTCCGCAGGCACTGGCGAACATCGCCTCGGGGACGGTGGACATGCCCACAACATCAGCACCGAGAATCGCGTAGGCGCGGATTTCGGCCGGGGTTTCAAAAACCGGTCCAGCCGCAAAGACGTAGACACCTGTCGTCAAGTTAAGCCCGAGCTCCTCGCCCGATTGGCGTAATAACACTTGGAGTTCCGTCGTATAGATGCGACTTTGATCTGGGAAGCGCGGTCCAAATGCTGGATCATGGTTTCCAGCCAGCGGGTTCAAATGATTGAAACGGATATGATCGCTGATGATGACGATATCGCCAACGCACAAGTCTGACCGGATGCCACCGGATGCGTTGGTAATGAGAACCTTGTCAACGCCAAGTCTACGCGTGATCTCGACTGGCATGACGATGGACTCCCAAGAGACCCCTTCGTACCAGTGACGGCGTCCGCAAAAGACCAGTGCCTCGCTTCCAGATGGGAGCCGCACCAGTACGAGCCGCCCCGTATGGCCAATGACCGTCGCATCACCAAAGTGTGGGATAGCACCGTAAGGCACTTCTGAAATCACGGTCATACCACTGATCGCCTTATTCCATCCCGATCCCAGAATCATCGCACAGACCGGTTTAGAACTTTTTATTGCACCAGGCAGAGCGGCGAATGCTTCGTCAAAGATTTTCGTATCCATTTTTGTTTTTTCCAGAGATGAATTCAGGTTTAAGCAAAAAAATCTGGGGTTAATTCGTTTCCCAGACCCTCAAGCCATAGCGGCTGAGGTAGGTTGGAATGATGCGGGCAGCCGGGAGAGCCTCGAAAATCTTTTGTAACATGTTTCGTTGCTCAACACGAGATGCAGAGCCGAGCAGTGTTATCGAGCCGCCTTCTCCACCTGCACCGTTGATTTTCCATCCCATGGCACCGTACTCGCGGGCAATGCCGATTATGGTGTGTGCGGCTGGCGGCACAAGTGCCGGGTGCAAGGCTTCCTGAGCTTTTGTATTCGCAGACATCACCCTCCCGAATTCAGCAAGGTCTCCGGCATAAAGCGCATCACGTCCAGCAGCGGCGGTAGTCCTCAGAAAGTCCAAGGAGCGCTGAAGGCTCGCACCTTCCTGCGTCAGATTTTTTATGACGCTCTGATGTACGTCGGATGAGACATGCGGCGTTCCTAGATAGATGAGCGAGAGTCTGGACTCGAGCTCCCACCACACGGTATTCGGAATGTCGATGTGTGAGACGGATGCCTCGGGATACTGATGCATCTGAATATAAGAAATTCCACCATATGCTGCCGCAAGCTGGTCTTGAATGCCGCTCTGTAGTTTTAAATAATCGGTTTCAATCTGATGCGCCTGCCGTGCGACCTCGTAGGGTGTCATCCGTCCCGGTGTCAGCATGTCAAGAGCACCGATGAGCGCCACGGTTATTGACGCAGAGGTTCCAGTCGAGGATCCGCCCGGAACTTGCGAATAGAGATTCACCTCGATGTCAAGTCCAGCGGGAATTTTCATCGCCGCAACACAGGCCTCCAGAAGCGGATGCCTGTCAAACACGACGGAGTCTGGATTCACTTGGTAGCGGTCACCGTAGTTTTCTGCATGGATAGTGAATCGGCCGTGCTGACCTTCAGCGTCCGTTACGCACATCTGGCATTGAACGTAAGGATAAACCCCGAGATTCAGCACCGCCCCATGCCCGGCAAACCAAGTGTCAGTCCAGCCTCCGAGATCGCAGATCCGTATCGGGGCGACAGAATTGACGATGCGTTTCATAATTTCATTTCCCTTTTCTACCCAACTCAAAATGCAGACGCAATCCGAAGCGCTAAAGCATGTGCCCCATTCTAGTCCTTTTCGTCATCATGTACTGTTCGCTCCACTGGTTCTGATCGACAATAATCGACACACGCTCCACAACATTAAGTCCATAGCCTTCAAGCCCCTTAATCTTCTGTGGATTATTCGTCAGAAGCCGTATTTTGTTGAGTCCGAGCGCATAGAGAATCTGAGCACCGATGCCATAATCACGCAGATCAGGGGCAAAACCGAGCTGAACATTTGCATCCACGGTATCCACCCCGTTCTCCTGGAGCTTATAGGCGTGCAACTTGTTCTGCAGACCGATGCCACGGCCTTCCTGCCGCATATAGAGCACAACACCACGCCCTTCCTTCTCGATCATGGACATGGCCGCATGGAGTTGGTCTCCGCAATCACAGCGGCATGAACCCAGCACATCCCCGGTGAAGCATTCGCTGTGCACGCGCACAAGCGGTGGCGGCCCGCTCAGATCGCCCATCACCAATGCTAAGTGCTCAAGCCCATCCTGAACCGATCGGTACATGCGCAGCCTGAAATGGCCAAGCTTCGTTGGCATATCGACATCCGCAAGGCATTCCACAAGGGTTTCGCTTTTCAAACGATAGGCGATAACGTCTGCCACAGAGCAAAGACGTAACTTATGCTTGACTCTGAACGCACGAATGTCATCGAGCCGCGCCATGTTTCCATCATCGTTCATAATCTCACAGCAAAGGCCGCAGGGTTTTAAGCCAGCCATTTTCATCAGGTCAACCGTTACCTCGGTGTGCCCAGCGCGCCTGAGTACGCCGCCGGAACGTGCCTCAAGTGGGAACATGTGACCCGGTCGACGGAAATCTTCGGGCTTCGCACCTTCCTCAACGGATTTGATTGCCGTGACTGAACGCTCGAGCGCAGAAATGCCCGTCGTCGTGCTGATATGATCGATGGAAACCGTGAAGGCAGTCTGATGGGTGTCTGTGTTTTGCGTGACCATCTGGGAAAGTTCGAGCTGAGTGGTCAGCGCCTTCGACATCGGCATGCAGATCAGCCCCTTGGCATGCGTAGCCATGAAGTTGACATTCGCCAGCGTGGCGAATTCTGCAGCGCAAATCACATCACCTTCGTTCTCTCTATCAGCATCATCGACAACCAAAACGCACTTACCATCGCGCAGATCTTGCAAGACCTCATCAACGGAATCAAATTTTATTTCATCATTTTCCATCTACATCACCTTCATTTTTGGAAGATCTTGAATATCAATGCCTCCGACGAGAACACCAGCAGCATCCACAACAGGAAGATCGTCAATTTTACGCTGCTCGATAATTCGGAGAATATCGACTGCCAGAATATCTGGCTCTACGTAAATCGGATTACACGTCATGACTGCGGAAATTTCCTGACTCAGCAGATCGTGGTCGCCGCCGGCAATCCCTCTGCGGAAGTCGCCATCCGTATAAATTCCCTTCAGCTTGCCAACGGCGTCCACGATGAATGCGCAGCCCCCTCGGGCTTTCGTCATAGCCACCACGACTTCTTTAACCAGGGCTGTTTCGGAGACGATGGCAATATGCTCGCATGTGCGCATGACATCGCGCGCACGTAGTAGCAACGCGCGACCAATCGCGCCGCCAGGGTGTAACTTAGCGTAATCTTCGCGTTTAAATCCTCTTGCAGAAATAAGGACCATCGCGATCGCGTCACCATAAACGAGGGCCGCCGTCGTGCTGGCCGTAGGTGCCATGTTAAAAGGACACGCTTCTCGGTCAACGGTTGCCTGTAGCACCACCTCACTAAAGGAGGCCAGTTCGCTGTTCGGGTTTCCCGTGAGCGCAATGACCGGAATCCCAAGGCGACGAACCGCAGGAATCAAGTTCTTGACCTCGTCGGACTCTCCTGAATAGCTGAGGACAACGAGGACATCGTTAGGCGCGAGGATGCCAAGATCGCCGTGGATAGCTTGAGACGGATTCAGCACTACACTGGTGGAGCCCGTGCTGGCGAGCGTGGCGGAGATCTTTTCGGCAATGGGCAAGTTCTTGCCAACACCGGTCATTACGATCTTTCCTCCTTTTGCCAAAACTTCTAAAAACAGGTCTATAGCCTTATCGAAACGCGCATCTAAAGAATCGCGCACCTTCGAAAGAGCCTCTATTTCAATATTAAAAACATTACGGGCGAGGTCGAGTGAATTCATGCCCCTTAATTATCACCTAAAGCCCGCGTGTCCGCAAGGGCGAATATAACACCTCATGAAATTGGGTGCAAAGTCATTTTGTTGTGGAAAACTCAATTTTCCTGTTGCTTTTCGTT
>CAZKJH010000128.1:0-10879 GCA_964553035.1 uncultured Lentisphaerales bacterium | reverse complement strand
CGCATCTAATCAGTTCGAAACAGCGTCAAATGAAATCGCCGTGGCGTCAGCACTGTTTTAAATAAACACGGCTTGCAGAGGAGGGGGTGGCATGTTAGAATAGCAACAAAAAATTGGAGTTTTCCCCCATGGCCATCCATAAGAAATCCACCGTAAAGGTATCGCCTTCTGGCAAGAGCAAATCTTCGTCCGGAAAATCTGCGAATATTGCAAAAAGGCCGGGTATGGCAGTCAAGACAACGACTACATTTAAAAAGCCGGCACATCTGGGTGGTTTGGGTCGAGGGCTTGATGCATTGATCGGCCGGGAGGCCACGCAACAGGTATCGGAAATTTCCGTGCAAGTTCCAGCAAAGCCAGAGATGCCGCTAGGAACGAAAAGCGTTTTCATGGTTTCGCTTTCGATGATTCATGCAAGCCCATGGCAGCCGCGCAGGGTTTTTGATGACGTTGCGCTTCAGGAGCTTGCGGACTCGATTCGTGCGCATGGCATTATCCAGCCGCTGACCTGTCGTGTATCCCCAGCCGGAGGTTACGAACTCATCGGCGGCGAGCGCCGAATGAGGGCTGCGATAGAAATCGGACTGAAAGCGGTTCCCATCATCGTGATGGATGCTGCGGATCGTGATGCCGCTGAATTGGCACTGGTTGAGAATCTCCAGAGAGAAGATCTTAACATTGTTGAGGAAGCGGAGGGTTATCGTGCGCTTGCCGATGGGTTTGGTATGACGCAAACGGAGATCGCTGAGCGCGTCGGTAAAGCGCGTGCCTCTGTCGCCAATACCATGCGCCTTCTTGAACTTCCTGATGAGGTGAAACAGCTTCTCGGCTCAGGACTCCTCTCCGTTGGCCATGCTAAAGTCATCCTCGGTGTCGAGGGAGAAGTGGATCGCATCAAGCTGGCTCGCGATAGCGTTAAAGATGGGCTAACGGTTCGCATGTTAGAGCAGCGGGTGGAACGGCGCAAAACGGAGCGGAGAACGAAGCTGGTTACTTCTGATATTCCTGAAGAATATGTGTTGATGCTGTTGGATAAGTTGCATCAGCGCTTTGGTACCAGTGTACGCCTGAGTCCCTCTGTTCGTTTTCAGAATGGCCGACGGGGCCGTGGCCGAGTCGAAATCGATTTCATCGACAATGATGATCTTTCCCGCTTGCTCGAATTGCTTGGCGTTGATGTGAACGAGATCTAGAGAGCGTTAGTACGGAGTAGGGCGTAGGGAGTAAGGTTTTAGACAAGATTACAAGATTAACCGGATGCAGTGCTGGGAGTCCCGAAAGAGGGAGTAGGGAGTAGTTTCCGATGGGGACACCCCATACCCCGTTGTGACTGTGGTGGAGTGCTGGAACCGGGCTCGATGAGCCCTGAGTTGATTTCCAAAAACCTTGTTATGAACTTTGTCGCAAACTTTGTCGCAAACTTTATCGAATTTAACTTGAGACAAATCATAAGCCTGTTGGACGGCTACACCTCACCTTGCTCCTCGTAGTCCCAATTCGTAATTCCTAATTCGTAATTCCTAATTGGTAATTCGTAATTTTCTCGTGTCTATTGCAGTAGATACACAGGGTCGGAGCTGAGGTGCTCTGGGATGGGAATCTCGTTGCCGTACATGTCGAGAGCTTGAGATATTTTGAAAGGTAGCTTTGGAAGTAGGGGAGAAGCGTTTGGATTTGATGTCCAGGCGGCGACGAGGTAATGGCCATCGCTCGATGCGAATTGCATCGCCCACACGTCTTGTTCGCCACGTCGTATCGCCTGTGTGAAGTGGGCATGTTTGAAGCGTTTGAAGAAGACTTTTAGCGCCTTGAATGCTGGGCGCTCCCGCCATTCGTCGTTGGGGCGTGTTCCGGTATCGACGAGGCCAAAACCATGTGAAGCCAGCGCCCAGAAGACCATTTGGTCTGCAAGACCGGAGCAGAGGCCGATGAAAAGATAGCGCAGCGTGTAGGCTGCCGCTTGTTCTTCCGTTACGCTGGGGTCGTTTGTGCGGTCGCCCGGCGAGACGTAAGGCGATCCAACAGGCGACCATTCGCGTGTGCCCTTGAGCGGCCAGTTGAACTCTGAGACAATGAGGTGTTCCTGTACGTTCGGAGATGTAGCAGCCATAGCTCGTAGGAGTTGCAACTTGCCGAGCGCATTGAATTTGCCCTGCATGGCTTCTGGTGGGCCGCGTCGGTCAACATACAAATGACAGGACAAGGCATGTATCTTGGGCTTGGGTGGGAAGCACTTTAGAGCGGCAGCGAGATAATCCCATTCAAAATCGATCAGCGCGGGGCCGATAAACGTGACATCAGGGAATTTTTTAGAAAGGATCTGTATGGGTTTGAGCATTTGGTGCAGTTCTGCGAAGCTCCAGATTCCCCATTTGACACGGTTAATTGCGTGGAGGACTTCGACCCACATGACCGCATCGTGAAGCCCTTCAAGAACTCGTGTGCAGAATGCAGTCCATCGGTCGGGACATTTGACCATTTCGCGGTTTTGCACGAGAGAGATGGCAACAGCGTAGTTCATGGACTTGAGTTGCCTGACCGCTTCGATTTTAAAGTCCGTGACAGCATCAATGTCGTGGGCATAAAATCGTACGTGAGTGCCGATGCAGCTAAGTGCTGCGAGATAGTGGAGTTCTTTTTCCAAGCGTTCGGGCTCAGCCGAGATCGATACAAACGCACGTTCTGAAAAGAGCAGGAGGGGTCGCTCGAAGGAAACGACAGCTTGGTGGCGTTGATTTTTACGAACCTTAACAACGGATTGCGCAATAGCAAGGAGCGGCTTGAGAATTCTTGAAATGGACTGATAGCGATGTCGATCGCGAGAAACCATCGTGGTGATGGCTTGTTCTGATTTAGAGTCCCAAATCCAGAGGTCGCGTGGTGGTGGGTACTCTCCCTCTTGTGAAGGCACGACTGGGCGGAACGGGTGGCGGAGTTTCCTTGTGGCGCAGTGGTAGGCATATCGCCTGCGGAACTGCCGTTCGGCTTTGAGAAATGACGCTGGAGGGATGGCACCTCGCCAGTACATTTCGAAAAATACGCGCAGGAAATCAGAGGGGAGATCAATCCGCGAAATGTCGCGTGCTCGTGCCTTTGTGGTGAGGGGCCCTTTGAAGATGTGGCTTCGATTCAGGTCGATCAGCATCACCGTGGGTTCTGTGGCACCGTCTGGGTAGGCCAGCATAATGTTTTGGTTGCCGAGGTCGCAGTGCATGAAGCCGACATCGTGGATTCTGGCGCAATTTTCTGCAACCACCCGTAGCAAATCTATTAAGGCTCCGCAGGGACCTGAGTTTGTGTAGAGCTCTATAAGTTTCCGCTTGAAGCTCAGGAGATCTGGTTCAAACTCAGTGACGAACCAGCTTTCGCCTGGAGCCTCTGCCGTTCCTGTCTCAAGAACGCCAATCGGGGCAGGGGTGACACCCGGCATTTTGTTGTTGAGGTGCTTTGCCGCCACGTATGAGCGCATGGCCTTGCCTGGCATGCCCCGTTTACGATCCATCACAGCTCGCAACCGTGATGGGGGGGGGAAGCGCTTGATGGCGGCATCGAGGAAGGTTCCGTCTGGCATGCAGATTTTCGAACGAACGGTGAGGTTACGACCGCTTTGAAGAACGGTCGCCTCAGGCGCATTCATTGCCGCATTCAGTGCTTCAGCGGTGAGGGTGCATGATACTTCCATAGTTATTCGCAATCGTCGGGAGACGATACGGTGATGACTCGCTCGTCTGGGTTGGTGCCGATCATGAATTCAACGGTGATGGTTCGATCAGGAAGTTCGTCTCCAGCACGTTCTGGCCATTCGATGGCCATGGCATCGCCGGAATCGAGATAGTCATCCCAGCCGATGGACTCCAGTTCAGCCGGTCCGGAAAGACGGTAGAGGTCGACATGAATGAGACGCAGACCGTTTTCGCCGATGTATTCGTTGGCGATCGTGAACGTCGGACTGCACACAGCCGCTTTGATCCCGATGGCAGCGGCAAGCCCTTGCACGAAGCAGGTTTTACCTGCGCCGAGATCACCGCGAAGTGCGTAGAAAGCTTTCTTCCCAAACAAGTCCGAAAGCTGTTTGGCGAAGGATTGCGTTTCAATTTCGTTTGCTGTCGTGCGGATGATCTTCATGGGGAGAAACCAGATGGGCGTTAGAGGACAAAATGGTCGAATCCACGTCGTGGCACAGCGTTGCCGTCGGCAAAAACGACATTGGCACAATCGCGAGATTCCACGTGACCGATACGGGTGCAGGCCAAATCCGGGAATGCGGCTTGCCAGTCGGCATCGAATGTGGCTTCTTGGGAAGCAGGGACGGTGAAGAGGAGTTCGAAGTCCTCTCCATCGTAAAGGGCATGTTCGAGGGGTTTCTCTGTGGTGGAGGCGGCATCGGAAATAGGCACGAATGCGGTATTCAGGATCAAGCGTACGTTGCTTTCGTCGGCGATGTGCCATAGCTCGGAGGCGAGACCATCGCTAATGTCGATCATGGCATTGACTCTGCCACGTAGCCACAGGCCTTCGCGTACGCGCGGATCGAATGAAAGGTGAGAGCCGGAGAGGAGGCTGCCGCCGAGGCGGCCTGTCACGCGAATGGAATCGCCCGACATGGCACCCGAGCGTAAGCGCGCAGAGTTGCGTGGCAGAGTACCACACCCGAAAACATGAAGTTCGAATGTTTCGCCTTTGGAGGTGTCGCCTCCAATGATGGCACAGCCATGCTGTTTTGAAAGGGCTATCATGCCGGCATAGACCGAGTCAATGTAGTCGAGTTCGGTTTCGCCGGGGGCCACGAGGTCTACGAGAATCCAGCGCGGTTTGGCACCCATTGAGGCGATGTCGCTGAGCACACGGCCCAAGGCTTTGTGTCCGACCTGTTGGGGGGGCGCATCAGCCAAGAAATGATGCCCAGCGATGACGGGATCCGACTTCAGGACGAGATCTTCGTCCGCATTCTCGGCCAGGCGGACAACCGCGCAATCATCGCCGATGCCGATGATGACATCTGGTGATAAAAAAAGGCTTCGGCGGATTCTCGAAATGAGGGGAAGTTCGCCAATATCTGAAAGTGTTTTACTCTGCTGTTTCACGGCGGTGAGAATACCATATTGGCATGCTGTCCGCTAGAAGATAGTCGCGAGAAAAGAGTCACAGTCGTTAGCACGGCGATTTCATTTGATACCTCTTCGTCACGCGACAGTAGCGGAAACAAAATATCCCACGCACCCAGATGAATTGTGGTTGAGGCGTCTGGCTTATTTTGCTACAATCAACGCTGTCTAATGAGATGTATTGGATTACAGTTTGTTCTATGAGGTCTTGTTAAAACTTGCCATCTCTGATTTGACAGATGATCTTCCCCTTAACCGTTAATGTCTTGTGATGAAGAATACTGGAAGTTGATACTATGAATGTTGCCGTTATCGGTGCGAGCAGAAATTCCGAACGCTACAGCCATAAGGCCGTGCTTTTACTTCAGGCGAAAGGGCATCGGCCTTTTCCTGTTCATCCTGGCCTTGACGAGGTGGCGGGTTTACCGGTGTTTAAGAAGCTAGGAGATATTGCTGAGAAGATCGACACGGTAACCGTCTACCTCTCCGCTAAAAATCAGGGAGACCTTGGTGATGCCGTTCTCGGCATTAAGGCAAGGCGTGTGATTTTCAATCCGGGAGCTGAGAATCCAGCATTGGAGGAGCAGCTACGCAAGGCAGGTGTTGATGTGCTTGAGGCTTGCACATTGGTAATGCTGAATACAGGACAATTTTAAATGCCATGATAGACAGGGAAGTTGCCATAACGGTTTTATCTGATAACCGAACGGCTTATGGGCTCGAATCTGAACATGGTTTCTCCTTGTGGATTGAGACAAGAGGCCACAGTATTCTTTTTGATACGGGGTGTAGCCCTAGCATGACTCGAAATGCCGAGTTGCTTGGCATTGATCTTTCGTTAGCAGATCGTGTGGCTTTGAGTCATGGGCATTATGACCACACAGGCAATTTGTCCGAGATTCTCTCGAAGGCATCACGTGCGGGATTATTCCTCCATCCTGAATCCATGAAGAAGCGGTATAGTATACACAGTGTACCCCGGCAGATTGGGATGGGAATTGAATCGGTGGAAGCCGTCCGAGCGATGCCCAAGCATCGATGCAACTGGGTGACAGGGCCCTTGCAAATTGCGGAAGGAGTATGGTTGTCGGGTCCTATTCCTAGGATGACTGAGTTCGAAGATACAGGAGGACCTTTTTTTGACGATTCCAATGGGCAATACGTGGATGCTATTCCCGACGATCAGTCGCTGTGGATTGAAACCGATTTAGGAATTGTGGTCTGCCTTGGGTGTTGTCATTCAGGTGTCGTCAACACGTTACGCTATATCACCAAAGTCTCGGGTCGTAAGAGCGTTTTCGCTGTTCTTGGCGGGATGCATCTTCAAGATTCCGACAAGTCACGACTCGACAAGACGGTGGAAGAACTCCGTCTCTTTGGCCCGACACACATCTATCCTTGTCATTGTACGGGGGAGCTTGCGATCAAGAAGCTAACGGAGAGATTTGGATCCGCTATCAAATCTGGGTATGCTGGATTAAAAGTTATGATTGGAAGTGAATCCTGGGGATGATGCGCGATAAAACATTAAGTTTGCTCGTACCCTTTAGTCTCAAGCAGTTAGAACTTCTTGGATCTTATCGTTCAGCTCTTTTCGCGTGAAAGGTTTCTCGATGAAGTTCATTTCGTTCTTTTTGATTCCCTGCTTTTCAAGCAGATCTGCTGTATGGCCGGACATGAAGAAGTACTGCAATCGTGGACTTATTTTCAAGAGTTGAATCAGCATTTCGGGACCACTCATCTCGGGCATCATGACATCCGAGATGAGCAGATTAATTCGATTTTTGTTTTCCCGCATGATTTCGATTGCCTCCTGAGGTGAGTGCGTTGCGATGACCTGATGCCCAAGGCTTTCTAACAATTGGCGTGCAGGCCGGAGGATCAAGATTTCATCATCGACAAGGAGGATTTTTGCATGGATCGGCTTGTCGACGGCTGTGGGTTCATCCGCGAGGATCTCGTTTGTCTTGCCGCATGAAAGAACGGGTAAGAATATTCTGAATTCAGACCCTTTACCAACTTCTGTTTCAAGATCGATAATGCCGCCGCATTGCGTAACGATACCGTAAACAACAGAAAGCCCCAGACCCGTTCCATATCCAAGTGGCTTGGTGGTGAAGAACGGCTCAAAGATACGTTTTTTAATTTCAGGAGAGATTCCAAGGCCATTGTCCTTAACAATAACTTCAACGTACCTGCCAGGTTTGAGACCATTCGGGATCGAGGGATCCTTTTCGAGCTTTTCGTACTCGACTGTAGAAATCAGGATTCGTCCCGTCTTGTTTATTGCATCGCGGGCGTTGGTGCAAAGATTAAAAATGATTTGTTCTAATTGGCCTTTGTCAATCATGATCGTTGAAATTTTCGGAGAAGGATTCCAAACCGTTTCAATGTTCTCGCCAACGAGTCGGCGTAACATGTTCATCATGCCATCGATTATTTCGTTAACATTAGCGATCATCGGCACGACGGGTTGTTTTCTGGCAAAGGTTAAAAGCTGACGTGTAAGGTTCGTTGAGCGCACGGCGATTGCTTTAATTTCTTGGATGTCATCACGTAGCGGTTGATCTGGTGGGATCTGATCGAGTGCCATTTCAGCATAACCGATTATGGCCTGCAACATGTTGTTGAAGTCGTGAGCAACACCTCCCGCTAGACACCCAACCGATTCAAGTTTTTGAGTCTGCAGCACTTGTGCTTGCAATGCATTTTTTTCGCTTGCTGAAATGATTTGTTGCGTAATGTCACGCTTTACAGCAATGTAACTGACGATATTTCCTTTTGTATCGAAAGCGGGGGATATGGTAGCTTCTTCGGTGTAAAACGTACCATCCTTTCGTTTATTAACGAATTGGCCAACCCACGTTTTCCCTCCTGAAAGCACCGTCCACATCTGTTTATAAAATGCAGGGCTTTGCATGCCGCTCTGAAGGATTCGCGAATTTTTACCGATAGCCTCTTCTCTTGCATATCCGCTAACTTTGTAGAAGACAGGATTGACATAGACGATTGTGCCTTTCGAATCCGTGATGGTTATCGCCTCACTCGACTGCTCGATCGCGCTCATGAGCCGTTCCCGCTCCGCTTCCGCGTGTCTTCTCGCGGTGATATCGCTGATAAATCCTTCAACGGCAATAATATTACCGGCATCATCGTAGAGGCCTTCAGCCTTTTCCCAGACCCAGCGCAAATCGCCCTGTTTGCCGATAATTTGATATTCGCCATCAAAACTCATGCGGGTTCTGAGAACCTGATCCCATTTCTTTTTGACTGCGTCGGCTTCATCAGGCTTGATCAAATCGAGGTACGAGAGGTTCACATCATTCGTGAGTTCTTCTCCTGTGTACCCCGTGACCTCCTTGCAGCCTGAACTGACGAACTCGAAAGTCCATCTTGCGTCAACATTACGCCGATAGGCCATGCCAGGCAGTCGATCCATCAGTGCCGCATAGCGTCGCTGACTTTCTCGGAGCTGGTTTTCAACGCGCTTCCTTTCTTCAATATTTCTGGTTGAACCATGGATTTCTAGTTTTCCTGTGCTGGAATTCATCCAGAAATGCGCAATGACTTCGGTCGTCACAGAGGTTCCGTCTCGCCGAGTTTGACGCAATTCTGTCATGAAAAACGTCTCCGGTGTGATTTTACCTTCGTTAAATTCTTGGATGCGCGATCGAATCACGGTTTCAATCTTCTCCGCCTGAGCTGGAAATAGGGAATGAATGATGTTGTTGCCGATCACCTCTTCTGCCGCATAGCCACGAAGTTTAAAAACCGAGGGGCTAATGTAAAGGATCTTCAAGGTCTCGGTGTCGAGAATCCAGACAACATCCTTCATATTCTCGGTTAGCACTCGATAGCGAGTTTCGGTTTCTTCTCTAATTTTTTCAGCATTAATCCTATCGGTGATGTCAATCGCGTAGCCAGCGAGAAGTGTACGATCTCCCAATAAAATTGGATATTGGGCGATTGAGATGTGACGGTCGTTGATTGTGGCCACTGCTTTGACAATACCACCTTCTTGCAAGAGGGCCTTATCACCTCCGTCCATAACCTTAGCGAATGCCTCTGGAAAAACTTCTTCGACGGTTTTACCGATGAGTTCAATGCCGGAAAATTGTGTCAAGTCCTTGAAGTTTTCACTTGCCATGACAAAGTGATTTTCGGTTGCGGTGACTTCGCGGACGAAGGTATAAATCGGCGAATGAAAGAGAAACAATTTCATCAGTTCATGGTTTTCAGCTAGAAGTTGCTTTGACTTGACAAGATCTGTAGATTTTTTACGAACACGATGACCCAAAACTAGACTGGCTAACAGCAGAAGCGACATGACAACCGCTAGCGTCAGAAAGCGGTATCGCCAGTGCCATACTACTTCGGAAAAACTCATTTGAGACTTGAGCCATTTTCTATTGATAGCCCTATATTCGGTGGGCGAGATTGATCCAAAACCTTTTTCTAATAATTTGAGCATCCCGATGTTGTCCTTCTGAACAGCACGGTGAAAATTTCCCGTGTACAGCATAAAGGCTTCGCGGAACTTATTTCTAGCATTGTGTTTGGCAAGAAAGAAAATGGCAGCAGGTTTGTCGATTGAGAATACCTTAATTTCACCGCGTTTAGCTGCGAGAATGATCGCTTCGTAACTCGGGTACTCTTTGAAGGTGTCGATGCCGCGTGCTTTCAGATAGGTGATAGCGGAATCACCCGCCTTCACGCCAACGGTGAACCCCGCCATAGATGGGATGTCGGTTATTCCGCCGAGGGTACTATCGATGTAGACCGGAACCTCAATTTGAGCGTAGGGCGGAGTGAATTCTAAGGTTTTCGCTCGTTCCTCTGTAAAGAATATGGTGTCGATTACATTGGCTTTACCTTGGCTCATTTGCTTCTGTGCATCAGCCCAGTCCATTGCCCTTAGGTCAACATGGATTCCAGTCTTCTCTTCCCAGCAAGCCCACTGTTCCGCCAAGATTCCCCGAAGAATACCATCCCCGTCTCTGAAGATGTAGGGCGGATAATTGTCGTCACTGACCACGATAATGGACTCGAGGTTAGACGCCTGTTCTGCGAGGGCGGTTTGAGAATTAAGCAATGTTGCAATCGCAAGAACACTAATTGCATTAACGGTCGAAACCATATCGTTGAACCGTTTACGGATTATCGTTTTCATTGCTTGTGGTTTCTTAAAAGTGAAATAAAGCTTCAGTAAACATACTTTTTCATGTGCAAAATAATACACTATAACTTTACTTTTGCAATAAAAAACATATATAAATCGCGCAAAAAATCGTAATAAGCCCTAAGTGTATCCGACTAGGCATAGAGAACTAAGCATATACAGCAAAGTAAACTAAGCATATCCAGCAAGGGGTACTAAGAGCTTTTCCTATTTTCTCCATAGTTTTACTCTTATTTCCTTGCACAGAGTTCTTTTTTAATTTTAGGCATCGGAGTGCAAGCCGTTCGCACGTATTATGTGTCGTAGGTGGTTGCAGTCTGGGCATCCTTCAACAGAACGCTGTTTCATTCAGAGATTCGCGATGGTCGCGGCTATGGGCGGCTATGCTCAGCAATTCTAATTATGGTCACAACTCATGGATACGGCGCGCTCGGAGATCGCGCCCTACCTCGTGAATACATCATTTTTCACTGTTTTCAGGGTAGGGCGGGCTCTCCGAGCACGCCGCTTCAGAGGAGATTTGCCATAATTAGAATTGCTGGGGTGCGCGTCAATTTAGTTGATGGGTAGTGGCATCTGGGTGGCTACGAAATTC
>CAZKJH010000127.1:0-11076 GCA_964553035.1 uncultured Lentisphaerales bacterium | reverse complement strand
TATCCCTGCGGATAAGTCTGCCGCTTAACCATCAAACTATTTTGACGCGCACCCGGGATAGCGTCTGCATCTTGCTTTTGCTTGCGGGTGCCTTGCATCGTGTGGTATAATACAAAATACTTTATGTGCCATTGCGCAGCGTAAAGCGTATGTCGTTTGTTTGATGAGGAAAGGACTTAAATTATGGCAAAGAAAACAGAAGCGGTAAGTGTAGCAAGTGCAGGAGTTTCGGCTCTTGATGCGGCTATTGCACAGATTCGCAAGGATTTTGGCGAAGGGGCCATTATGAAGCTCGGCGATGTCGAGGCGAACAAAGATATCGAGGTTATTCCGACGGGTTCGTTTAGCTTAGACATGGCACTGGGTGTCTGGGGCCTTCCGCGTGGACGCATCGTGGAGCTGTTTGGCCCCGAATCTTCCGGGAAAACAACACTGGCCCTCCACGTTATCGCCAATGCCCAGAAAGCTGGCGGCATGGCGGCTTTTATCGACGTGGAGCACGCGCTCGACCCCGGTTACGCAAAGCGTATAGGCGTTGACCTAGACAACCTTCTCGTCGCGCAACCCACCTCGGGCGAAGAGGCTCTCAACATCACCGAGTCGCTGGCACGCAGCGGGGCTATTGACGTTATCGTGATTGATTCTGTTGCTGCGCTGACCCCGAAGGCCGAGCTGGATGGCACGATGGGCGATGTCCACATGGGTCTTCAGGCTCGCCTGATGTCGCAGGCCATGCGTAAGCTGACGGGTCTGTTAGCGCAGACGAAGACGCTTTGTATTTTCACAAACCAGATTCGAGAGAAGATCGGTGTCATGTTTGGAAGCCCTGAGACGACACCGGGCGGTCGCGCCTTGAAGTTCTATGCCTCTGTTCGTTTGAACATTCAACGCATCGGTGCGATCAAGGATACGGCAGGTGTAATGATCGGGAATCGAACCCGTGTCAAGGTCGTTAAGAACAAGGTTGCCGCCCCGTTCGTTGAGTCGGAATTTGATATTCTCTACAACCGTGGCATCTGGTGGGAAGGATCCGTGCTGGAAGCTGGAATCAAGCAGAACATTGTTGTTAAGCGAGGCTCTTGGTTTAGTTATGGAGCCGATCAGATCGGGCAGGGATCTGCGGCGGCAGCACAATATTTAGAACAAAATCCAGCCGCATTAGCTCGACTTGTCATCGAGCTGAAAGCAATTGGAAAACCAGCTGTGACGGGCAGCACAACCGAAGAATAGCAGATGCCAGAAGAAAAATACGAGAAAGAAGAGAAGACAAGGATGCCACAGACTGAACGTAATGCTGCTGGCAAGGTGCAGGAGGCGGCGAAGCCGCCTCCTGGGCGTCTTGTTGGTGCGTGGCTCACGGTTATTCTGCTGGTTGGCGTTGTGTCGGCCCTTTGGATGAACGGGGGCGACAAGAGTGTGGAGATCGCTTACAGCCCCGACTTCGTGGGTATTGTCAGTGGTGGGCTCGTCCATGACGTCATCATCTACCACGATGCGGGCATGAACTACGTCAAGGGCGAGATTACTGTGCCGGCAACCGCCACCCCCGAGCAAGCGGCACTTGTTGCCAAGGTACCGCCGCTTTGGAAGGTCAATGTCGGCGAGACCGATCCGGTTGAGAAAATGCTCGTGGAAAAAAATGTTGGCGTCAAACACAAGCGGCAGAACAACCATGCAACGCTCTTTCTTTACAACATTTTTCCGACGTTGCTTTTGATTGGCGTGATTTATTTTATTTTCGTCCGACAGATGCGTGCAGCCAGCGGCGGCGCGATGTCATTCGGCAAGAGCCGCGCGAAGCAACTTGTGCGGGATGGCCGCAAAGTTACCTTTAAGGAGGTTGCCGGCATTCAGGAGGCCAAGGAGGAGGTTGAGGAAATTGTCGATTACCTCAAGTCTCCAGAGAAGTTTCAGCGCCTCGGAGGCAAGATGCCCAAGGGTGTTTTGCTCTGTGGGGCTCCCGGAACGGGCAAGACCTTGCTTGCGAAGGCGATCGCGGGAGAGGCGGATGTGCCGTTCTTCAGCATCAGTGGCTCGGATTTTGTTGAGATGTTTGTTGGCGTCGGTGCTTCGCGCGTCCGCGACATGTTTGAACAGGCAAAGAAGAATTCACCTTGCTTACTCTTTATCGATGAGATTGATGCTGTGGGCCGAAGCCGTTTTACGGGCATTGGCGGCGGGCACGATGAGCGCGAGCAGACGCTCAATGCACTGCTCGTGGAGATGGATGGATTTGAGGCGAACGATGGTGTCGTGGTCATCGCCGCGACGAATCGTCCTGATGTTCTTGATCCAGCACTTCTACGTCCTGGCCGTTTTGATCGGCAAATCGTGATCGACCTGCCCACGCTTGAAGGGCGCAGCGATATTTTGAAGGTGCATGCCACTAAGATCAAACTTTCAGATGGTGTTGACCTTACGATTATTGCACGTGGAACGCCGGGATTTTCTGGTGCGGATCTCGCGAATCTGATCAACGAGGCAGCACTGATCGGTGCGCGTCTTGGCAAGGAGAGTGTGGATCTTGATGATCTTGAGGAAGCGCGTGATAAGGTGATGTGGGGTAAGGAGAAGCGCAGCCGCAAGATTGATGATGAGCAAAAGAAGCTCACCGCCTATCACGAGGCGGGTCATGCCATTCTCACGGTGCTCAGCCCGGAAGCCGATCCTCTGCACAAGGTCACGATCATCCCTCGAGGCATGTCCCTCGGAAGCACGATGTTCCTGCCGAAAAAGGATCGAGTCAGTATGTCTCGCTCGCATCTGCTCTCTGCACTGGTTATCAGTATGGGTGGCCGCGTTGCCGAGGAGCTGTTCCTTGCGGATATTTGCACTGGCGCACGACAAGATCTTTCACAAGCGACGCAGATTGCCCGCTCGATGGTATGCGAATGGGGTATGAGTGAGAATTTGGGACCCAGAACATTTGGTCATCACGACGACCTTGTGTTTCTCGGTCGCGAAATGAACCGCTCGCAAGACTATAGCGAGAAGACGGCTGAGCTGATTGACGCGGAAGTGACGCGGATGTTGCGCGAGGCCCATCAACAAGCCCGGGGCATGCTCGATTCGAACCGAGATGCTGTTGAAAAACTCGTAGCAGAGCTCCTTGAAAAGGAAACGGTTTCAGGCTCGGTCGCCGAGGATATCGTCAAGTTCGGTCATGTCCGTACCCCAGAAGAGCGCGGAGAACTCCCACCAGCGCTACCCCCTCCGCTTCCGCCTGATCCGCCACCGACTGTTTCGAAATCTGCAACCGCACAAGCGGTGTAAACGGCACGAGAAAGAAGAAACGGCTTGACGGGTTGGAAATCGCTCATGATAAACAACAAGGACAGCAAATCAACAGCGGGCGATGTGCCAACGGATGCAACGGATCCTGCGCAAGCGATGGCTCTTGTTTTGAACGAGCTGATTGAAAGGCGCGGTTTTGATTTTACCGGCTACCACCCAGACATGCTGCTGCGTCGCATCGACAAGCGCGTGGTGGCTACCGGTAGCAAGGATTTTATCGATTATCTAGCCTGCCTGCAACGCGATGAAAAGGAGTTGGATCGGTTGCTGAATGTTCTCACCATCAATGTCAGCCAGTTCTTTCGAGACACCCTGACGTTCGAGTTGATTGCCAGACGGATCCTGCCGCCCCTAATCCGGGAAAAAGTAGGCCGAGCTGACTCATCGTTGCGGATCTGGTCTGCGGGTTGTGCCCGGGGTGAAGAGCCCTATTCTGTGGCGATCTTAATCCACGAGTTGCTGGAAAAAGAAGAGGGCGTGATGGATCTGCACCTCTGTGCCACCGACATCAATGCCAAGGCCTTGACGGACGCTCAGGAGGCGCGTTATACTCAGGCCGACCATCGAGCAGATGAAATTCGGCTTTCTTTTGAAATATTTCACACTGGATGGTTCATGCTTCCGGCTGATTCCCGAGATCACGGCAATGGTTCATTTTTCGCTTTACGACATACTTGACAAAAAGTACGGCACGCCGCCGGAGAGCATCTTCGGTGGCTTTGATCTTGTGCTTTGCCGTAACCTGCTGATTTACTTCAGACCGGACTATCAAGTGCAGATATGGGAGAAGCTTTACCGTGCGCTTGCATCCGGTGGCTATCTCATAATCGGGGAAGCAGAGACGCTGCCGATCACGTTGCGACATCTTTTCCATCGGGAGTTCGAGTTCAGTCCAATTTACCGGAAACTTTAGGGACAAGGGGGCATTGATGAAACTTAAAGACTTGAAAATTCGCTCACAGCTTGAGATTTGCATGGGCATCATCGTCGCGCTGGTGATCCTCCTCTCCGCTTTGGCGTGGGAACAGTCAGACCAGTTGTGGCTCCAGATCAAGAAACTCAACGACCACCCGCTTACGGTTCGTATCGCCCTCGATAGCATTTCAAGCGATATTCTCCTGATGCATCGAGATATGAAAGATCTGCTCTTGTGCGAAAGCGAACAGGAGCGACTTTCTTTCTTCGATTCCATGGATGGACACGAAGCGGATGCGCTGCGTCAGTTTAATGTTCTCTTTTCCCAGTATCTGGGATCAAGGCGTGATGTCGAGGATTTTTACAATAACTTTGTTCAGTGGAAGGCCATTCGCACCGAGACAACTCGGTTGATGCAATCCGGTAAAATCACGGAAGCGAGAGAACGAACCAATGAGAAGGGGGTCGGGGGGCGTCATGTGGAAGCAATGTGGAAGCAACGCGATAAAACCAGCGATTTTGCACGTGCAAAGGCCACACAACTTTACCAAGATGCCGAGAAGCTGAATTACAAACTCGCACACCAGTTGGGCTTTGTCAGCAGCGGTATTGTGCTTCTGGCGATCATTTTTTCCTGGTTTCTGTTGCGAAATATCCGGAGACCGCTGACGGAGCTGGTCGGCGTGGTAGGGCGGTTCCGCAGTGGCGACTTGAATGCCCGTAGTTTTTATGCATCGACGAATGAATTCGGGGTTCTTTCCGCTGGGTTTAATGCGCTGGCCGATACGGTACAGGCAGAGCTGCAGAGCAGGGAAGCAGCGTCTCAGATTGCTGATGCCCTGCTGCGGGAAGAAGCGTTACAAGCGTTCTGCCGCGAATTGCTCAAGCGACTGATGGCGCGGACGGGATCGCAACTCGGAGCCGTATACCTGCTTAATGAACAAAAAACCGCCTTCGATCATTTTGAATCGATCGGGTTGCCCTCTGTGGGTCGAGCTTCTTTCTCTGCGACAGCCCCCGAAGGTGAATTCGGTTCGGCTCTGGCTACGGGAGAGATTCGGCATTTGGCGGACATTCCGACGAATGCTCGGTTTACCTTTGTCACAATCGGCGGCGAGTTTCAGCCGCGTGAGATCCTGACTATTCCCATCGCTGGCGAAAACGGGATTGTTGCCGTGATTTCTCTCGCGACAGTTCGCAGTTATTCCATACCCGCCATCCGGCTTGTGAACGATGTCTGGAATCTCATAACCGCTCGACTGAACGGCGTTCTGGCTTCTGAGAGAATTCGCGCCTTTTCGGAACGCATCGAGCGGCAGAATGAGGAACTTCAGGTTCAGCATGAAGAGTTGGAGGCCCAGGCTGAGGAGCTGCAGGAACAGGCGGAGGAGTTGCAGGAACAGACAGAAGAGTTGCAGGAGCAGAATGTGGAGTTGGGGCGGCAGCAAAGGGCGGTAGAAGAAGCCAATCGCCTCAAAAGTCAGTTCCTGTCCAATATGAGCCACGAATTGCGTACGCCTTTGAACTCGGTTTTGGCACTCTCCCGGGTACTCATGATGCAGGCGAAGTCGAAGCTGAGCGAGGAAGAGGTCAGTTATCTTGAAGTCATCGAGCGCAACGGGAAAAACCTTCTTCGTATGATCAATGAGATTCTCGATCTTGCCAAGATTGAGGCTGGCCGGATGGATATTCATCCGAGAGCTTTTTCATTCGGTCAGACTCTCGAGACGATGCTGGAAAGCATGATGCCCCTCGCCAGAGAAAAACAGATTGAACTTTGTGCGGATATCGCTGAAGACCTTCCGCCTCTTGAAAGCGACGAACTTCGCGTCTCGCAAATTTTGCAGAACCTGCTCAGCAATGCAATCAAGTTTACGGATGCCGGGAGCGTACGTATTTCGGTTCGTAGCGATCTGGAAAATATGAGTGTCCAAGTCGACGATACAGGTATCGGCATTGCGGAAAGCGACCTCCCTCGTATCTTCGATGAATTTCGCCAGGCTGACGGGAGTTCGACCCGACGGTACGAAGGCACGGGTCTGGGGCTGGCCATCGCGCGCAAGATGGCTCAGATGCTGGGCGGCGAGATCTCGGTATCGAGCATCCTGGGCAAGGGATCCTCCTTCACGTTGACCCTGCCTGTCGCGTGGCAGAATCGCTCGTGTATCCATTATACGCACACCACCCAACTACCCACGGGTGTGCCGCCGGAGCACAAGTTTCTCCCCCGTGTTGAGAAGGAGGTCGCTTCACAAAATCCTCGAACTGGAATCGCATCCACTTTTTCTCGCATGCTCTTGGTGGAAGACAACGAGGAGGCAATTATTCAAGTTAAAGCCGTCCTTGAATCTGCGGGCCATGCCGTCCATATCGCCCGAGGCGGGCAGGCGGCGATTGATTATGTCTCTCACACCCTGCCGGACGGGATCATTCTCGACCTGATGATGCCGGGAGTCGACGGGTTCGCCGTGCTGGAAAAAATTCGCGCCATTCCGGTGGCAACTCCAATACCGGTTTTGATCCTTACGGCCAAAGATCTGACTCCCGATGATCTCAAGCGGCTCAGTGCCAATCAAGTCCAGCAACTCGTCCAGAAGGGGGATGTTGATCGAAAATCCCTGCTGCGAAAAATTAGGGTCATGCTCGGCAACGAGAGTGAATCTGCAAATGCGAGGCGAGAAACCTGCATTCCGAAACCTGCGCCAGACAACATAGAACCTGCTACTAGCATTAAAGGCGGATCCCATGCCTAAGATATTGGTGATCGATGACAAGCAAGACAACTTGATCAGTCTCGTGGCTTTGCTACGAAATCTGATGCCCGACTGTGTCGTGATCACGGCCCTATCCGGCTTAGAGGGAATTGTCAAAGCGGTTAAGGAGAAGCCGGATGCCATTCTGCTGGACATTCAAATGCCGGGAATGGATGGATTTGAGACTTGTCGGCGGTTGAAGGCAGACGAGACAACACGACCGATTCCCGTCGTCATGGTTACGGCGGTCAGGACTGATGCGCCAAGCCGAATTAAGGGGCTGGAGATCGGTGCCGACGCTTTCCTGTCCAAACCCATCGACGAGCAGGAGCTCGTTTGCCAGCTCAAGGTTGTCTTCCGCATCAAAGCGGCGGAGGATGCGCTACGGGTGGAAAGAGATTCTCTGGAGATTCTGGTTCGCGAAAGGACTGCTGGTCTAACGCGCCTTTCCACTGCCATTGAGCAGTCGCTGGAGACGATTGTGATCACCGATACCGAGGGTGCGATCCAGTATGTGAATCCGGCATTTGAAAGAGTCACCGGCTATAACGTTAGCGAAGCAATGGGTCAAAACCCACGCATTCTCAAGAGCGGAAAACAGGACGATGCCTTTTACGTGGAACTGTGGAAAACCATTTCCAACGGTAAAACCTGGATAGGCCGTATGGTCAACAAGCGTAAGAATGACACGTTCTATACCGAGGATGCCACGATCTCGCCGGTGTTGGATGAGGCCGGACGGATCGTCAACTACGTGGCCGTCAAACGCGACATGACCGAGCATCTGGATCTCACAGCTCAGTTCGAGCAGGCCCAGAAGATGGAATCCGTGGGCCGTCTGGCTGGGGGCGTGGCGCACGACTTCAACAACATGCTACAGGCCATTCTGGGCCATACCGAGATGGCACTGGCGCAGGTGGATCCGGTGTCGCCGATCTTTTCAGACCTGAAGGAAATCCATAAGGCCGCTGAACGCTCGGCAAATCTGACCCGGCAACTGTTAACTTTTGCCCGCAAGCAGACCATCTCCCCCCGGATCATCGACCTCAACGAAACCGTCGAAGGGATGCTCAAGATGCTACGACGGCTCATCGGCGAGGACATTGATATCCTCTGGAATCCCGGCAGAAACTTGCGCCCGATCAAAGTGGATCCATCTCAGATCGACCAGCTTCTGACCAACCTCTGTGTCAACGCCCAGGATGCTATCGAGGGCGTGGGTACGATCACCATCGTGACGGGAACCGCGATTTTTGATAAGACTTGGTGCGTGGATCATACCGATTTTATTCCCGGGGAATATATTTCGCTGGCGGTTAGTGATACCGGATGCGGCATGGATCGCGAAATCCTCAGCCATCTGTTTGAGCCGTTCTTCACCACTAAGGAGGTGGGCAAGGGGACCGGACTGGGGCTGGCGACGGTTTACGGCGTTGTCAAGCAGAACAATGGACTTATTCAAGTTCAGAGTGTCCTAGGACAAGGCACGACTTTCAAAATCTACTTTCCCCAGCAAGCACCCTTGGCGACACCTTTGCCTGTGCCTGCGGTAATTCAACCCGTTGAAAGCGGTAGCGAAACCATCCTGCTGGTGGAGGATGAAGCGGCGATTCTGGAAATGACGAAGAAGATGCTCGTCAGACTGGGCTATACTGTTTTGTCCGCCGCCAGCTCGGACGAGGCCATCCGCCTGACTCAGGAACATGCCGGACGGATTGATTTGATCATCACCGATGTGGTCATGCCCGGGATGAATGGAAGAAATTTAGTTGAAAAACTTCGCTCATTCCAGCCTGACCTCAGATGCCTTTTCATGAGCGGATATACTTCTGACGTCATCTCCTGCAATGGTGTCCTCGACGAGGACGTACACTTTATCCAGAAACCTTTTTCAACACAGGAACTCGCTACTAAAGTCTGCGAGGCACTCAGATGAAAACAAGCCCTTCTGAAATGGCTCAGGCTCTCCTCGACTGTCCCGGGCGGATCGTCATTACCGCGCATCTCCGCCCAGATGGTGATGCTGCCGGCGCAGCCCTCGCACTCTGCCTCACTCTGCAAGCTGCCGGGCGACGCGCCGTTTGCGTGGGACTCGAACCGCTCGGTGACGAATTTAATTTTCTCGAAGGCCTTGATAAAACTATTCCCGCTACTGATTATGTTCCCCTCGACGAGGATGTCATGGCCGTGGTCGACTGCGGCGACTTCTCTCGCATTCCAGAAGCCTTGCGAGGCCACGCAGAGAGAATGCTCGGTTTTTGTATCGATCATCACAAGAGCAACTCTGGCTTCGCCCCACTTTGTCTTATCGATCCCTCATCAAGCTCTTCATCCGAACTCGTGCAATCCGTTATCGAAGCGGGTAATCTGCCGATGACGCGCGGGATTGCTGAAGCCTTATGGCTTGGCATGGTGACGGACTCGGGGCGTTTCTCCTATCCCTGCACGTCACCTGAAACGTTGAGACGCGCCGCCGATCTGCTTGAAAAAGGTGCTCGGTTTTCGATGATCAACGATGTGATATTCTGCCGCGTGCATCTTCGTCAATTGCATCTTCAGCGACGCTTGATCGAATCGCTGGAGGTTTCCGACGATGGCCGGGTTGCCGTCGTGAGTCTGAACCCTGCGGATTACGAGGCGGAGCAGTGCACCTCAATGGATTCTGACAGTTTTGTGGATATCCCTCGCTCCGTGAAAGGAGTAGAGATCGCTCTTTTTATTCGACAAGTTTTCGCTGGGAAACCGATTAATATCAGCCTCCGCGCCAGTGAACTTTACGACGCTTCGAAAATTTGTGCGACATGGGGCGGGGGAGGGCACGCTCGCGCTGCGGGCGCGACTCTCCAAGGGGAGTTGGCTGAACAGAGAGCCCAGGTTTTCACCTTTCTCAAAGAGCTTGTCGCCGCAAAGGCCACGCCTTATCCTTGTTTTCTTAACCATGAAACACATAAAACTTCATGAAAAGGTTTCGTGATCTTCGTGTCCTTCGTGGTGAAAAAACCAGTATCGCGATACACCCTATACACACTTCCTGCCTTCCTGAGTTCCAAATTTTCCCTTCTCTTCCTTTTTGTGTTTCTTGTTGAAAAGTCTTCACCCTCCTAAACTTTCAATCTTGTAATCTTGTCTCAAACTACACCCTCTCCCAATTCGTAATTCATAATTCGTAATTTCCACCCCTCTCTCCCCATGAAAATACAACAGAACAGCAAGTTTCTCATGATTGGCGATTCCATAACGGATGCCGGTCGCACCCGTCCCATCGCCGAGGGGCTCTTTAATCCGCATGGTACGGGATACCCAAATATTTTCCAAGGACTCCTCACGTCCGTTTATCCCGACTATCTGATCCGTGTCGTGAACATGGGATGCAGCGGCAACAATGTACGCGATCTCAAGGCTCGCTGGCAAACGGATGTCATCGATCTCAAGCCAGACTGGGTGTCGATCATGATCGGTATTAACGATATTTGGCGCCAGTTCGACATCCCCCAGATTCCTGAGAGGCATGTCTATGCCGCAGAATATGAGAAGACACTCGAGGAGTTGATCGTCGCCACGAAACCCGTCGTGAAGGGTCTCGTTATTATGACCCCAGTCTTCTGGGAACTCAACAAGAGCGACGCGATGGCCGAGCAGACGATGAAATATGGGGCGATCTGCAGGAAGCTCTCAGAAAAGCATGGTGTCATCTTTGTTGATGCACAGGCGTATGCCGACCGATTGCTCGCCCATTGCCATTCAGCCTATATTGCCTGGGATCGCGTACATCCGAACATTCCAGGGCACACCGTACTCGCCCATGCGCTACTTGATGCTATTGATTTCGATTTCACCCGTAAAGCGTAGGAGAGTACCGAGGATTCAGAAGTCAAGAGGCTAAATCTATTACCAACACCCGTACAGTATTTTTTAACCATGAAACACATGAAAATCCATGAAACGCCTGTAGGTGGGGTGTCTTCGCAACGTATTTTTATCCACGGAAGGCACGGAACAGCACGGAAGACTATAGACCATCGACTATAGTCCATCAGGGCCCCAAAATTCATAATTCATAGAGGCTCTTGCAAAACCCCTCGCGTCGCCCGCCTGCGGCGGACAGCGCGAGTGT
>CAZKJH010000126.1:0-11096 GCA_964553035.1 uncultured Lentisphaerales bacterium | reverse complement strand
TTCAAACTTTGTCGTGAGCTTTGTCGCGAGCTTTGTCGTGCAGGAGAAGAGATGGAATTTGCCTTCAAACTTTGTCGTGAGCTTTGTCGCGAGCTTTGTCGTGCAGGAGAAGAGATGGAATTTGGCGTTCAACCCAGAGGAACCCAAGGGTTGGAGAGACATGAGAGCTTTTCGCGTGCTGTTCTGCCAAGATGTTCTTGATATCGCCATCGGGATTGACGGTGCCTTTTCCCATTGTCCTGATTCAGGCTGCGACCTTGAGGCCGAAAAACTTTCGAAATTTGCGGATTCAAGGCCAGGAAATGAATCGACAAAGCTCGCGACAAAGAAGAAATCACACGCAAAACCCAGAAGCACCAAAAAAATGATTAATCTGTTTTTGGAAGCGGAGGACGAAGAGCAGGAATCGCATTTTGGGCACTATAAATCTCGATCAGCTCTGCAAACGCTTCCCTGCACCGATCATTCGGTGCACCACCGCCGGCTTTCAGTTCGGCATCCAACAACGTTCGCAGGAAAAGTAATCGCCACCGCCAAGAGCGGCGTGTCTGAGGCCGGAGTTGCGCATCGATTCGTTTGACCGTTTCGTAAGCCTCTTCAGCACCCGGATCTGGTTGAGGGAGGACTCCCTTTGAGGGGAACCAATCTAGGTCCATTTTCACGCCCTCTAGCTCCCCGGGCCACCAACGCATATGGTGGTTTTGTTCTAGCGTGGCGATAACATTCAGAATGTCGTCAACCACATCTGGGGAATACTCGAATGCGACATATTCCCGTAGCGTGTCCTCGACAGGCTGATCATTCCAGTAGAACTGGCTGAACACGACTTTGGTTATGTCTTCGTAGAGACCCTCAGAGTAAGGGATTCCGCCGGCGATCGTGGACTTGACCGCATCCCATTGGCTTTGGGCGCGGCGCGGTAGCGGCGTAGCCCCAAATCCGCCCCAGGGGAACGTTCGATGCATACTGATCTCAGGAAAACCAATCATGGGCAAGTCGCCAGGTGCCGGTTGTGTGCTTTCCTCGGCAAGGATCAAGTCCGCCCACGGCTTCGTTGAAGCGAAGCGCTGGGTAAGCCCTTGCCATTCGACATCGTCAAAATACCAGGTAGAAGCAATGATCTTGGCGTCAGGTAGCCTCTGCCGAGCCAAGGTTGCGGCCGCTTCGGACACTTTGAGAAAACCATTGATCCCCCAGGGTCGGCACTGGTCACAGCCGCAGCCACCCTGATCATAAGGCCATAGACAAACATAGCGTGGGTGCAGATCGGCACACCATTCAAATTCCTGATCAAGCCCGTGCAGCAGATACTCCATGCCACCCGGTTTGCTCGGGCAAACGGCACAATCGTACCAGCCGCCTCGCTTACCGCTCACATCCGCCCGCAGCGCGACAGGCGAATTCTGATAGGCATCGTTGCCTATCACCATAAAGCCGATGTCAAGACCGACGCGACGCGCCGCCGTGCAAATAGCATGGAGTCGCCCACGGAACTCGACAGCCTTGGGGTCGTCGAAGCCATTAAAATGGTGCATATCGTACCAAACGGTTAGCACGTTAAAGCCCCAGAGACCCAAATCTTCCACATAACGCTGGATCTTTTCTACGGGTGCGTCATGATAGAAGTTGTGGAAGTGTGTTGCAAAGTAAATTCCGCGCACGGGCTTCTGTGGCACCGAGGTGCCGCGCCAGGAACTGGGGCTGAATCCGCCAGCGTCATACCTGCTGGTACGCAGAAACTTGCCTACGCCGTAAAGCAAGCCCCGTTCGTCGTTGCCCGTGATCCGCACGCCGCCATTCAAGCGATCTTCAATCCGAAAACCTTCAGTTCCGATACTGGACGCCAGCGCCAGTTCCACCCACAAGGGCGCATCACCCGATGTGATAACCTTGGCCGCGCAGCGTTCCGTAATTTGGCGGGTAAACACCCCGATAATATTCATCACCACCGGGGATTCACTTTTCGGCATCACGACCCGTACACAATCCACCTGCTTCTTATTTTCATTCATCATCGCTAATTCTCGCTCCCATACATTGCTTGTGAATATTGAGTTCTCGTGATGTTCATGTTTCGTGGTAAAATAACACCGCGCTAAATTGGTGCTCTTACGGCAGGGTCACGACATTCCCACGATTGAGTAAATACTCGGGGTCGAGTACTGATTTGACCTTGCGGATTTCGTCTACCCCGTACTGACCGTTGCAGGCTAAAAAGTCGGCTCGCTTACGCTTACCGGTTCCGTGTTCGCCTGAATAGACACCGCCGAGTTCTGCAGACTTTGCCACAATCCTCTCGTAGACACGAGTGGCGTTTTCGAGTTGACTCTTCTCCGGCATCATCGAGAAGTGCAAATGGCAATCACCGAGATGTCCGAAGGCTAGGTAGTCGAGTTTATTTTCGTTGAGTAGCGCGTGCGTGAAGGACAAAAAATCGGCAAAGCGTTCTGTCGGCACAACCGTATCCGTCATCAGCGTATACGTGCCGCGGTGCGTCACAACCTCCAGCGAATTTGCCGGCAGTGAATGCCGCGCCTCCATAAACAGCGTTCGGTCGCGCTCATTGTCGAGCAGGATGATCGCATCGGGGTCAATGGAAACATCAAGACTGCAGAGGTGCTCGAACCATCGCTCGGTGGCACTGTCGACATCTGCTGCGAAAACAGGAATCTGTAGATACACGGCTACGGGATTTTCCCCACTGAAGAATCGACTTTCGTGCTTCATATACTGTCGACAATTAATGCCGAAATATTCGAATGCCGTCAGCCCCGACAGATCGCCTTCGAGTACTTCCTCAAGCTGAATGCGGAGTTTGATAGCCTCTTCCTCTGATGGTAACGAAAAGAAAAAGTCAAGGTAAGCCTCGGGTCTGTCGAGAAGCTTCAGCGTCACATCGACAACAACACCGTAGAGACCTTCTGAGCCAACAATGAAATCAACGAAGTCCATCACGCCGTCCGCAGAGGAATAGGGGCCACCAGCATTCTTGATCGCCGGCCGTGGGTAGCGAGGCACAGGAATTTCCATCGTCTTGTTGCCGGAGTTGAGCACAAATTTTCCGTCCGAAGACATGACCTCTCCACGACTGGCGGAAACGAAGGTACCGCACGGCAACACGACACCCACGCGCTGAACCCAATCGCGTGTTGCACCCGATGCCCCCGGCGTGAATCCGGACGCATTGCAAGCGATGGAACCGCCGACCGTTGCCTCCGTGCGGCTCGTGGGGTCAACCGGATAGTAGAGACGGGAACGCGTCTCAGCAAGCACGGCTTTGCGCATCGCTTCGAGAAACATGCCCACCGGAGCCGTCACCTGCTTCGCCGCCTCGTCAACAAACAACGCGGGCTCCTGCATCGACAACATCGAGATCATAATCCCGCCTTCCGGCGTTGCACTGCCAGTCAGATTCGAACGTCCCGCACAGATCGTTACCGGGACGCCACAGAGAAAACACGTGGAGAGAATCGCCGCCACATCACGTTCGTTGCGTGGACGGCACACACCGATTGCGGTGCCGAGAAGATGTGACTCGTCGGAAGAGAACCCCGATACAATATCCGAATCGGTTGCCAATTCGATTTCGAACGTTTCGGAGAGGAACGTTGCCAACGCATTTACCTCAGGCGTCTGTCGATAGTTGAGGGAAAAAACCGCAACCGCTTGGCACGCGGACTCAGAAATTAAATTGACACCTAAGATCTCATTCGTTTTAGTTTGATTCATGCTACAAGTATGCCCTTACGGTGTCGTTTGAATCAAGTCGGTTGTGTCACTTGAAATGCTTCTTGAAGACTGCAGCAACGTCTTTGTTATTGATGACATCCCCTGCGCCGCAGACCTGAATACGACGGCAACCGTTCTCAATCATTGTTGAGAGTTCCATCTCCACACATTCCGCAGTTTTAACCGGAAACTTACCTGGAAGGTCGTAGTATCCTATCATTCCAACACCTTCTTGTCGTGGGTAGTATTTTTGAGCCTCAAAACAAATTATTTTGGAATACTCGGCAATTTTTTCTTCCGGCCAAAGCGTATACCATGCGGCTGTCTGCCCACAATAATCCAGGTCGAGGCGATTTCCGTACAGTGGATCGGGGGCAAACACGGGCCAAATATGGATGGCTGTTTTAATGGTTTCGTTCTTGGAACGCGCATAATTGGCGAGATGATTAATATACCCAACCAGTGCGTCTCGATAGAAGCAGTTACGCGATTGCTCTTGCGACATCTCAGGATGCTCTGTTCTGTACTCAGCAAGTTTCTTCTGGCACTCGGCACAATAGCAGGCATGAAAGTTCTGATACCCAAAACCATCCAGAGCCAGACCTTCCAGCCCTGGAACGGTCACAATGCGATCAATGATTGTCTCAAACAACGCTCGGCCTTCCCTGTGGCTAAAGCAAAGGATCCGGTTCATAAGAACTTCATTCGCTAGCAACGGTTCACCTCCCCATTGGTAGGGAACGAGGTACTTGTTTTTTCCGGCAGAAAGAAACGTGACTGTTGCTGCCTCCTCCTCACTGATGACCTGCCAAGGGAAAGGCTTCTCAGCGTGTTCTGCTTTCCATATTCCTGCTATCCCCCCCATCGGAGTAAGGCAAGCAAAGATCTTAATGTTATACATTCCTCCGAGGTTTACCGCTTTCTCTAAGAAGACAGGGTCGGTTGATGACGTGATAAGTTCATCAAAACCAACTTCCGCCGCACCTGCAAAGAAAGTATCGAGATTTTTCGCGTCTAAACCCCATCCTACCAACGTGAGCTGTGGTGCTGGGGAATCATCTGCAAACGATAGTATACATCCGAGAAAAAACAGCGTGACAGTTATTCGTCTCTTCATCTTTCTTCTTTCGCTAAGGCGTACCTCTCGATACAACTTTTTGATGAAGCTGGGCTCAGCCAGAAACCTTACTTCTGCTCTGCAGGAACCTCTGCGGCAGGCTCTGCAGGTGTGGGAACCACGACCGCAGGGGCGGCCTTAGCAGGAACAACCACAGCAGGTGCGACGACAGCGGGTGCGACGACAGCGGGTGCGATTACTGCAGGGGCAGGCACGATGGCTTCAGCCGTAGGTACGACAACATCGGCTGGTGCTTCAACAGCAGGTGCAACAGCTTCAATATCAGTTGCCGTAGCATCCGTTGCTCCCTGAACCGGAGCGATCGCGTCAGAACCAAGTGCAGCTTCAAGATCTTCCGCTGTGGGTGCAGGTGCTTGGACGGCCTCAGATGTACTAGGGGTCATGCGCTCAGAAAGTGAATCACCGCGCTGTGTCGGCTTGAGGACGGCGAGGACTGCGGTATTTAAGAGGAATATCACACCGAGTACCACGGTGGTTCGGGTCAGTACATTGCCCATCTGAGCACCAAAGACGGCTTCCGCGCCACCGCCGAAGCTCAGGCCAACGCCCTGCCCTTTGGAACGCTGAATAAGAACGATGCCGATGAGCAGGAGGCAGACGATAGCTTCAAGCCCCATAAGAATGCGAATGATGATCATAGTCATGATGGATAAATCTCCGGTGAGTCACGAGTTGAGAAACTAGGCGATTGCCGCCTTAACGATGCCTACAAAATCTTCTGTCTTGAGAGCGGCGCCGCCGATGAGGCCGCCATCAATATCTTTCTGCGCAAGCAATCCAGCCGCATTGCCCGGCTTCATGCTACCACCATAAAGAATGCGCGTCACTTCGGCTGTATTCGCTCCGAACAGCTCAGCTAGCTTTGCGCGAATAAATGCGTGAACTTCCTGCGCCTGCTCGTCGCTAGCGACTTTTCCGGTGCCGATAGCCCAAACAGGCTCGTAGGCGATCACGACCTTCTCCATATCAGCGGCGGTGAGTCCTGCAAAGCCCACGCGAATCTGACGCTCGACAACTTCGTTGGTCGTATTGGCTTCGCGCTCGTCAAGTAATTCGCCGACACAAACGACGGCGACAAGCCCTGCGGCAACGGCTGCCTTCGTGCGCTTGTTGACAGTTTCATCAGTTTCACCGAAATACTGGCGACGCTCGCTGTGTCCAATAATGACATGGGAGCACTTGGCATCCTTGAGCATGGCTGTCGAGACTTCACCCGTGTAAGCACCGTTCTCAGCCCAATGCACATTCTGCGCACCCAGCTTCACGCAGGAGCCAGCCGTCTCAGCCGCAACAGCGGGGATTGTCAAATAAGGGGGGCAGACGAGAACTTCGGGGCCGGTCGAACAGCAGGACGATCCGCCGCAAGGCAATGCGGCCTTGATTTCCTTCACGAGAGCGGTGCCCTCAGCGGAAGTCTTGTTCATCTTCCAGTTACCAGCGATCAAAATACGACGAGCCATTGCGAAAATCCCCTAAATTCATTATTGTCAAAAAGAATCGGTCTATTATGCCGTACTGAACTAATTTTGTCAATAAGCTGAAGACTCTAAAAAAATCTCCAAAAATCTGTAAAAAATCTTATCCCCATTCGGTGACTTATTCCCATTCCCACCCTTATTCCCACCCGGCTACGCGCAACCGCCCGAATATAATCTTGAACAAAATGTCAAGATTACAACGAGACACTTGTTTTAGTCTTTCAAGGAAAGAATACCTTACACCCGAGCGAGGTGCACTACCGTCTCGAAGTGAGCGGTGCGGGGAAACATGTCGAAGATGCGCGCCGACTTCACTTGATACCTGCCTTCTTTGGTCAGAAGCGCGAGATCACGGGCGAGTGTATCGGGTGAACACGACACATACACAACATGATCAACAGGATGTTCAAGTAACGCGGAGGTGACCTCAGGCTCGAGCCCGGCACGTGGGGGATCGACAATCACCATACGATTCGTCGATTCAAGTTGCGCAAGCGCTCGACTGGCGATTCGAGATGAATACTCACAAAAGAAGCGTGTGGGAAGTCCAAGACGGCGGGCATTGTCGTTCGCCGTTCGGATCACGCCACGTCCAGAATCGAAGCCGATGACGTGACGAACCTTCCGTTTTGACGCCGAAAGGCCGAACACGCCAACACCACAATAAAAATCAATCAACTCGCGCGGTTCGCACGTCTCGACAAGACCTGTGACATACGAAACCAACTCAGCGCCGACTTCCGAATTGACCTGGAAAAATCCCTTAGCAGGAACCATGAGCTTTCCGACCACGGGCGACAACTCAGTCAGCGGCGGCAAAGACGCTTCTTCACGTCCTTCCGTTTCCGGTATTACGATCACGCCGTCCGTCTCCGTCCACCGCAAAGCAATGGAGCCGTCAGCCCCCATATACTTCCAAAATTCACGATCGGCACGAATTTCCGTCAAGACCTCATTGATCTCGGGAACGGCAAGCGGACACTGTGGCACATCGACGATGCTGACATTGTCCTCCCCGACATAGCCGAGAATCTTGCTCCCCTCAGCATTGCGACCGATATGCAAGGTTATCTTGTTACGGTAGTGCAACAACTTCGGCGACTTTAAGGGCTCAAGGAGGATCTCGCTGGCGTTTGCAATACCACCCTGGCGCGACAAGAAGGACAGTAACTGATCCTGCTTGTAACGCAACTCCGCTTCATGGGTGACATGATCGTAAACACATCCGGGAACTTGGATGTCGCCCTCTGAGGTCACGAAGTGGCAATTGGGCTTATTCAACCGATCGGGTGACCGTTTGACGACAAGAAGTGCCTGCGCTTCTTTAAAGGACTTCTTCTCGCGCACAATCTTGGCGATGACATCTTCGCCGGGACAGGTGCCGGGCACAAAGTAAACAATGCCCTCGCTTCTGGCAACTCCTGCACCGCGATACGCGATCGAATCAATCGTAAGGGTAAGTGACATTAGCGCTTCGAAAGCACATCCGCTTCGTACTTCTTGCAGGATGCCAACCACTGCTTGCCCGAGCCCTTGCCTGTCTGAGCACAAGCCTGATCCCAAACAAGGCCATAGGGTAATGTGCGGAACTCTTCTTGAAGTGCTAAACGGGAGGTATAGTCACCGGTGCTCTCGGCATCGCGAAGAAGCTTGAACGGCGTGAGCTTCGCCATGAGCAGTGCCTTGCGCATGTTGCGGGTGCCGATCGTCCAAGCGGCAATGCGATTGATGCTGGCATCGAAATAATCGAGACCGAGACGAATTCGCGACTCGAGGCCGTTCCACACGATCTCCTGAGCAATCGCCTTGAGTTCGTCATCGAGCGCAATAACGTGGTCGCTGTCCCAGCGTACGGGACGGCTGACGTGCAATGCAATTTCAGGCATGAAGAGGAGCACGGCACTAAGCTTTTCCGAAATGACCTCTGTCGGATGAAAATGGCCGACATCAAGGCAGGCGAGTTTCTGACGGCTAACGGCGTATCCCAAATAGAATTCGTGAGAGCCTACCGTGTAGCTTTCGCATCCCACGCCGAAGAGCTTGCTCTCAACAGAGTCAACGCTTAGCTTGGGACTGTACTTCTTCTTGAACATGCGGTCGAGCGAATCCAGTAGCCGTTCGCGTGGGCCCAGTCGGTCTGCAGGCGTATCTTTGTAGCCATCGGGTGTCCAGAAGTTGTTGAGGACGGACGACTTAGTCTTGGAACCAATTTTGGCCGCAATTTCGCGACAGCGACAGCCATGTTCGACCCAGAAGTCGCGGATACCCTTGTCACGATTAGCCAGCGCGAAACCATCAGAAGCCTTGGGGTGACCGAAGAACGTCGGATTGAAGTCGATGCCGATGCCGATGGCGTTGGCCCAATCGACCCAATTCTTAAAATTGGCGAACGTGATTTCATCGCGATCCGCGTATTTGCCGTTTACCGGCTCGCTATAGCAAGCATGTAAGTTGATACGCGATGTGCCGGGGATGAAGGAAAGCACTTTCTCGAAGTCTGCACGAAGTTCCTCTGGAGTTCGAGCGCGGCCAGGAAAATTCCCCGTAACAGCGATACCACCATCGGCTCCACCAGCAGCCTTTTCAAATCCGCCAATGTCATCGCCCTGCCAGCAATGCATCGCGATAGGAATTGCCAGCGCTGCATCGATAGCGGCCTGAGCGTCCACTCCATATTCTGCGAAAATTTCTTTTGCACAATCCCATCCTAAATTCTTCTTTGCCATTTAGTACTCCTTCTTGTATCGATACCATTATTCGCAGCAGCGACTTACCGCTCCACCGCATCCCATTAAATTCCAAGCATGTCTCGCATGGAGTGGAATCCAGGCTCTTTGGAAACAATCCAGCCCGCGGCACGAAGTGCACCTCCAGCCAAACAGCGACGTCCCGTCGCCTTGTGCGTAATTTCAACACGCTCACCATCCGTCGCAAACATGACAGTATGATCGCCGACGATGTCACCGCCACGAACCGCATGAATAGCAATCGTCTCGGGCTTGCGTTCACCCGTCATGCCTTCGCGGCCATAGCAAACAACATCTTCTAAATTAACTTCGCGACCAGCGGCAACGGCCTTCGCCAGCGCCAGCGCAGTTCCGGAAGGTGCATCCTTCTTATGACGATGATGCATCTCGACGATTTCCGCATCGTAACCTTCGTTGAGGATAGCCGCCGCCTGTTTAACGAGACTTAAAAGCAAGTTCACACCGAGGCTCATGTTCGGTGCCATGAGCACCGGCACCGTCTGCGCAGCGGTCTGCACCACTTCGAGTTCCTCGGTGGTCAAACCCGTCGTTCCTAGAACGTAGGCCTTATTGTGCTTCTTCACCAGCATGGCCGTCTCAGGCACCGCCGTATGAAACGTGAAGTCTATGACGACATCCACTGCAGCAATCGCTGCTGAGATGTCGTCAGTGATGGTGACACCATTTGACCAGCATCCCGACACGGTTCCGGAATCAAGTCCAACGCTCGAGTTACCGGGTTGCTCAACAGCTGCCCCGAGTTTAAGGTTTTCGTATGTTCGAATTGAACTGATCAACGCCGCACCCATGCGACCGCCAGCTCCTAAAATTGCTACTGAAGTCATCGTCTGTCCCATCCGTATTGGTATCAAGAAATAAAGACTGCCTTAATCACACGACAAAGCCGAGCGAAGTCAGCGTCGACTGAAGCTTATCTCGGTTTGCCGACTCCATTTCGCAGAGTGGCAACCGATAGATCTCTTCGATCTGCCCCATTATGGCCAATGCGGCTTTGACTGGAACGGGGTTCACCTCGATGAAAAGATCAGCGAAGAGCTGCACAAGCTCGTCGTGAATGACGAGTGCCTCTTTGTACTTGTACTCCATCGCTAAATTGACCATCTCGACCACCCGCCTCGGCACGACGTTCGACGCCACACTCACGACACCGCGTGCGCCGACCGCCATCATCGGCAGCGTCAGCGGATCATCGCCAGAAAGCACCTCGAGATCAGAGATTGCACGGATCTGATTGACGCGACCGACATCGCCAGCGGCTTCCTTGACTGCAACAACGGAAGGATGCGCGGCGAGGCGCTTCACCACGGATATGGGAATTTCGCGCGAAGTACGCCCCGGCGCGTTATACAACATCACAGGCAACCCCAAATCAGCGATTGCCGAAAAATGACGGAAGAGGCCTTCAGCAGTCGGCTTGTTATAATACGGAGTAATCTGGAGCGTCGCATCAACGCCTGCATCGAGAGCGGCCTTCGTCAACTCAATGGCCTCTTCCGTGCAATTGGCACCTGTCCCCGCGATAACCTGCATTCGACCGGAAACAAATTTAACGGCGGCCTTGATGACATCGACATGCTCTTTTGTTGAAAGTGTAGGGGATTCTCCCGTCGTTCCAACGGGAACGATGCCCGAGATTCCTGCGGCGACTTGCTTTTCAATCAACTCTCGAAAACATCCGTAGTCGACCGAGCCGTCGCGATTAAATGGAGTCACAATTGCTGTGTATGTACCTGAAAACATGGTAGACCGTGTGGGGTTTATTCTAAGTTGGTGGGCGAGGCGGGACTCGAACCCGCAAGTCTTGCGACATCAGATCCTAAGTCTGACGTGTCTGCCAATTTCACCACTCGCCCTGTATTGTACGACAGGGCAGGATACTAATATAAAAGGGACTTTAAAGTCAAGAAATTGCTGGAGAAGTGTGGTAACACGGCGTTTTCATTTGGCCTTCCTTCGACGCATAATCAGGCCGAGAGTCGTCCG
>CAZKJH010000125.1:0-11142 GCA_964553035.1 uncultured Lentisphaerales bacterium | reverse complement strand
ACACTCGCGCTGTCCGCCGCAGGCGGGCGACGCGAGGGGTTTTGCAAGAGCCTCTCCGTAGTAGAATCGACCTTTAACATAGTCTCCCAAAGGAGTTCCTGATGAGCGGAGTTTACCGAGGAGGTCAATGATGTCTTTGCGTTCGAGTTGCCATCCGTCGGAACGAAGCGAGGACTGTGGAAGGGCAAATTTCTGCTGGCCGAAGACCGATGGGAATTCCGATATCGCCGGGCCGGGCGTCCAGACAAATGCTTGGAGTTTGTGCGTGGGTGAGGGTTCACGGCGCTGCGTGAGCATGATGCTCGGGTAGGCGATGGCTTCAAAGACAGGCGCATCGCCGAAGTCGATGAGCTTATCGATTTGCGTTTTTGTGGCAAGGTACTTGCGGAGTGCTTCCCCATATCCTGAACGAAGGTATTTGTTCGAGGTGATGAAGCAAAGATGGCCAGAGTCGGTAAGAAGCTTGATTCCCCGTTCATAGAAGTAGACGAAGAGGTCGGCAACACCGCTAAAGGATTCGAAGTTTTGAGCCTTGAGAACTGGCTTCTGGTCTTTAATGGCTTCCTGGCGCACATACGGCGGGTTGCCGATGACAATGTCGAAGCCGTCGGTGATCCCGAACATCCATTCAGAATCGAAGAATTCAGAGGATGCATTCTGATCGTAGGGGTCCCACTTGGCTAGCTTCTCGGCTTCCTTTGTGAAAGAATTGCCTTTGGCCTTGGCGTATTCCTTCTCGATCTTGGATTCACAGGCCCGAATGCCTGCATCAATATTGTCCCGCTTCTCTTTATTAGCGTCAACTCGTAACGGCAGTTTCTGCTGCTCGGGAGCGGAGTTGCCGAAAAAATCGATCTGAGTCGGATCATCACGGACTTGCCAAATTTCATCGCTGTATTTCGCACGTTCTTTTTTGTACTTTTCAATACGCGCAAGATTCGTGTCAATTGTCTCTTGGTCGATGCTGGTGACAAGTCCGACAAGCCTGTTCTTAAGTTTTTCGCGAAGCCGCTTGTCTTCTCGTTCGCATTTCTGTTTAACTGATGTCGTGCGTGCAAAGAAGCGACGGTGGCGGTTCGCTTTGAGTTCCTTTTCGATTACCTTGATCTGAGGATCGTCGGTCAAAAGTTCAGGCTTGTCGATATTGATCAGCGTGTTGGCTGCCACGAAGTTTGTTTCGAGATTCGGCAACGGACGGATTGCCTCCTTGAGATTTTGTTCGACGACCAGTGAGATGAAGAAGCGAAGTTTGGAAATTTGAACGGCAACAGGCTGAATGTCCACACCGTAGATGCTGTTTTCGATAAGCAGCAGTTTCCTAGCGTAGTCAGGACGCGTTGCAGCCTCGTCAAAGAGTTTAAGCGTCTCCTGCATCTTTTCCATATTTTCGTCGACGTCGGCAGAATCGTCCCCGAGCTGGTTGACTTCTTCTTGAACCTGCTTGATCGCCTCCGCCTTGAGATGACGGTTGTCGGGATCGAGGCGGTTGAGGATGTGCACAAGCTGCTGGAGGATACCCATCGGGAAGGCTCCGGAACCGCAGGCGGGATCGAGTATCCTACAGGTGGTAAGCGCTTTGACGATCTGTGCCTTCTGCTTCTCGGTGAGTTCCAGATTTTCGTCGCCGTAGCGGGTCAGCTTGCGGTACTCTGGTTCAAGGTCGGCGCCGACGGTCTGCTTGAGGTGGGCGACGATGCTTTCGTCAACCATATACTGGACGATTTCACGTGGCGTATAGAACGAGCCTGTCTGCTTGCGGGCCGTAGTTTTCGTCTCGGGGTTGTAGCTGGCTAGCAGGTTCTCGAAAACCTGCCCGAGGAGTTCGGGGTCGAGGGCGACATCTTTGTCGTATGGCGTGTTCTCCTCAACGGTAAAGTTGTACGAGTTGAGAATCTCGAAGAGCCCCTTGACCTTGACGGTGGACTTCCTCTTGTCGTCATAGAATGCAGAAAGGTTGACGATTTGCTCTTGAGAAAAGAAGAGATCGTCGGGGACTGCTAGACGTGGTTCGTTCTCCTTGATGTTTGAAAAGCAGTCAATGCGGACAGGATTCGGAGTCTCTGTATGCTTATCCAGATTCTCGAAGAGTCCGCCGTTCAGAAATGGGATGTCCTTGCAGGCATCGAGGAACTTCTCCGCCGCGCCACGTTTAAAGAAACGTAGATAGCGATAGCCCAGAACGCCCTTCTTGCCCCATTCGACGAATCCGCGCTGTCCTTCTTTTTGGTCGAAATTGAGGGTAGCGAAGAAAAGGTTCTGAAGGACGGCTTTATAGTAGGTGCTGTTGGTGGAATCGGAGTTGTTGAGCCATTCATTAACGGCAGTTTTATCGAAAAGACACTCGGGTATGATACCTTTCTTCTTCAAAAACCACACGAATATCAGCCGCGTGATGAGGCGGATCGTCATGGTGGCGTTACGCTTTTCCTCGTTCTTTTCCTCGTCATCGGGGAAGCGGACACGCGTGAGTGCCCAGAAATACCAATCCGAGAGTTCGGAGTAGAACTCCTTGGTAAGCTGGTCGACTTTGAAAGCCGCTTCGATGTCCTTAAGCGTTGAGGTTGTTCCGCTCAGCGTGGCAAAGCGTTCGGCGGCAGTACGGCATTTCTCATTGGGTCCGAGAAGGTACGTGAAGCGACAGGCGGGCGTTTCGGTTGTTCGAATTTCGCCCGTGGCAATGTCGAAGGTTTTTTCGCGGATGATAAAGGAGAAGCGCCAGTCGGGAGATGTTGCGCTGTGGAAGGCGGCGAGGATCGCCTGTCGCTGCGTGCCGTCGATGAGGCGTGCGGCGAGGTGGCGGATGCCAGCGCGATTACGGGAGAGGCTGATTTCGGGTACGACTTCGATGTCCAGTAGCGCCGCGACCTTGCCGTCGGCGGTCTTGAGGTCACCGAGATGCAGAACCTTCGCGAAGACGCCCTCGAACCCAGAACTGGGAATGGGGGCTGGCTTGCTAAAGAGTTCGGCGGAAGAACTAAAGAGGGTGCGGAGGAGTTCGGTCCAGATGTCTCTGGAATATGGTGCTTGAAGGAAGGATTGAAGGGATGACATGGGAAAATTACGAATTACAAATTATGGATTACGAATTGAACATGAAGAACTCGGCTGGAGGGTATTATGGTTTCGGTGCTTCGTTCTGCAGGGATTCTAAGAGTGCGATGCCTTTCGGGGTCAGTCGGTATTTCTGAAGACGACTATGAGGCTTGTCAGGAATCGTGTATTCAACAAGACCATCAGCCAAGGCCGGATCCACATACCGTTCGCGGAGATGGGCGCGGTCTTTTAGTCCGAGATGTTCACGGATCTTGGTATTTCCTTGTGGGCCGAATTGTGCCAACAAGCGCAGAAGCACACCGATCTGCAAAGCGACTGGTGGGGCGACTGGTAGTGTGACTGGTGGGGTGACTGGTGGGGCAATATGTCCGCCTACGGATTCGAAGGCGGCGGCCGACTTACGGCGTATGGTGGCAACGAATCCATCGGGGAGGGTGAATTCCGGTTCGGGGAGGTTGGCGTTTCGGCAACGCCATATCATGTCGCCGGTTCCTGTACCCATTCGCTCGATGTACTTTGTCAGATACAGCGGTTCGGCCAGAAGTGGATTGCCGGGCACAGAGCCGTGTGGATGGCGTAACATGTCAAGGGATAATGAAGGAGGTAGTGCCCCGGGGTTCCAAATTTCCAATCTATCGGAAAAGAGCATGACCTGTACACTGCCGTTGCTGGTGTAATCTCGGTGCGCTACGGCATTGACAATAGCTTCCCGAACGACCTCTGGGGGAATCTCGTATGCCACAGGTACCTGCGAACTTAGTTCACGGGTGCCAACGGAAAGGTTGATCTTGGACAGAACAAAATCAACAGCCTGATCCACAAGGTCGAAGACAGTCCCTTTGTATGTCTGATATGAGGGAATAGGTTTTCTCACCTGTGTACCATGAAAATGTGCGCATTTTATTTCTGACGAAATCAGAAATTTCTGCGGTGTCTTGCCAAACAACAGAATGGCTGCATTTGTTGGGCGATCATTTTTGACGAGATGTAAGTGTTGGAGAATATCGAGAGGAGGCGCATCTTCTCCCAAGGGGAATCCACGCGCTCTTCGAGCGACACTTACGAAATGAGATATTTTCTCCTCCGAAAGATCCTTCAGTGTAGCGTCTTGGCATGCGGCTGCATCAAAGGGGCCGAGGCGAAGCAAATTTTTGGTGGACAGATATTCGACAAGACTTGCGTAGACTGAGACCGTGAGTCCCTCAAGATTTGAAAACCGACGCCTGATCAGTTGCAAGCCAGCGCATTTGATTAACGCTTGCATCTTGACATGCTTGGACTTGTCTGAATCGGCGTCCCCCTTGACAAACACGATTCGATGTTTGTTCGAGCTTGCAGCGAGATCGTATTCTCGTTGAGTCGGAGACAGTCCTTCGGAATCTTCCCCGCCATATTCATTGCCCAATAGAGCGAGATATATGTCGCAACGTGCCACTTCCTGGAGGTAAACCGAATCTGCTCTCTGGCTGGTTGCCGGCATGTCTTCAAAAAGGAAGACGTCGAAGAATTGCCCCAGCATGGCGTCTCCTAGAATATAGGCCTTTAGAGACTGTCTTTCATGTGCAAACTCTTTTTGTACACTGCTGATGAAAATGCGGTGTTTCATGAATGTAAAGCAATAGGTGCCCCCGCAAACGATTCTGAGATGATGATGTCCGGAACCGCTTCTGCCCGAGGCGATTCTGGGGTGTCGGGATGGGTGGGTTCGATGAGCGGGTATTCCTTGAGGACGCCAAGCACCTTGTCGATTAATACCTCTCCTGAGTCCGGTTGCTTCTTCTGCTTCCGAGCCAGTGCGGCAAGTTTGCTTGCGAGCTTCTGGAACTTGATTTTCCCAATGGCGTCGATGGCGAGTTGGCAGAGATGCCTCTCCTCTTTGCCCACCAGGTGGTAGCCCGAGAGGGTTTTGAGCAGTGAAAGGGCAGCTTGCTCGGCTGGGGTATGCTTGGTCGTGACCTTGAGGTTTTCGGTGCGCTCAGTCTGGAGTGCATTCTCAAAATGCTCGACAGCAAGACGGACCTGCTCGTGGTGGCCTGGCGGGAGAGGAACCGATTTCTCAGAGGGCTTGGCGACAAGTTCGCGTGCGCATTCAATGAAAGACAGATCCTGAGGTAAGCCGGATTCAGGTATCAATGTAAAGGAGTCCCGGCGGCGGTTACGCACAAAGACGACCGTGCTACCGGATTTCGTCTTGTTGACCCGTCCGACACGGGCGCGGACAGGCAAAGTCCTAATGCGGCGGAACTCGGACGGCTGTTCCGACTTGAAGCGGCGGAGTTCCATGAGGTAGTCAAGGCGTTCGTCGCGTTCTTCCTGGATGTCGAGATCAAAGAGCCCAAATGTGTCAATTTCCTCGGTCTCGGAATAAATCTGCGAATCCTCTCCCAGTGCCGTGTGGAAGGCCTGGAGTTTCATGATGGCCTTCTTCTGTAGGTCTATGTCGCGGTCGACCTTGGAGGTAGGGAAGAAGACGATGTTGTGAATGACAGAGGACGTGGCACCAATGCGGTTGACCCGGCCGAGTCGCTGCATTAGGCGTGTGGCATTCCAGGGGGTATCGTAATTGATGACGGTGTTGGCGCGATGGAGGTTGACGCCTTCAGCGAGGACTTCGGTTGTGATGAGGATGGGGCAATCGTCGCGCCAAAGCGATCGTGGCTCGAAGTTCGCATCATAGTTCGCTTTGATTATGGCCTGTTTTTCTTTGCGGTTGGAGGAGTCAACGCGCAACACCTGACGATCGGCGGCAACAACTGCGAGCCGTTTTTCTAGATATCTGGATGTTTCCGCCGATTCGGTGAAGACGATAATTTTACCGGATGGGTTCCGTACAGGATCAAAGAGTTTCGGAAACATCCCGATGAATGCGTCGAATTTCGGATCCTCCTCATTCTCGGGGCCGGAGCCATTGAATTTGTCCCATTCTTGACATAGACCTTCAAGTATTTCCAGATCGTGTTTGAGCCCGTCGATATAGCCTTCATGAAAATCGCTTGGAGCGCAAATGGTAATGGTGGGGTCCAGAAACATCTGCTTGGTCAGTAAATCGATCAACTCCTCTTCGCGGTCTTCAAGGATATACTCCGAGACATTGTACTCGGGGGCGATAAAGACACGGCCGCGTTCGAACATGGACACCATAGCGGCATTAGCATCGCGGAAGCGGTGCAACGAAGACCTGAAGGCGTGGAAAGAGCTGTCAAGGCGTTTCACCAGCATCGTCTTCATGATGGCTGCGAGCTGAATGGAAACCAAATCGGCGTTGGGATATTTAGCTTTGAGTTCCGGTGTCTTGAGATACTGTATGGCACGATATCGGTTGTAGGTCAGTCCGATTTTGGAATTCCCGAGCATTTCCAGCGTTATGTCGTAGGCATGGTCCATTTCCGGGCTGAGGACGTAGAAGGACTTTTCGGGACGAGATACTTCCGGGAATACAATCCCCTGAGATTCAAGATCCTTGCGGTAGGGTTCTTGCACCTTGAGGTCTGTTCGGGTGCGACGAACCGTGATTGGTGCGAGAATTTTCTCACGGATTTTCTCCGTAATGGTCATGACAGCCTTTCGGGCCCCGGCGATAGGGAGCTCCTTTGCAGCATTCCACTCGTCCATACGTTCGGCAAAAAAGCTTTGGAGGTTGGCGATGTCCAACGTGGTTTCCTTGCCGTCCTGAAACAGAAGGAGCTGATTATAGATGTCTTTAGGAGAATTATTAAACGGAGTGGCTGAAACCAGAATTACTTTTTTGGATTCAAGGCGGTTGGTGGAGTTGTTGTAGACCCGGGTTTTGCAGATGCGCTGCAACAATTCATACATCCCCGCCGAGGCATTCCGGAACTTGTGGGCTTCATCGACAATGACGAGATCAAAGCGCTCGGGGTGGCGTACCTTGTGAAGACTTCCACATGATACGATGTCAACGTTGCTGAGTTTGAATTTGGCAACAGTGTCCTCCCAAGAGTCGCGGACGGCAGGCGGCACAACGATCAGGGTCCGTCCAACATGAACAGGGAAGCCGTTGTGATAGAAGAAGTTTCTGGCTATTTGGCATGCCACAATGGTCTTGCCGAGACCGACCACGTCCGCCAGAAAGAAACCATTGTGCTTGCGCAACAAGTCGAACCCCTGGTTAATCGCATCGGTCTGGTAGCTTAGACGTTTGAAACCTTCTGGAAGGTCGGCTGATGCGGATGGGTCGAATTCAACGCCATGTCCAAAATACTCGACTAGAAATTTAAGGTAGAGCTCATAAGGCGTGATGTCGTCGTTTAGATACGTGTCCTTCTTGAGGGTCCCGATTTGGGTGGGAAGGATGTCTACCCCCTCAGCCCAGAGTAGGTCGAACTCATCTGTCGCAAAGACAATGTCGTCGTAATCGCTCAACAGCACGTTGAACTCATAATTGGCAGGTCCCTTGCCGGTGCCCATCCCAGCATCGGTCAGATTCGATGACCCGGTTATTACATTGCCGTGCTTGTGTTCATTGAAATCCGCTGGACGGAAAATGTAGATCTTCGCGTGGAGATTGCGGGACGGATGTGCTCGGAGCTCGACTTTCTTTGTGGCGACATCTTGGATAAACTGCAAAATCCCTGCCTCAACAGAGGCATCGTAGTGAGCCTCCGAAATATCCTTTTTCATGTCAGCCATAAAGGCTTCAATGGCAGACGGAACATCAGCATCAAAGAGCAACCCACGATCCTGACACTGTGCGGCACGTAAATCAACGTCAATGCCGACCAAAATTCGGATTTTTTCAAGCTTTTCAAGATTCGGACGAAGGGCGAAATAGCCTGACGAGCGGAAGTATCCAACAAGGGCATCAAAGAAAAGGATTTCCGGGTTATTGGCAAACACTCCGGCGAACTTCTCAATCAGTGTGTTGTTGCGTCTGTTGGTGAAGAATCGTGTACTCATCGTTCAATAGAGCCCTTACCCCGAGCGCCTCATCCACAAGAGCTAAACCCAGAAACTTGATTTTAGCAAACAGGCAATAAAGCAGATCGCTGCATCATACAGTTTTACATAGATGAGATATTAGCTTTTACCGTCTTGTTTTTCAACCATATAAACAATTATGAGCGCATTTAATTCGTTGGGCAAAACAACCATAGTCCACCCTGCCCTGCCACAGCCGCACTCTTATGTCTACTGGCTCAGGCTCTCGGTACCTAGGATACCAGCCCAAACGCCTTCATTCAGCCCCACCACATGCCAGTCGCTCCACCTCATCGGCGTCATAGCGGATTTTGCGGGGAGAGACCGGGATACGGTGGAGCTTGCCTTCACGCTCGTAGCGTAACAGGGATCGTCGACAGACGCCAAGAATGGCAGCAGCTTCCTTGGGATTTTATACGTCTGACCCTTATTTCCTTCCGAGGCCCCTTTGGGACTGGAATAGTGGGAGACTCTTTAGATACCTGTCCGGGGTTTCTCGTTTTTCTGTCAGAGGCTGAGACCTTTGATGAATTTACGCAACACCTGTTCTGGGCATTTGGCGTATTTTGGATGGTCAGCGTGACGCGCAAAAGATCCGAGTTCAGCATTTGAGATGTCGAATTCCGTTTTTTTGAATACAGCAAGCATGTCATCAGACTTGAAGTTATAGGCAATCCGAAGCTTCTTTAAAATATCATTGTTGGACAAGTATCGAAGGGGTACTGGAATACTACCTGATGGATTCGGTCCTCGTTTTTCAATGATCAACCCATCGAGGAAGCTGCAGAGGTCGGAGTCTGAAAGGTCAACATAGTGAGGGCTATCTTCGGGCTCAAGCCAAGCCATGACCTCCTCTACCGATGTCCTTCGGCCAGATTTTGAGGTAATCTGAGCAATCGCCAAATCGTCTTTATCGAGCGCGTAACGTAATCGTCGTAAGGTATCGTTATTGGTCATTAATTTTCTCTTTCATTCTTTTACCGCTGCAAGAACATCTGCCGAGCGTGAGCAACCGATGCGAGTAGCGCCTGCTGCATGGGCGGCTAGAAGCTGTTCCAGCGTACGAATGCCGCCAGCGGCTTTGATCTGAATACCCTCGTCAATCGACGCTTTCATCAGCGCAAGATCCTCGAGCGTGGCACCTCCAGTTCCAAATCCTGTCGAGGTCTTGACCCAGTCACATCGCAAGTCGGAACAAATCCGGCATAGCTTTTTCTTTTCCTCGGTGTCGAGGTAGCAATTTTCAAAAATGACTTTAACCTTGCATCCAGCCTGGTGCACAGCTCGGGTAACGGCTTCAATGTCGGCCTTCACGTAGACCCAGTCGTGGTCTTTGACCTTCGAGATATTGACCACCATGTCAAGTTCTTCCGCACCATCAGCAATGGCGAGCTTTGCTTCGGCTACCTTGGACGCCGTCGAATGCGTGCCGTGAGGAAATCCGATCACCGTGCACGTTTTAACGCCACTTCCCTTCAGGAGTTGGGCACATTCTTTAACAAAAAACGGACAAATACAGACGCTTGCACAGTGGTTCGCAAGAGCAAAGGCGCAAGCTTCCGTGAACGTGGCATGTGGGCTCGTGGGAGCCAGCACCGTATGGTCGATCATGGCTGCAATTTCGTCGCGGGTCAAGTTGGTTTTCATCTTATAAAATTTCGAAGGTATGCGCCGTTACTGTTTAATCAAGCGTATGCACGAGAAGCCCACTTCGGAGCTTGGGCTCAAACCAAGTGCTTTTAGGTGGCATGGTCTGCCCAGCATCCGCGATCGCCATCATCTGATCAATCGTCGTGGGAACCATGGCAAAGGCAACAGCGGCCTTGCCGTTTTTCACGTTTTTAACGAGCTCATCGTTGCCGCGGATACCGCCGACAAAGAAAATGCGCGAATCCGTCCGAGGATCTCCAACGGCGAGAATAGGAGCGAGCAAATCTTCTTGAAGGCGACTCACATCTAATTGTGAAACGGGATCGGCTGCAACCGAGCTGGGTAGCGTCCAAGAGAGCTTACGCCACTTACCGCCTAAATACATAGCGCTCGTACACGTGCTATCAAGCGTGGGTGAATCAACCTCTTCTACCTTGAATCTCGCTTCAACCGCTTTCAAAAACTCTGCTTCGGATAGACCATTTAAATCTTTGACGCAGCGGTTATAGGGAAGAATTTTAAGCTGAGAGGCCGGGAAAAGACAAACCATGAACCGATTGTACTCTGCAGAACGGTCAACCGAATCGCCAGCCGCCTTACGTCTTTCCAAACCAGCACGAAAGGATGCAGCGGAACGGTGATGACCATCGGCAATATACGCTTTCGGCACGGTGCAGAATGCCTGAGCGAGTGCAGAGCCTTTTTCAACCTTCCAGACGGTGTGTTGGATGCCATCTTCTGTCGTGAAGTCATACAAGGGCGCAGCATTGCATTCTGAGGTCACGAGCCAGTCGATCGTGGCTACATCGCGGTAAGTCAGAAAAACCTGTCCTGTATTGGCGTTCGTTTCGAGAATATGCCGCGTCCTGTCGTCTTCCTTGTCCTTGCGTGTCTTTTCGTGCTTGAGAATGACATTATTGGCGTAGTCATCTATTTCGCAGCATGCGACGACGGCTGTCTGGACATGTGATCCCATCTGCTGACGGTAGATATAGAGTGAAGAGGCGGCTTCTCGAATCAAGCTACCCTCAGAAACAAGCGTATCAAGGTTTTCGCGCGCCTTGGCATAAACTGCATCTGCATGGGGATCCATATCGGGTTGAAAATCGATTTCAGATCTGACGACATGCAGAAAAGACCTCGGCTTTCCAGTAGCCATAGCAACGGCTTCGGCAGTATCCATAACATCGTACGGAAGCGAGGCAATCTGGTGAGCGATGTCAGACTTGGGTCGAAGTGCTGGAAAAGGTGAAATATTCATTTAAAAAATCCTTGCTAACTGGGGACATTGTAGCACTCACGGAATTTATCATCAAGGATTTTAGTCGCTAGTCGCTAGTTTTACTGGCTTAGTTTCACACTGAAACACAACACAAATAGTGGTATGACTCGATCAGGGGAACATTCAAGAGTTCGCTGAGTGGAAAAAACACTAGCGACTAACGACTAGTGTGCTGAGTTCAAAATAAGTTACCCAATCATATTAATGGGCGCGGTAGA
>CAZKJH010000124.1:0-11159 GCA_964553035.1 uncultured Lentisphaerales bacterium | reverse complement strand
TTCGGCTCGCTGATCCGCACATCAATGCCGACACCCCTGTCGCTAACCGATTACCGAGTTTTGTTCTGTCGCGTGTTTTGCGTGACTCTTAAACGACACCCACTGGATGACCGTCGGTTACGACGCAAAACCTTTCACGCATCTTCTGGCAGTAGTACTTCACGTTGTCCCATTCGGCCCCCGGGGGGATCCGGTGGTCGGGGCAAGGGATGTAGCCTCCAAGCGCAACCAAGTCTGCAAGGCGATCAATCTCGGTATCCACGGCGGCCTTGTCTAGGGCAAAAATATTCTTGTTCATGCCGCCTACACCGCGAAGAGTCCTGCCATACGTCGCGCGCCACGGAGCAAGACTGGCGTTCCATGTGCCCACCTCGATGGGAAACATGGTATTAACACCGTTTTCGAGCCAGGTCGGAATGAGGGCGTCGATCATGCCATCGCAGTCCAGCGAGACGATGTCGATCCCGTGCTGCTTGAGTAGGGCTGTGATGCGTTTGTAGTGAGGCCCCACGAGTTCATCAAAGACACCGGGGATTACCAGCGGCCCGTTCTTAAAACAGATGTCTTCCCAGAAGTGTGCGAAGTCGAACCGGGCTCCGGTTTCGAGTACATACTTGACGTTCTGGTAGCAGACCCCGGCATTGGTGTTGATCATTTCCTCATAGAGATCCAGATCGTCACAATAGAGGTAGCTACTGCCTTCGACTCCAACAAGGTCACGGATTTTACCGAAGAGACTGCCGCAGTGTAGGCCGTACAGATAGTCGCGCTTGTCTTTGCGCAGAAAATCCAGGCCTCCCTTGTCGAAGGGAATTATTTTATCACGAACCAGCACGCCTTGTTCGGTGACCCGTGATTCACTCCAAACATAGCGGGGCTTGTAGTGCTCCTCCCAGCTTGACCGGTCTTTCAGCGTATGACTGATCTCGGCCGGGATACTGCCGGCACCGGGATACTGTAGCAGAACAACCCCGTCTTCATTCATGACATGCGTGGATCCATCGTCCAGCGTTTTAAGGACTTTGCGCTCGAACGAGGGTGTCAGCCCCGCATTCGGGTAGAACATGCACTGCCAGTTGAAGTCCCAGCCCAGGATCTCGTTGAGTTCGTAATCGGCGGGATTACCGTCCCCATGGCATTTTCGCAGGGCCGCGCTGATGTGCCCTTCCTCTACCCATTTATCAAGGGTTTCGCCCCAGTATCCAAAATGGACTAGCGGCAGCCGGTCATAAGGTTGATAGCGGAGCACGGCCAGAGCTCGCTCCCGGTTTGTCATCATCGTTACTTCACTCATGTTATCCTCTCGTTTTCATCACCAATCGCTGTCCGGTCTCGACTCCCCGTCACCGTCGAGCCTGAGACAAGTGCTTTGAAGGGGTGCCTGACGGAAGCGGATCGCAGTGGGCTGTTGGCCCTGATTGTATAAGACGCGATAAGAATTTTGTTTCATAAGTATCTCCGCACAAAAATTGTTATAATACGATACCGGATACTCGTACGAAGCGCAAGCACTATGAATCCACCCCCCAATGTTCTGGGTGTGATTCAACTGTGTTGAATCTGCTCAAAAATCAGGATGATCTACGACCTGCTCGATCTCAACTGGCGAGGTGAATCCCCAAAGCTTGGCAATGTTTCGAGGGATGTCAATATTATTGATGACACCACCGAACATCTCGGCAGAAGGCCCGAAGGCGGAGATCGGCACGGGGACGCCACTGTGGCTTGTCGTACCGTAAAAGATGACTGGTGCTGATCCAGGCACCGTGCTCTGCGTCGCCATCAGTGATCCTGTCTCATGATCTGCTGTGCAAATCACCAGTGTGTCGCCATGCTCAGCCGCATACTCTACGGCAACCTTAACCACCCAATCCGCGTGAATCGTCCCCATCACCGACGTGGTGGGATCGTTCCCATGCCCTCCGTGGTCAGGATAGGTACTCTCGACCATCATAAAAAAACCGTCGGGGTCTTTTGCAAAACGCTCAATCGCAGTTTTGGCCAACTTCGAAAGTGCCTCTTCATCGGTCGTAAAAACTTTACTCTCCACTTGACCCATAACCTTGCTGGCTTCGGAAACGGCTGCGAATTCTTCAGGCGTCTCAATGAATGCGTACCCCTTAGCCTCCATCTCTTTCTGGAGATTGCGCTGGTTTTCGCCCGTCCCATTCTGGGTGAAAAGACCGCGTGTGTCAGCGTTTCCAATCAAAACTTCAAAGTCGCTCGCCGCGGCATCCGCAACAATTTCAGGAGCCATTCCACGTGCCGATTGCATCGCATAAAATACCGCCGGTGTTGCCCCAGAGATCGTATCCGATGTGATAATGGCAACTGACTTGCCAAGCTCACGTGCGGACTTCGCCACGGACTTCAGTTTCTTCCCGCTAGACGTCATGGCAATTGCACCGTTGTTTACCTTCTCACCACAGGCAAGAGCCGTACCCGCCGCTGCAGAATCAGTCACCGCCGAATTCATAGAATACGTCTCGCAAAGACCGGCAACAGGCAGTTGCTGCATCACAAGACGTCGCGTATCACCATGAGCCCACAATGACGTGAGGTCGTAAGCTCCCTGCCCCATCCCATCCCCGATCACGAGGATGATATTGCGAGGCACTTTTACGCTTTTTTTCTGAACAAGGGGCACCGATAGAGTTGGGGCACTGAACGTTCTAGATGGCACAGGAACCACATCACCTCGGATCGGAAGAAAAGCCAACCCGATTAGAAACGCAGCCAACAAAAACCTCTTCTTACTCGTCATAAAACAATCTCCTTGAAAGGTCATACGCACTACGTACATGAAGTTCTGTCCAACTCTAGCACAGCATACCCCGAGACAGCTCCATTTGCCCTATACTGCTTCCGGATGCACTCCAAAATGGTTGTAGCACTCTCGGACGCAATGCAGTAGTACATCTGTTTCCCGTCGCGTCGCGCTACGATAACATTCGAGACACGCATCTTGTTGAGATGCTGCGAGACGGCGGACTGATGGCCACCGATCCCCTCAGCAATCACGCCAACAGAACTTTCACCGTTTAAGTCGAGAAACTCTAAAATGCGAATGCGCTGTGCATGACCGAGTAATTTGATCGTATCCGAAACCTGAACAATAAAACTTTCCGGAAGCGTTTGTTTTTTCATGGCGTACACCCTAGATAAAGAGCGTGTTGTTGCTGTGCTTGGCCATCTCGACGAAGCTCGCGACACCCGCCACCTCGTCAACCTCGATAAGCTCCTCACGCGTGACACCCATGACACCCATGGCCATATCGCATGCGATGAATCTGACGCCAAGTTCGTGCGCCTGACGCAAGAGATCCGGCAACTTCGTCACATTCTGAGAAGCCATTACTTGTTTCATCATCATCGTCCCCATGCCACCCATGTGCATTTTCGAGAGCGAGAGCTTGGATGCACCTTTGGGCAACATCCATCCGAACATCGTCGACATGAAACTCTTTTTAACAGCCGGTGCAGGATTTTTACGCAGGACACTGAGTCCCCAAAACGTGAAGAAAATCCCAACCTTAGCCCCAGAGGCCGCCATGCCGCACGCGATGATCAACGCCGCCATCGCCTTGTCCAAATCATTGCTGAAGAGCACAATAGCGGCAGCATGACCCGCTTGGCCTTGGCTCATCGCTGGAGATGACTGAGGCACTGCTTCCACCTTCCGAATGACCGCCTCCAAATGACCTACCTTCTTCTCAACTCCAACGAGCTTGTTTCCCGTTGAGGCAATCCAGTTCCGTAAATCCGGTTCAAAAGAAAGTAGCGCAAGTAGCTTCACCGTCTCACCGGCATCCATGCTGTCGAATTGTTGCTTCATTCGAACGACGGGACCTGGGCAGGCCAAAGCTCTGACATCAAGTTCTGTGGATGCAAACGCTTCGAGGTTGCACTCCTTTCCACTGCAAATAGCAGTTTTTTTCGCTGGAATGAAGGGGGCTGGATTAAAATAGTTCCACGTCACATAGCCACCCGAGAGGTTTAGCACTTGAAACCCATTCTGTTGAAGAATCCGCTCGCCAAAATAACCGCGGCGTCCAACTTGGCACACGACCACGATTTCTTTCGTCTTGTCCAATTCACCCATCCGTGCACGCAGTTTGCCAAGTGGAATGTTGACTGACCCCGGAATCACGCCGAGGGCACTTTCCTCCGGTTCTCGCACGTCGAGGAGGATGGCCTCGTTCGGAATAGCATCGCCATGCACAAGCTTGGTGTCCCCTCGCAACACATTATCAGCAATCATGCCAACGAAGTTCACCGGATCTTTCGCCGAACTAAACGGTGGGGCATACGAAAGCTCAAGCTCGCCAAGTTCCGTTGCCGATACCCCACTTCGCATCGCGCTGGCTATCACATCAAGACGTTTATCCACGCCCTTGTTCCCGACAACCTGCGCACCGAGAATCTTGTTGTCTGGCGAAAAGAGAAACTTCAGATGCAGCTGAGCACCACCGGGATAGTAAGAGGCACTCGATTCCGGATGCGCATAGACCTTATGAAACACAACGCCCATTTGCTTAAGCCGACGCTCCGTATAGCCTACGCTTCCAGCAGAAAGCGTCCCCACCTTGAGCACAGAAGCTCCGTAGCTACCAAGGTAGCGCGACGAGCGCCCAGCTAAGTTATCCGCAACAATGCGTCCCTGCTTGTTCGCAGGACCCGCAAGTGGAACCGCCGTCTTGCCACCAAACACCGGGTCTACCACTTCCACAACATCGCCCGCAGCATAGATGTCGGGGTCTGACGTGCGCATAAACTCATCCACCACGATATGCCCACGCGGTCCCAACTCAAGCCCCGCTGTTTTCGCGATTTCCGAATTTGGCTTGACTCCAACGCTCATAATAACGATGTCGGCAGGAATCCGTTCCTCATTGTTGAGCACGACCGAAAAGGCATCCGCTGTGTTTTCGAATGCCACCACTTTGTGACCCAGCCGCAGAGAAATTCCAGCCGCAGACAGTTCTTGGGCCAGCGGCGTAGACATCTCTTTATCAATGGTCGGCAACACTTGGTCTAAAAGCTCAACGATGGTGACGTCAAGTCCGCGTTCGTTCAGGTTCTCTGCTGTTTCAAGTCCAATAAAACCAGCACCGATCACCACCGCCCGCTTCGCACCCGCGTTAACCTTTGCCAAGATCGCATCCATGTCCGGAATCGTCCAGAGGCGCGTCACACGCGGATCATCCGAGCCTGGCAACGGCATCATCAACGGAGAAGACCCTGTGGCAATCACGAGCTTGTCGTAGGTCTCGATATACTCGCCCGCTGGGCCGCGCACCACAACGGACTTCTCTGCACGATCGATCGAAGCCACCTCACTGTTGTTACGCACATCAACATTGAACCATCCCCTGAACTTCTCGGGAGACATCACCACGAGCGAGTCTCGATTCGGGATGACACCGCCGACATGGTAAGGAAGCCCACAATTTGCATAAGAGATGTATTGGCCTCGCTCAAAAAGGATAATCTCTGCCGTCTCATCTAGACGCCTCAACCGCGCCGCCGCGCTTGCACCTGCTGCTACGCCACCAACAATCACTACTTTCATATTCTGAACTCCGTGTAAAACTACTTGTTTTGGAAATGGAGGCGTAATATATCATAACATCATGATATGTCAATATAAGAATATTAAGAAATGTCCACCGCGAGTCCCGTCGCAGCTATAGGGATTGGCTCTGCTCTAGATGCGGCATCCTCGCCGCGTTTCGTGCTCGCGATCACCGATCGCGACTACAGGCTCAAGCACCGCTGTAGCTTGCCTCGATGAGGCCGGAATCGCCCACAATCCCCGATCATGACACCATCAACTTTTCTAAACAGGCAGAGGCAACACGTTGAGCACTGATCGAGGACAGTGCCGCAACCGCCGCCGCCGATTGACGGGGCACATCTCGCGACGCCTTCACACCTTCGGCCCGAATGATCGTCGCATTCGCGCCGATAGGGCCAGTCGTCTCAGGATCGGTAAGTCCATAAACGGTAACCACAGGTACACCCGCAGCCGAGGCCAAATGCATGCCACCGCTATCGTTGCAAATCACGAGACGGCAGTTTCCAAGCAAGGCCGCAAACTCCGAAAGTCCAGTCCTCCCCGCTACCGAAACCGCACGGTCGCCAATCACATCCGTTACTCTCTGACACAGATCGGCTTCTCCCTTAGCACCAGTAACAATGAATCGCGCAGCAGGGGCTTTCGTCAAAATCTGCTTCGCCGCCTCAGCAAAAAACGGCCACCGCTTGGACTCGCCGCGCGCTGCACCGGGAATAATGCACACCGGAATATCGGTTGGCGAAAGTTTCAACTCTTGCAATAACGCAGGCTTGGGCGGATGGAACCCTGTCTCAAAAAGATCGCCGTGCGCTTCTCCGCAAAGGATCTTCATGTATTCCAGCGACTGATGCAACTTCCCAGATGCTTTCTCAGTCTTGAACGAGACAGGATCGTTGACCATCAGACTACGCGCATGAAAAGCCGTGCCACGACGTTTTGGAACACAGGCGAGAAAAGGGATTAAGGCCGAACGGAATGAATTCGGTAATATGAACGCTTGAGCAATTTTGCGTGAGCGCAACTGGTGCGTCATAGCGAAGGTCGCAGCGTTGCCCCCGCCAAGTTCGAGAATTTCATCAACCGAATCGTGCATCCGCCAGAGTGGCGCAACTGAAGGCTTGGCCAACATAACGATGATCACGTCTGGGTTGTTGATGCGAAATCGCTTCACGGCTGGCATCGCCATCACGGCATCACCAAGCCAGTTAGGACTCACAATGAGAATAGTAGCATTTAACATGAAAAAATAAATCTTGTCAGTCGTGAAATCTTGTCTGAAAATCGAGATCGCTTACTAGTCAACCGACTCCGTTTCGATCCCGGGATGTTTCTGCAAACAGGCCAGCACCTTGCCGGCATTGAAGGTCTTCTCTGGCGTATCAATACTAAGCCTGATGTGAAATCGATCACCAACGGAGGCGGAGGAGTATGAAGTAATGGAGTGCCCTTCCGTAGAGAGCCACTCCGTGACGAATTCTGCTGTCGCCTGGCTATCCGCATAAAAGACGACGAGCGATTCTCGCTTTACACGACCGATTCGACGGGAAATGCGCCCAAGCAACTCAAAACCAATAAGGGTCAACACCGTCGTAGCCACCGCCACCCAATACATGCCCCCACCAACCGCCATGCCGATCGCAGATGTTGTCCAGAGCCCTGCGGCCGTCGTTAAACCAACGACAAAACGCTTCTGAAACACAATCATGCCAGCGCCGATGAAGCCGATACCAGAGACAACCTGCGAGGCAACGCGGCTCGTATCGGCTCGAACCTGCAACTGAGGCCCGTAGAGGTTCATGAGATTCACCATATTATCGATGAAGCCGTACTGCGAGACAATCATGAACAATGCGGAACCCAAACACACGAGAAAATGCGTCCTGATCCCAGCCTCCTTGGAACGATACTCACGCTCAAGCCCAATAAGACCACCGCAGAAGCCCGCAATAAGCAATCGGGCCAAAAACACGATTTCATAATTCATCTACACGCTCCTTTTTCATTTAATTTTCCAACAAGCCATTTTTCTACTTCCGCACGAAGCGGCACCGAAGGCGAAGCTCCGTGGCGTGTGACGCTTATCGCGGCTGCAGCCGAAGCCTTACACAATGCCGTCTCCATCGCATCTCCTTGAGAAATGGCTGCCAAATAATAACCCACAAACGTGTCCCCCGCCGCCGTTGTATCAACCACCTTCACTTGAAAGGCCGCTACTTTTACTACACGCCCACAAGCATCCACCGCTATTACGCCCTCGCCTCCGAGCGTCAGCACCACCTGCGCTTTGGGAAAAAGTTCGTGGAGTTCCTGTAGCACCGCTTCGGGGGGCAGGGTCGAGACTCTGCCACGGATCCGAAGCAACTCGGAGCCTTCAGTTTCGTTGACGACGAGGAAATCGAGCAACTCAAGAGGCAGGATCATGACTCTATCATTCATCGGTGCTGGATTGAGTGCCACGCGCATGCCTTTTTCATGAGCAATACGCACAGCAGGCGCAATAGCGGTCGTCTCGTTTTGCGCGAGCAATATATCACCAGGTTCAGCGGCATCAAGAGCCTTAGCGACAGAATCCGCCGTTGAAACGGCATTCGCGCCAGCGGCGATAATGATGCAGTTCTGTCCTTCTCCGTTGACTTGAATGATCGCATGACCCGTTGGTACATGACGATCAATCGTAATGGCGGAAATATCGACGCCTTCACGTTCGAGCGTTTCCAGAAGCGTTTGGCCGTCTTCACCTACCGCGCCAATGTGGACAACTGAAGCACCGGCACGGGCCAGTGCTATGGTCTGATTGAAACCCTTGCCGCCCGCAAAAGATGCGAACGAGGTGCATGCGATTGTTTCGCCGGGTATTACAAAATGATCGAGGCTGTAGACATGATCGATATTGACCGATCCTAGATTAAAAATTCGCATAGCCTACTTCGTTCCGAAAAGTCGATCCCCTGCATCGCCAAGGCCGGGTATAATATACTTATTTTCGTTGAGACGCTCATCGACGCTGGCCGTGTAGATCGTCACGTCAGGATGTTCCGATTCTAGTCGGGCGATGCCTTCGGGACAAGAAACGACGCAGACAAAAATAATTTTATTGAATCCCTTACGCTTCAGTAACGACACAGCAGCCGTAGCAGAGCCGGCGGTAGCGAGCATGGGATCAATGACAACCGCAACCGTGTCCGGCAGTGCTGCAGGAAGCTTCGCATAGTACTCGACAGGCTGGGCGGTTTCGTGGTCGCGATAAATGCCAAGAAAACCGACGCGCACATTCGGAACCATATCCATAATGGCATCCATCATGCCAATCCCAGCTCTCAGGATGGGAACCAGAACGATTTCGCCTTTTACGCGTTCGCATTTCGCCACGGCGAGCGGAGTTTCTACCTCAATCTCTTCCGTCGGAATTTCACGCATCGCCTCGTAAGTCAGAAACATCGATATCTCGCCGATGAGTTCTCTAAACAGCTTGACGCCCGTCGCCTTATCGCGTACGAGCGAGAGTTTGTGTTTTACCAGAGGATGAGTGACTTCCACATGCATTTAGTTTTTCCTTGTTTTGCCGAGATGTCTCACCCCCTTCAGTTCCGAGGAATACGTGACTCTCAACACGCATCCCATTTTACGGCACTGACGCGAATGAATCAAGCGAACAATGCGATAATTCCTCGTGTTGCGCTTCTTAGCGGTGTTTGCTAAAATGGGCGCGACAAGTGGATAAACCGCTTGACCAACAGAACTTGATATTCCAGAAATTTTTCGCATGATTCGTAAAGCAGTCGCTAATCTTACGCCCTACACACCCGGCGAGCAGCCTAAGATTCCTAATCTCGTCAAACTGAACACAAACGAAAACGCCTACCCTCCGTCACCTAAAGTGGCCGAGGCAATGAAAGCTTTCGATTTCAACAAACTCAAACTGTATCCAGATCCGCTGTGTATTCGAATCCGCGAAATTCTCGCTGCGGAGCATCAGTGCTCTATCGACAATATTTTCGTTGGGAATGGCTCAGACGAAGTGTTGCGCCTCGCCACCTACGCATGGGTTGAAGATGACAGCACGATTGGATACTTCAATCCATCCTATTCGCTTTATCCTGTGCTCGCCGACATCCGCGATGTGAAGGGAGTGGAGATCCCACTCCCCAGCTCGGAGACGCTCGTGGGATGTATCGCTGCCGCTAGTCTAAAAAAAATTCCATCGCTGTTTCTCATCGCAAATCCGAATGCTCCCACCTCCACCTATTTCCCTAAATTCGAAATGAGGCGTTTTTGCAAAGACTACCCAGGCATCGTGGTGATTGATGAAGCCTATGTGGCTTTCGCCGAGGAAGATTGCGTCGAACTCGCCCTTTCCATGCCAAACGTCGTGGTTAGCCGTACCCTTTCCAAAGCCTGGTCCCTTGCTGGCATACGCCTCGGCTACCTGATCGGACCCGTTGACCTCGTCGGTTCCCTCTACAAAATTAAAGACTCTTACAACGTAAACTTTCTCAGCCAAGAAGTTACGATCGCCGCTCTCTCGGATCCAGGCTGGATGAAAATCAACCGGAACAAGATTGTCGCAACGCGAAAGCGTCTCGCTGCCGAACTCGTGTCGATGGGATGGACTGTCGCAGACTCTGCCACGAACTTTTTGTGGTGCACGCCTCCGCTTCCCATGACGGCTGATGGCATAAAAAACGATTTGCGACGCTACGGAATTATCGTACGCTATTTCCCAGGCCCCATCACCGGAAAGCACATTCGCATCACGATCGGTACAGACGAACAGACGGACTTCCTACTGGATGTTCTGAAGAAAGGCAAATAAATGAGCGCACAACGAACCGCTTCTGTCAAACGGCAGACGAAAGAGACTTCTATCAACCTCTCCATTAACCTCGATGGTACGGGCAAGTCAGAAATCGACACCGGCGTGGGATTCCTTGACCACATGCTCACGCTCTTCTCGCGCCACTCGCTTATCGACCTGACGGTGCAATGTAAAGGCGACATTGAGATCGACTACCATCACACTGTCGAAGACATCGGTCTCGCACTCGGTTCCGCCTTCGACAAAGCTCTCGGCGAACGCTGTGGAATCCGTCGCTACGGTTTCTTCAATCTCCCCATGGACGAATCCGTCTGCGAAACCGCTGTTGATCTGGGCGGGCGTCCGTTCCTCGTCTACCAAACAAGCCTGACCACCACCTTCGTCCGCGACTTCGACACGAAGCTTTTCGAGGAGTTTTTCCGTGCCGTTTCGGTCAATGCGAGAATGAATCTGCACATCCGCCATTCTGGTGGTAACGAAGCACACCATGCAGCCGAATCTATGTTCAAAAGCTTCGCACGCGCCATGCGTATGGCTACGGAAGCCGATCCGCGCGATGCTGGCCTACCGACAAGCAAAGGTATGATTTAGAGAGAGGGAGTAGAGCGTAGTTTCCGAGGGGGACCCCTCAGAAGAAGTCGCGAGTAGCCAGTCGCGAGGGGAAAACTTTGTCGCGAACTTTGTCGCTAACTTTGTCGCATTATGTTGTGCGCAACATAACGTGAGGTGTGAAGTGCCCTTTCTCAGCCTCGTAATGTAATCTTG
>CAZKJH010000123.1:0-11305 GCA_964553035.1 uncultured Lentisphaerales bacterium | reverse complement strand
GATTATGAAGGAGAGATTTCCTTAAGTTAGCGCCATTCACGCCTGTCCCCTAATTATTCAAGGAAAGGAATCGACAACGCTCGCGACAAAGAAGAAATCACCCGCAAAACTCGGAAGCACCAGAAAAGGGGCCATTCCGGGAAGTGCATGGGATTTTTTCGAGATGGAATTTGCCTTCAAACTTTGTCGCGAGCTTTGTCGCGAACTTTGTCGTGCAGGAGAGGAGATGGAATTTGGCGTTCAACCCAGAGGAACCCAAGGTTTGCAGAGACATGAGAGCTTTTCGCATGCTGTTCTGCCAAGATGTTTTTGATATCGCCATCGGGATTGACGGTGCCTTTTCCCATGTTCTGATTCAGGCAGCGACCTTGAGGCCGAATAACTTTCGAAAATTACGGATTCAAGGCCAGGAAAGGAATCGACAACGCTCGCGACAAAGCTCGCAACAAAGAAGAAATCACCCGCAAACCCCTGTTTTCAGGCATTCCTGACGCACCCATCGGCAAACGCACTTTTGAAGCAGTCAGACCCACCATCAAAAACCCCAGTAAAATGGTGGGGAAAGGGGGCTGTGTGTCTGTTATCAGCCCAGATGGGATCCTGTACTAGCAAATCCTTGCGGGCGGCTTTCAGCAGCCTCCCGTCGGCCTGCACCGCTCCCTCAGGAAAACCCGCCTCGCTGCGGGGAGCCGTCTCCAACTCCCGTAGAACCTCCTCGATATTCCTCCACTCAGGGCGGGGTAGCCTCAGGATTCGTCTTTTTTTTTACCGATTGAGGCGATCCCAAGCGCAGTCGTCAGCCGGGCATGCTCATGCATGAGCTTTTTGTAAGAGCCACCCGCCTTCTTCATCCGCATGATGGTCGGCAGGTGCGCGGCGGCGACGCGCTTCCACCGCTCTTGGCCCGCCCCGTCGCGATACACGAATGTGTAGTGCTCGGGCGAGACATAGACGCTACCGTCCTTGCGCACGCGCCGATTTCGGTTCTTCTTGACGCTGCCCTGAAGGGCCGGTCCAAGGGCTGCAACCTGCGCCTCGATCTGCCTGAGCCTCTCTTCGATTTGTTCCGGTGTCTGCTTCATTTTGATGTCTCCTTTAACTAGAGACAACTATTAAACCATAAAATAACCACTGATGCAAGGCGAAAATGCAAAAAAATCATTTTTTTAGGGCAGACACCTCAACAAAACAAAATCGCACCCCAGCAATTCTAATTAGGGAACAAAGGGACTACCAAGAAGACGGCTCGCCACAGTCTCGCCCACCAAAATCATGCCGAAACGCTAAAACCATGCTGGAGGGCGAGACTGTGGCGAGCCGAGAATTCAGGAATCAGAATACAGCATTGATTTTTAATTGCTCTACAGCCGCAAATGGCCGAGTGAAATAACGTGGATTCCGTCGGGGCGGGTGTAGCTGACCTGCCCACCGGTGATGACGCAGAACGAAGTACGCTTTGCAAACTTTGACTCGGTTAATCGTGTGCGCAATTTACCGAAGTTGGCAACGGCTTCTTCGATTGCCCGCTCGCCACCCAGTTTGACTTCGACTCCAATCCACTCGCCGTTGCGGCGTTCGATGATCGCATCGATTTCAAGGTTGGTTGAATCGCGGTAATGGAATACTTTCGCGTCCATTAGATCGGCATAAACGCGCAGATCTCGAATTGCTAGCGATTCAAAGAGAAATCCCATGGTATTCAAGTCGCTAAGAAGCGAGTCTTCCGATCCCCCCAGCGAGGCAGACGCGAGGGAAGGATCGATGAAATGCCATTTGGGTTTGACTCGCGTTTGGATACTTGAACGGAGATGCGGCTTCCATGCAGACAACTCTTCAAGGACGAATATCCGCGTCAGTTGATCCAGATAGTTTCTGACGGTCGGAGTTGATAGATTTCCTGAAGGGATCACGGCCTCTGTTGCTAGCTTCTCGAGAGAGGCTTCTGTAGCAATATTTCTAGACAGCGCTTTGAGCAGTGCAGACATTCTGATAGGATCGGGACGTCCGTCAACTGTTCTAAGATCGACATCTGCAATATTGTCCACATAGTCTGTAAGCGCATCTATTGCGGCACTGGTAGAAAGTTTGTGCAACGCAGGCCAACCGCCTTTGACAATGAGGGCTGCATACTCGGGTACGGTTGGTCCACCCATGCCACCGACTGCTAAACCCTCCGAGAACAGATCAGCAAACTGAACCTGCCCTGTACTGACGTCCTGCTCAAACAAGGTCATTGGGCGTAATGTCAGTCTAGCCATGCGTCCTGCACCCGTGTGCCGCGTCTTGTCCTCAGCAGGCGCAGCGGAACCCGTCAGGATGAATTGACCGGGTAGTCCACGCTCGTCGATTTCTGCTCGGATGGAATTCCATATCGAAGGCGCAAGTTGCCATTCGTCAACCAATCTCGGGACAGCCCCCGCTAACAGAATTTCCGGCGTCAGTTCGGCCGCTTGGATTAATTCCTTACGCTGGTCGAGTCGAACGGAACTCTTCGCATGATGCAGAGCCGTTGTCGTTTTTCCAACGGCTCTTGGCCCTCGCAGTACTACCGCCCCTGCAGATTCAAGTTTATGTTCAATCAGGGCGTCGATCAATCGCGGTTTGTATGTCTTCATGCAAAGAATATACCGCATTGTTTGTCATTTTGCAACGAAACAGTTTCTTGTTTTGCAACAAAGCAGTTTCTTGTTCTGCAACGAAACAGTTTCCTATTTTGAAACATCAACAAGTGACGTGGTTTTTCATCAGAAAAATCAGGAATCTATCCGATGCTTACCACCCACTTCCAGATTTCCTGAGTTCCATATTCAATTATTCCAACCAGATCCATGAAAAAAAAACTCGTCATTTCTTTCTGAATAAACACTTTTTTAATCTTGCATCATGATCGTAAGCGGGTTATGATAACAAGCATGAAAAAAGACGAAGCAACCAGCATAAAAGTCTACCTTTCCGAAATCGGACGGAAAGGAGGACTCAAGAGTCGTCGGCACCTCTCGGATGAAGACGCTAGAAACATGGTTCGTGTTCGAGAAGCCAAACGTGCCTATCAGGCTTTTTATGCTCAGTGCTTTTGGCATCTACGGCCTGATTTAAACATTACCCTCGACGACATTCCTGAAATCGTACGCGGATTGCGCCAACACGGAGGACGACGGGGCTTTCTCCTCGCGGCCAAGCTATGCCAATAAGCGACCTTCAAGCCCACGTGCTCCGGTGCATCGCGGCCAACCGAAGCCCACAAAGCTACCTTGCGGGAGCCACAGTTTTGCATCGCTCCTCAAATTCCCCTCGCTATTCTCAGGATATCGATCTCTTCCACGATGTTGCAGAGAGCGTCGCCCTCTGCGCCGAGCAAGATGCGGGCACGCTCCTTAACGCAGGATTCTCTCTAAAATGGCTCTTGCGAACACCCGCATTCTACCGAGCGGTTCTCACCATGGAAGATCAGCAAATGAAAGTCGAATGGGCACACGACAGCGCATTCCGATTCTTCCCCGTGCAGCGAGACGATTGGTGTGGGTTCCGTTTACACGATGCCGATGCGGCAACCAACAAACTCCTGGCCCTTGCAGGTCGGACTGAAATCCGCGATTTTGTCGATGTCATGCACCTCCTTCGAAACTACCTCTCCCTTGGCCCTCTTACTTGGGCTGCTTGCGGCAAGGATGCAGGATTCACTCCCGAGTTTCTGTTAGATCAGGCAGGCCGGCATACGGCATGTAATCAGAATGATCTCAATCGCCTCCAGTTGCAAGGGCCACTTGATGTGGCAACCCTGAAACAAGAGTGGCTCCAAGCCGTCCAAGAGGCACGTGCCCTCATAGCCATGCTACCTCCCGACGAAATTGGATGCCTCTACTTAACGCCGCAGCTTGAACCGGTGACACCAGACCCCAACTCAGACCAATTTCGACAATTAATTCGCCATCACGGTTCTGTCTGCGGTGCATGGCCCACTGTGACACTGACGGAGTGGAAAACGTAACTCCAATTCATAAGCCGACGAAAGACGAGTTCGCGACCGCTTTTTTACCACTTCTGGGCATCGTGCGCCGCACCTCGAGACAGGCCTTGGACTGTTTTTGATTTCACAGTTTCCCGCGAGGCGGATAGACCCAAAAAATTCTTCAAGGACTATACCGGGAAGATGACCTGCGATGCTTACGCTGGATACGCGTCTCTCTTCGAGCCTGACGTGGGCGTCGCTCAAAATGAAAAATTTCGCGTGAATGTAGACAAAGGGACTTCTCTCTGATAAAATATGAAAAGTAAAAGTTATCAGACTTAGCGTTGAGAGGGTTTTGTAAACACCTCTATAAACTATACTAATGGAGAATGCAACCCATGAAGACAGTCATGAGATTACTACTCGTAGTGTTCGGAAGTTTGCAGGTTTTCGCGGGCAACCACTATGTTGCTCAGGATGGGCAATCGCCCGTCCACCCGTATGACACCTGGTCGAACGCGGCCAGCAACATTCAGGTTGCGGTTAACGCTGCAAGTTCCGGCTCCACGGTCTGGGTAAAACCCGGACGCTACACAGTGTCTACCAACTCCGTGGATCAGTTCGGCACCAACGTGGTCTTTATCAACAAGCCCCTGACATTGCGCGCCAGCGGCTCTGCGACCAATACCCTCATCGACGGAGAGGGGCGCTATCGCTGCGTCGGTGCTTATTACGGGAGTACCAGTGCCTCGGGGATCGTGATTGATGGATTCACTATCACCAACGGGTTTGCTCCGCGCTGGGGCGGCGGCCTGTGGTTTGCGGCCAAAAATCCGGGAGATGACTGGACTGGCAAAGTGCTCAATTGTCTCGTCACGGACTGCACCTGCGTTTCGACGAACAGTGGCATGAATGCCGAGGGCGGCGGTATCGCGATGATAGAAAGTAGCGCGGATGGAGTGAGATCATATTACACTAAACTTCTGGTCTCGAACTGTGTCGTCCGAGCGAATCTCGCCACCAACACCGTCACGGCCAAGGCGTCCTGGGGCGGAGGGATTATTTACAGGGGACTTAAAGGAGCCAGTGTGCTGGATTCCCGAATTGAGGCAAACCGTGCGGGATCCGCAGGTGGCGGGGTTTATTTGCAAGTGAATGCAAATAGTGGCCGTGGTCCACTGAAGGTTTCCGGCTGCATCATCCGGGATAACGCGGTGCGACACTATGCGGACGCCTCATCTGGAGGGGGTGGGCTCTATCTTACAGGACCAGTCGATGTGTTGAATACGCTGATTTACAATAACGTGGCTCGCAGTGGGCCTACAGACTATTTTTCAGGGGGAGGCTGCTATGTTACATCCTCATATATTAACCACGAATACGCCAATTTTTACAACTGCACAATCGTCAGCAACAACGCTTTTAACTTTGGCGGCGGCTTGTGCGTACGGGACTGGTCTAACCTTTTCAACAACACGGTGCTCACCTTGTACAATACGACCATCCTGTCGAACACCGCCACTGCTCAGGCGGATATCGCGGCCGCTTCAGGCAGTCGTCCGCACACAAACTTCGCTTACCACTCCTGCTTTCCTGCATCCGCTCTGTCCGGCTCGATCCAGGAGGGCACCGGTAATCTCCATGTGTCGCCGAAGTTCGTTGACTATGCGCGACAGGACTTCCGGCTGAGCGGCAGTTCGCCCTGCATCAATGCAGGCACGAATCAGGCATGGATGGTCGGAGCCATCGATCTGGACGGCAACCGGCGAATCGATCGGGCCGTCGGCACGGTAGACATCGGTTGCTACGAGTACGTCTATCACGGTACGCTGCTCCAGATCCGCTAGGGATACTTTTCAGCATCTGTTTGCTGACGACACGATCTGACACGCTGAGATCTTAAGATTATGTATACAAAACACCTTCACCCGGTCACAGGCCGAATGCGCCACTTGTCTCCAGCACTAATCCCAGTGCTACTGTCCTTGAGCTTGTTTGAAGTCAGGATAGCAGCGGCGGACGAACTCAATCTGTTTGGAGAGCCGCTGCCGCCCCGGGTCATTCAGTTAGATGCGGGCAAACCGGTTGTGCTTTTTTCCGGCGGCCAGGTGAAGATGGAACTCGTGATACCGGAAGAATCGGGTACAGTAGCTGCGTATGCAGCAAAAGAACTGCAGACATTTCTGGAGCAGGCGTTGGGGCAACCGGTGCCGCTAGTCCAGGCACCCACGGGCCAGTTCATTCCAATCTGGCTCGGCGATTGCGCCGCGGCACGCGAACGGGGATTAGATGTGGCTCAGATCCCCTATGACGGGTTTACGATCCGGATCGACCCTGACGGCGTGGTAATTGCCGGATCGGATGAGAAGGCCGCCGACCTGAGCGTCTATCTGCATCCTGCCCGAGATTACTCCCCCAAATTTGCCAGAGGGACCTGGCACGGAGTCATCGACTTTCTCGAGCGCTTCGTCGGTGTGCGTTTTTATTTCCCGGGAGAAATGGGAACCCTCGTCCCGACCCTGAAGGAACTCACCGTCCCCTGCGGCGTAGTTTCCGATCGCCCCGACAAAATGTTGCGTTCGGTACCGTATACGGTCGGGATCTGGCATGACCGAACGATTCCGGGCTATGACGGCATCGTCGCCAACCGGTTAGACAAAAAAATTCAGTATGCCCGCCTCAAGTTGAGTTCGCGCGAATTGCCGTTCAACCATGGTCTGGCTCATCGCGGATACATCGAACGGTTTGCAGAAAAACACCCCGAGTACTTCGCCCTGATGCAGGACGGCTCCCGTTACTGCGAGAAGCACACCGATCCGCGTGAACCGCGCATCAATCAGTTCTGTTTTTCAAGCGCAATCACGAATGAGATCTACCAGGATGCCGCGTCCTATCTCAGAGGAGAAAGCACAACACCACGCAGCGCGTACTATCAGAAAGTCTACGGTTCCACTGGCAAGGAGACTGTTCAATTGGAAAAAGACTGGTTTGAAAACGTTGACGGCTACAGCAAAGGATGGGAGGAACGCTATCGCTGTTTCAGCGTAATGCCGGACGACGGATTCTTCTGTTGTCAATGCGCCCTCTGTCAAGTCTCCTTCAGCCAGGGCCCGATCGCATCCAGTACGTTTCTCTGGCAATTCACGGCAGATATCGGTCGCCAACTGCAACAGGCCGGTATCCCGGGATTCGTAGCGCAACTCGCCTACGGCATCGCCCGCCCCCTTCCAGAGCTTGAGTTGCCGAGCAATGTCCTCGTGATGGTGTGTCCGATCGGTCCGTGGCTGGAGCGGCTGCCCGCCCTGCGCGATCCGGCGGATCAGAACATCCGCGACTGGGCGGCGAAGCTCGGACATAAGATTCAATTGTGGAACTATGCGATCAACTTGAATATCGAGGGCGCACACCTAGAGCATACTGAGGTTATTCCCCACATGACCCCACGGGCCATCGCCAGTTATTACCAGCGCATGTCTGCCTACTCGGACGGCACGTTCTTAGAAACCTACTCCAGATACTATCTTTATAATTATCTCAACGTGTATGTGTTCGCCAAGCTACACTGGGATACGGGGCTGGACGTGGATGCGCTTCTGGAAGAGCACTACCAGCGGATGTTCGGTGCCGCGGCACCCGTAATGAAGCAGTACTACGAGGCCTTGGAGGACATCTGGCTGACGGAGATCAGCGGCAACGTAATCGAAACGTCTCTGGGGCCGAAGCGGGTCATGCTCGGGCCGGAGAGTGTCTGGGGCGAGATCTTGTCGCCGGAGCGGATACAGGGGTTTGACGGGTATTTTGACGAAGCGGAACGACTGACCGCGACTGATGCGCCGACGTTGAAACGCGTGCGCTTCATCCGCGCCGAACTGTTCGACCGGATGAAAGATTATTCCCAGGAATTCATCGCAAAAAAAGCAGCTATCCTGGAGGAACGCCTGGCCGCAAAACAGGTCATGGGGAATATGAGCCTGCTTGCAGTGCAAACCGGCGGCGAGCCGCTGCGGCTGGATGGTGTGGGCGACGAAGCGTTCTGGCAGGAGGCACCCGCCGCATGGCTGACGCCGTTTCGCCACGCGCAGACCTCCAGCCCCCAGGGAACGTTCCAGGTGGCAATGGACGGCACGAACGTCTATTTCGCCTTCCGATTAGCGGAACCGCAGATGGATAAAGTCCTCGCACCCAGAACCACATTACCGGAAAATGCGTATCTCGATAACTGCGTTGAGCTTTTCCTGAATCCGAGCGGTGATCTAACTCGGTTCGTACAGATTACGGTCGCATCGTCCGGTATCGCGGGGGTACGCAAGGGATCCGTCGACCAGCGGACGGGGCACATGATCAACCAACCGATCAACACGCAGATCCGGTCCTCTGTCCGACGGGATGAACAAGGATGGAGCGGAGAGCTCGTGCTGCCGCGCAGTGAACTCCAAGAAATGAAGCCTGATGGGTTTCCCGTTAATTTCTGCCGCAATCGAGTCCTCGAGGGTCGCCCGGGAGAGTATTCCAGTTGGTCGCGTATGCTCGAAAAAGGGTTTCACGAAATTGTCAACTGGGGCATGTTGATCGAATCGGGTACCGTGGCTCCGCTTGTCCGGGATGGGTACTTTACTGGAGAATCTCGCCATGGAGGATTAGGGGCTTGGGATTTTTCGCCGAAAGATGGAGAGGTTGTTCAGGTTGAGGATTCCCTTTTTCCTAGCGCCTTGAAAATCACCGCTACACGAGACGGCTTTGTTTCGGCAATGCAGGAACTCCCGACGGTCAAGCCACAAACCCAGTATTGTCTGAGTTTCCAGGTCAGGACGGATCTAGGCCAGGGAACCGCTACGGGGTTTATTTTTGACGGGAAAAACACCTACTGGCTTCCTGGAGACAGCAGGGACGCAGAGCTTCATGGCATCTCTCCGTGGACGCAGAAGTTTTTTGTCTTCAAGACCCATGCCGATGGGGAACGGTTCTCTGTGCGCCTAGGAGTCCTAGGTCTGGGCAAGTCAGGTTCCGCCTGGTTTCAGAATGTGAGCTTGATCGAACTCCCAAACCAGACACATGAATGAATGAATGAACAGACAACGCATCCATGAGAAGACTTGTCGTTTACGACACTGTCGTGTGATGGGAGACAAACGATGACCTCAGAAGACAATTCCGCGACTTGGCCGCTCCTACCGCGCGTGACGCAGGAAACTTATCTGTCAGCACTGCATCACTATGCGGCATCGAGCCGCTGTGCGCGGCTCGATATCCTTGGACACACGCTGGAGGGCGATCCGCTCTGCCGCCTCCGCGTCAGCAATTTCGATGTGCCGGACGACGAAAAGTTTCATATTGTCGTGGCAGGGCTTCATGTCGGAGGAGAACATGCCGCGCTGCATGCCGCGCTGCACACGATCGAGTACCTACTCTCCGCCGGAGCTGCACACTACAGAAACCGTTATGTCGTTTCTTTTCTCCCCTGCCTGAATCCCTACGGGTGCTTCTGCAAAGACATCGATCAGTATCACACCAACAGCCTGGGGGTCGATCCCTACACAGCAGGACGCGGCGATTGCTTCGACTTGGAAACCTTGACGCTGAAACGTCCCGAGGACGCGCCGGAAATCGCGGCCTTCTGCCAAGCTATTGACGAAGAGCGCCCGGAAGTTCTGCTGGACTGGCATGGTGCAAGCCGCCGTTTTGCAGGGGAAATGATGCGCAGCACGGTCGGTGCCTCGCTGAGTAACCACCTGCTGATGCCCTGGGCAACAAGGCTTCTTCAGGCCATGCGCGCGGAAATCTGCAGAGGCAACGCGGCGGTGTTCGATCTGGAGGAGTATTTCCAGCGGATTCCGGCCGGGCCGGAATTCAAAGCCAAATTTCCCGGCCGATTCCGCCCTTCCAGAGAATGGTTTTTCACGGATCACTATGCCTACGCAAAATACCACACCCTACCCATCGTGTTTGAAATCGGCTGTGAAGAAATCGGCGCGATGGGGCTCAAGGGGTTGCTTGACTTTGGCCTGAACCTCCCTCCGGAAGCGGCGGGCAGCCTGCCGGTCGATCATGCTTACACTGAGTTCGGCAATCTGACGGTTGCCGCCTACGGCTGTGTTCCGGGAGAAAAGCGGCGCAGCCGCACGGAGCTCTGGGCTGCGACACCTTGGATGCGAACCCGGTTGCTGAACCCGGTTTGCGTCGGCCGGATCGGGGTTGCACTGACGCTCGGCATCTCCGGAGAACGGCGCCTTCGAAACGCCGGGGACTCGTGGGGTCAGGATTCCCAGACACTGTTCCGGGATCTGAGCAGCACCCCGGACTTTGATTTCGATGCGATGCGCATGTTCTTAGCACAGGGGCCGGAGCAGCGCTTCTCGGCCGTTTGCGATTTACCGGATCTGAACTCCGATCCCATCCACTTGCCTCAGCACGGGCTTGTCCTCTCCAGCTTTATTCCCGTGGGTCCCTCTCGGAATGTCTACGTGGAGGAGGTTCGGTTGAACGGTTTCCCACTGCAGGAGAACTCACGCGATGGCTACGAGTTGATCCGTGGCACGGACGGATATCATCTCAGGACAAACGTGCCTCCCGACTTGTCGCGTCGCCTTGACCTGTATGTTGTAACCGTACACTATTCGACCGATGCAGAATTGCAGTGCGGCTGGACTCCCTCTGCGGCGATGCTGTCCGGCGACATCACATCGCCGGTTGAGATCCTTGAATAAGGTGAGACTGGTTGTTGGACGGGTTGCGCTGGCGGCAGGTCCAGAAAATATGCCGCGTCACACCGCGGTGCTAGATGCTCAGGAGTATAGCGGCGGAAATCGTAGCGCTCGTAAAGGGCAACCGCTTCGCTCAGCACCGAAGCGGTCTCCAGCACCACGCGGCCAAACCCCAGCTCTCGCGCGCGATCCAGAGCATGTTCCAGCAGACGACGCCCATACCCAAAACCGCGAACCGTTGTAGCAAGATACATTTTGCGCAATTCGCAGATAGACGAAGAAACCGGAAAAAGGCCAACCGAACCAACCACTCGCCCTGCCCCGTCAATGAGGACATCAAACATGCCGCCGCTCGCAATGTAGGAAAGCTCAATGTTCTGAAGGTCAGAATCGGTAGTCCTTGGATCGGGCTTAAGACCAAACTCCGCCAGCACCCCGAAAACCAAAGTCTCTAGGGCCTCCCGATCCTGATTTGTCGCTCGTCGTAATGTCAGATGCATAAGACTACAGCCGCGTTCGATCACCCGTGTTATTGAGCCTACTCAAAACGGTAAATCACTTGAAACGTCTACGAGTATAGCTGGGCTATAAACTGCCTGTCAATTCTAATTATGGTCACAACTCATGGATACGGCGCGCTCGGAGATCGCGCCCT
>CAZKJH010000122.1:0-11340 GCA_964553035.1 uncultured Lentisphaerales bacterium | reverse complement strand
AACCGCTAACTTCCACCCCTTAACTTAACACCTATGCCCCCGGGGGGCGCACCTTACGAGTCCCTCCCAGAGAGCCCTTTCGGGCTCCCCGGGTCCCAGGGGACTCTCAGGTGAAGGTGTGTGCTGCGCTGGTACTGGACTCCGTGCAGTACATCTTACAATTCGCGGGCAAAATTGGCTGTCCAAAATTGGCTTGACGGAACCGCCAAACTGGTATATTCTGTTTGAAATTTTTAGAGTTTTGTTTTCAATTGGTTGTTTTCAGCCAAGGCAAGACGATCAGCAGGAAGAGGCGACTCATGAGCACAACGAGAGAGGATACGAAGACGCTACCGACATACTGGCAGATTCTCGATGCGGCAAAAGAACTCTTTGCCAAAAATGGGTTTAGAGATACGACGATACGGATGATTTCGCAAAAGGCGAAAGTCAATGGTGCGTCTGTAAACTATTATTTCCGGTCGAAAGCTGCACTCTACGAAGCGATTTTTAATGAAGCGTTCGAAAAGCTCGGAAAACCTATGACAGGGATTGCTTCTACCGTTGTGGATCAAAAGACGTGGGAGTCTGCTGTTGATTCTTGGGTTAGCTTCATGCTTAACCTGTTTATGAAAGACGATCCCGACGTATCGCTCCTTCGTCTTCTGATTGCTCGTGAACGGAGTATGCCGACCCAGTCCTGTACGGAGCTGTTTAATGAATTCTTTAACCCTATTGTTTTGACATTTCGAAAACTTGTGAAGATGGCGATGCCCGAAGCTTCCGAGGAAGATGTGCAGTGTGTTTACGTTTCTTTCCTTGGGCAATGTACAAGTTTTATGCATCGTGATCCGCCGTGGGATAAGATTGTTATCTGTCAGGCGATAACCCGTCACAAATGGATTTCGATGATGCGAAAGCAGATCACCGGTAACATTTTTGTGAGGCTTTCGTTCAAATCAAACGCAATTTATTGAGTAAAAAAGAGGGAGAAGGGGCAGGTGGAAGTCCTGTCCGATTGCATCTTTTGGCAACCGTGTTTCGGAAGTTGTGGGCTTAAAGAGGGGGTTCGATTTTTTGAGTTGACTTAGTCCCTCAATACGTGCGACACTTAATTCCCTTATTTGCCGAGTGTTGTGAACCCCTTTGAGACGTCTAAAACGATGAAAGAACTGCTTAAGTGTGATCTTTGCCCACGCATGTGCGCAGCCGACAGGCTGGCCGGTGCGACTGGGTTTTGTCGCGCTGGGGCACAGGTGAAAGCGTTCCGATGGGGACCTCATATGGGAGAAGAACCGCCACTTTCCGGCAGTAACGGATCTGGGACGGTTTTTTTTTCGCACTGCACACTTGGGTGCATTTATTGCCAGAATTACCCGTGGAGCGCATGTGGGGAAGGGGAGTTGATAGGCACATCAGGGTTGGAGCAGGTTTTTAGAGACTTAGCGGCGGCGGGCTGTCACAACTGGAATCTTGTGACGCCAGGTCCGTGGCTTCCGTTCATTGAGGCGGCTGCAAAGAATCTGCGGCAGAAAGGAATTCGCTTGCCTTTCGTCTACAATACAAGTGGATACGAGCGTGTGGAAGTTGCGTTGCGGTATCGGGATCTGATGGATATTGTTTTGACCGACTTGCGGTATTCTTCAGATGATCTAGCACGCGAGGGTTCCGGGGCTCCAGATTATCCGGAGAAGGCACGTGCATTTACGAAGTGGTGTTGCCAGGAAGTGGGGCCGCTGGTGACGGATTCGGCTGGTATTGCCGTCAGTGGTGTCATCGTCAGAATTCTGGTACTACCCGGGCATTCAGATGAAGCTGTTTCGAGTCTTGAATGGCTTGCTGACAATGTCGGAAACGATGTCTCACTTAGCGTGATGTCTCAGTATACACCTGTGCATACGGCACTTCAACGGGATGGATGGAACCGCGGGGTCACCCAAGAAGAATATGAGACGGTTACCGATAGCGTTGAGCGACTTGGTTTTGAAAACGGCTGGGTGCAGGAGTATGGATCCTCGACGGCCGACGATGATCTTCTGGGACGCAACATGCGATCTGGGAGCGGTATAACGGGAACGATGCCCGTTGCAGTTTAATCAGAATTTAACAACTAAAATATCATAGTGCCACACGTTTTGTGGCAAGGTCAAGGGTGGAGGAGTCCGCCCGAAAAAACGGAGAAAGACATGAGTGGTCATAGTAAATGGGCAACAATTAAGCATAAAAAAGGCGCTGCCGACGCCAAGCGTGGCAAGATGTTCAGCAAGATTGCGAAGGAAATTACCATCGCATGCAGAACCAGCGGAGATCCGGCGACAAATCCTACGCTGAGGACGCTGATTCAGAAGGCCAAGTCGATCAACATGCCGAGCGACAATATCGACAAGGCGATCAAAAAAGGAACCGGAGAATTGGCTTCCGAGGCACTTGAGGAGATAACCTACGAGGGTTACGCTTCCGGAGGAATTGGGCTTGTGGTTAATGTTCTGACCAGCAACAAGAACCGTGCCGCCGCTGAAGTGGGACATATCTTTAAACGTAACGGGACAGAGTTTGCCTCACGAGGATCTGTTTCGCGCAATTTTGAACGTCGCGGACAGCTCATTGTCGAAAAGGCAGCTTCTGATGAAGATACGCTTATGGGCATTGTTCTTGATGCGGGCGCAGACGACATGATTACGGATGACCAGGGATACGAGATCCTGACGCAGCCGTCTGCTTATCAGGCTGTTGCTACAGCACTCGAGACCGTCGGCATTGCAACGGTCAGCTCCGAGCTAGCTTACCTGCCGATGGTCATGAAAGAAGTAGAAGATCTCGGAAAGTTGAAGTCGCTTCTGAAGTTCATCGATGCACTTGAAGACAGCGAAGATGTTCAGGATGTCTATCATGATGCGGATATCAGCGACGATCTTATGGCGCAAGCCGAAGAATCGTAATCGATAAGGCGGGAACCCGACATCATTTATGTGGGTTCCCGTGTTTGGTTGCTCTCAGCGTTTACATCGCAATTTCACACACGGAGTCTGTTAATGAATGGGCTTTTGCTTTTGATCGTAGCGCTCATGTTTTACGGGTTGGGATACCGGTTCTACGGAGCTTTTTTGGAGTCCCTTTTTGGCATTGAGAAGTCACGTCTGACCCCTGCACACACGATGCGAGATGACGTGGATTATGTCCCGACCAAGCCTTTTATCCTCTTTGGACACCATTTCGCCAGTATCGCTGGTGTGGGGCCGATCGTAGGTCCAATTCTTGCAGCTTACTTTGGATGGGGGCCTGTGGCGATCTGGCTTCTCTTCGGTTGTGTGTTTATCGGTGCCATGCATGACATGGCCGCGATGATGCTGAGTGTCCGCAACAAGGGACATAGCATCGCCTCGGTTATCGAGCAGTATGTGGGATATGCTGGACGTCAATTGTTTCTGTTTTTTTGCGTCGCATCGCTGATCCTCGTGGTGGCTGTTTTCGCAGGGTTTGTTGCCGATGGTTTTGTGGCGGCTCCAGGCGTAGCGACATCCTCCATTCTCTTCATTTTGATTGCACCCATTTTCGGTGTCCTTGTCTACAAGAAGGGCGTTTCGATCTTAAAAGCCTCACTGATTTTCGTGCCGCTCGTGTTCTTCTTTATTTGGCTCGGAGCCATCATCCCATTGGACATTGAAAAGATTTTTGGTTTCTCTGCGCAACAGACCCGCACCATCTGGGTTGCCTTGCTGATGGTCTACGCAGCTTTCGCTTCCGTGCTTCCTGTGTGGACTTTACTTCAACCTCGTGACTACTTGAATTCCTATCTCCTTTACGCGCTGCTCGTTTTCGGACTCGTTGGAATTGTCGTCTATCGCCCAGAACTTAAACTTCCTGCGTTTGAAGGTTTTCTTGCAGCCGATTTTAAGGGATCCGATACGGGTATTTTCCCATTTCTCTTTATTACTGTTGCTTGTGGTGCTTGTTCCGGTTTTCATTCGCTTGTTGCTTCGGGAACGTCAAGTAAGCAGATTGACCGGGAGGAACACATCCGCCCTGTTGCTTACGGAGGGATGCTCGTCGAAGGTGTCCTCGGTATCGTCTCGCTAATCGCTGTCGGTTATCTTACTAAAGAGGTCATTGCAGAGAAGGTGGCAACTGGTATTTCGGCTCCAGTTTTGTTTGCGCAGGGACTTGCTGAGTTTGGGACTCGGTTTGGAGTGAGCCGGGAGATCGGCAGGGCATTCGTATCCCTCTCCGTCTCCGCCTTCCTGCTAACGACACTGGATACGGCGACACGCCTTGCACGCTTCACGGTCCAAGAACTTTTTGAACCAGCTCGTGCAGCTCTCAGTGCGGATTCTCTCGATCAGAATCCCGTTGTAAGACCACGTCTAGTTGCCCGCGTGTTCTCCAATATGTATGTGGCGACAGCCGCATGCGTGTTGTTGAGCGCATGGCTTGCAATGGGCGAAGGCTCTCGGATTTGGCCCGTTTTTGGTGCTTCGAATCAGCTCCTCGCCGCGCTGACGCTTCTGGTGGCATCGCTCTGGTTGATCCGCCGCAAGGCAAAACCGATCATCGCCTTGGTTCCTATGGCGATCATGCTTGCGGTCAGTGGGACAGGTCTCTATCAACTCGCTGTAAAGGAGTTCGCGCCTAACCAGAACCGAACGCTAGGAGTGCTCTGCGTTTTGCTTCTCATTCTCGCTGTGGCGTTGATGATTGTTTCCAGCCTGTCTCTTTTTAAGAGTTACTCAGAGCTGGAGAAAACTTGATTCGTATTTTGGAGTAAATTATGAAAGAACTTGCTTACGTCCTGATCAATCCCTATACGATTCGAAAGTCGCGTCTCGGCGGTATTATCGGTCGATATCTGGGGCGAACGGATTTGCGTCTTGTTGCCGCGAGAATGTTCGGGCCGAGTCGAGAACTGGCAGAGGGCTATGCGGCGGAAGTTCGAAACCGTTCTGATGCTATTCCCGAAATTGATAACTTAATTGCAGATTATGTTCTCAAAGAATACACGCCTAACAAGCCTACAGGAAGACCGCACCGTTGCATGTGTCTTCTTTTCGAGGGCGAGGACGCCATCAAAAAGATTTGGGAGGTCACGGGAAGCGTGACCTTACGTTGGGGCTGTGGCCAGACGATTCGTGAAACCTACGGAGACTATATTACCAACGAAGAGGGGAAAGTTACGTATTTTGAACCTGCAGTGCTGGTAGGCCCAACAAAGGAGTTCGTCAACCGGACGCTGATTCTAATCGGAAAGCATATCGAAAAGGATTCGGGCCTCGTTAATACGCATGGACGCGAGAAGACGCTGGTCATGCTCAAGCCTGATAACTTTCAGCGCCCTTCACTCCGCGCAGGAAACATCATCGACGTGCTCTCGTCCGCAGGCCTTCGGATTGTGGCTGCGAAAAAATTTGCCATGACGGTTGCCCAAGCAGAAGAATTCTATGGACCCGTGCTCCAAACGCTCGAAGAAAAATTCCCGCTTTTTGGAGCCGAACGAATTGCCAGTATCGTTTCAAAGGAACTCGGACTGGGTATTACTGCGGACGAATCTAAGGCCTTCTGCTGCGAGATTGCAGCAAAATTTGCAAAAAAACAATTTGAAGATATTGTTGAATTCATGACCGGATACCGTCCTTCCACAGTTTCTGGAAGCGAAAAGGATCTCCGTTGTGGAGCAGATAGTCTAGCACTAGTTTATGAAGGCGTTGACGCCGTCTCGAAAATCCGTGACATCCTCGGTGCTACCGATCCCACGAAAGCTCGTGCAGGATCCGTCCGAAGAGAGTTCGGAACCAACATCATGGTGAACGCCGCCCACGCCTCTGATTCTCCAGAAAATGCTGAGCGTGAAATGAAAATCCTCGACATTTTTTTTGACAATATGTCCCCTTACATACAAAAATACTGCTATGAATAAAACCAAAGTTCAAGGCGGATAGAGGAAACTCCCACCATCATTCTACAGACGCCCCGCTCATCAGCTCATTCCAAGAGCAACCAATGGCGCGCACGAAGCCGAATAACGCGGTCAAAAGTACATTTTTACTTGCCTAATTTCGCTTAAGTATGCCATATTAATAACATGTGTTTAACTGCATAGTTGAAAGTGGGGGCAAATGTGATGCGAAACGTATTTCAAGTACTGACTGTTGTCGTTGTTCTGGGTACAATCCAGAATCCAGCCTGCGGAAAAGCTCTCCAGTTCACCGCCGACGGCTTTGTCGCAACAGCGAACACGGCCATTTGGAACGCAGGGTGGGCTAGTAACGCCATGACTTCCGTCCACGCTGCCACGAACGGCTGGAGTTTCGCCGTCAAACAAGGTGACACAGTCTTTTTCGACAACGGGGTTTCGTCTCCCCTCGGTTTCCCGGACTCTGCCACGAACAGCGTTTCCTACGCTTTTGCTGTCGTTAAGTGCATAGAGGCTAGTGACCATGCCACGCTGATCGATGCGCCGTGCTCAATACGGTTTATTCCCGATCCATTCAATACCCCCGAGGCCTTCTTCTCCGAAAGCCAGCTCACCAACGCCGTGGCACTGTCCATGAATGCCACAGCGACAAACCGTTTCTCTACAGGAACCGCACTTCAGCTCATTGAAGCGGCTTTCGATTCTCCCACGCCATTGAACGAAATCTACATTGGTGGGGCTCCGGCGACTGCGGCATGGATTCAGAGCTGGAGCGGCGGCATCGCCGAGTTGATTCTGCTTGCCAAAACACCAACCGAGGAGCAGCTCAATGCCCTCCGGCGGTATCTCGCGCTCAAGCATGGCATGACCGTGCCCACCGAATCGGATGGTGGCATTGTCTCCACACTAACCGCAATGGGCATCGACACCTCTGGCCTCTTTAACTCCGTCTTTCTGATGAGGTAACCCATGACAGGGATTTGGGTCATCTTCGTATGGGCACTGGTCAGCTTAATCTTCCTCCTGAAGATTCCAGCCATCCGTAGTTTCCTCACGACATTACGGAGAATGTCGGTTTTCGGGATGATCTGCACCGTGCTCTGTTTCTGTTTTTTTGCCGACGTGTCGTATACCAAAGATGGTGCAACCACCAATCAAGCAGTCTCGCAGGCATTAGCACCATTCATTCAAAATTCGGAAGATGTTGTTTTATCGGGAACTGCATCCGTCGCCCTTGAGACTTTACCCTTACCCTCTTGGTGGAATGACGACTCGACTGACGCCGACGGTGACGGCATTCCCGATCTCTGGGAGAAGTGGACGCATGGCAACCGCGCTGTAGCCGACAGCGATATCGACCGCGACGACGATGGCCTAACCGATCTGGAGGAATTTCAGAACCAGACCGATCCGCGTACGGCGGATACAGATGGGGATAGCTTCAGTGACGCTTTCGAAGTCGCTAACGGCATGAACCCAGTTGTCAGCGAGGATTTTACACCTGACGAACCGGATTTGAACCACAATGGCTTGCCCGACATCTGGGAGCAGGCTGGGTATTACTCTAGCTTTCAAGATGCTGATCATGACGGTTTCGACGACAGTTATGAAGCGTTCTCCCTTCCTGCGGCATCGGATGATAATTTTGATGTCTTGGTTGATGTGTATACCACGCGCAGTGCGGAACTCACGTGGGAGAGTGAGGGTGAATGGGGCAGCTTACTCATCCTGCCCACCGTCGGCACTTCCGTCAAGCTCCGTCTGCCATTTGGCGTGGACACCGAATTGAAGCTTCTGCCCGCACCCTACGCTACAGACCCACCACCCGGGGAACTTTGGAAGAGCCGCATGCGCCTCTCCTTCATTCCGAGAACGGGACAGTCCAACGTCGGCAATGCGCTGGTTTCATCTTCTGGCGGGATCGCGCACAAGATCGTCAATTTAGAAAGCATGATCGTACGTTTTTCGAATCCGTTGGCAGCCAGCGGATTCCAGACTCTCTCATTAACGGATGCGGGGGCAATCGGCCTGAACATAGAAATTAAGGCAGGGAGTTTCGAGGTCTATTGCGACGATAAGTATCATGGTATAGGCGACAACGTCGGCCCGTTCATCGTGACGAATCAAGTCGGGATGGGAGCATGCACCTACAACTGGCATTCTGAGTACGGAACGATGTATCCGGATTCTGGGCTGGAGTCAGATCTGACGGTCGAGCAACTCCCTGTGTTTTCGACCGAGAAGATCACCGTCGTGACAACGGCGGAGCTCGATAGTGAAACCTGCATCGAAGTCACGACGAGCGTGGAGAAATGCTATCAACAAGAGTTTTCTGCTCGCCTCTCTACCGACAACTTCTCACCGCATCTTTTCGAGACCAACTGGATTTCGGTGGATGTGCCCGGCTGCGAGCACATCCCTCCTCTCGGTTGGCTGGAGATCGAGGTTGAGCGCGAGACCATCGGGGAAATGCAACATGTGGCCTACGTGGATCTGGACGGGGCAACACCGACTCTGGATCGTTACCTCGATACGTCGGAACTCGGCGGAGAAAAGCTTTCCTTCGCGTGGGATGGCATTGCGACCGAAGGTGCGGCATCCGCCGATGCACCTGATGTGTTTACACTCGGAACGGGCTCCTTCCGTCGTGCACTGCTCCAAGTCATCTCCGGCGAACCTGTACCGCCCCCGTACTACACGGTTTCTGTGCGCCTGTGGAATTCGGGAAAATCCGAGGTAATCAACGAATGCAGTGAAACCGTCTATGTCCCACAGGTGGTGAAGATTGAGATGACCGACGAGGCTTACGAGGAATTCAAGAAGGAGATCCTCTATCCTGGCACGTTCTACCCGCATCTTCTTGGAGATCCCGATGCCGTCGGGTGCGAGAGCAACATCGTGCTCTACGCCGGATGTACCGACAGGACCAAGGCCGAAGTGCTCGCGCAGATTGCGGCGCTCGCCCAGTTTCTCTATCACGGGAACGTCAACGTCCGTTTCACCTCCGGCGGCGTGGCTGGCAGTTACAAGACCGTCCACGTGCAGTGCGACCATTCCGACGATGCACCGCTCGGACGGGCGATTACCCGTCCTGTCGTGTTCCCCAGCGCGGTGCCTTTCGGAACGGCATACGTCAACATGAACATCGTGCGAATGGATTCCTCGGAGGAAAAATACTATTATGAAAACGGGCCGATGTCGTCCACCGAGGCCGCAGCCTGCGAGGTGCCTTCTTTATTTCCGTTTTTGCCCGACAACCTGGCGCACGCCGTGGCTTCCACGGTCGCCCACGAGACCGGACACCTGCTCGGACTCGTGAACAAGGGATACCTCGGAGGGACTGCGAAGAAGCATAATTGGAATACTGTCATCAACGGATGGATGATGAACGCGGGCGGATACACCCCCAGCGTCTACCATCTCGGTAGCCATTCGAACCGGATGCGCATCTGGAAGCCGCTCAACGCCCAGTACCTGCAATTCATATTGCCAAAAGGAGACCTGTAAATGAAGAACATCGTCGGACATGCCATCGCCATAGCGTTTCTAGCCATCCAAGCGTTTCAGTGCTCGGGGGAGACGAGCGGAGAACCGCCGTTTGTTGGGACTGTCGGTAGGTCGGATGTTGCCGGGATCGGGAAATTTGGAGGATCCAACGGAGAGTACTTCACCCGCATCGACGACATTGTCTACTGGTTCGGCGATCCCGGCACGAACAGCATCGTGCTGACATCGTTCGATTGGCAGGATGGGGAACTCTTTGAACAGTATGTCAAGACCAACGACACCGTCATCTTTTTCGGCAGACGACAGGGATGGAATCCGCTTCCGTCCAATACCGTTTTCCGGGGAAAACCGGCATCAGCTTGGGAATGGCGCGAAAAGCGGTTGCAGGCGGGGGCAGCCGGACAGATCCCGGATCCTCCCTCCCAGTTTCCCGGCACGTGGATCAACGTCACGACGAGTTCCCTGGCGACTGTCAGCTTCATTTCGAACGTGGTGCATTCGCTCTGCGTTTCGACGAACTTGAACCAGTACAGTGAAGCACTGATTCCGCCGCTGGAGGTCGGATGGGAAAGTGAACTCTCCTTGTTCAAGAAAGATGCGCACATGGAAATGCTGAAGCTCGAGTGGGGAGAAAGCGAGGATTTTCTTGTGCATATCTTGAATAGCTCGCTGTACCCAGAACGTATCCGTGGTAGTGCCCTATTTCAACTCAAAAAGCGTTTCGATTGGCCTGCGACGAACACGGTGCCCGTCCCTTGATGGACATGCCCGACAACCTAGCGCATGCCGTGGCTTCGACGGCCGCCCACGAAGCCGGACACCTGCTCGGACTCGTGAGCGAGGGCTATCTGGGAGGAACTCCGAAACAGCAAACACAATCGGAATACAGTCATCAACGGATGGATGATGAACGCGGGAGGATATACCCCCAGCGTCTACCATCTCGGGAGCCATCCGAACCGGATGCGCATCTGGAAACCGCTTAACGCCCAATACCTGCAGTTCATACTGCCGAAAGGAAACTAGTAAATGAAGAACATCGTTGGCCATGCCATCTCCATCGCGTTTCTCGCTACCCAGGCATTCCCGAGTCTGGGAGAAACGGCAGGCAATTCACCGTTTGTAGATACTGTCGGTGAATCGGATGTCGCCGGGATCGGGAAATATGGAGGTTTTAACGGAGAGCACTTCACCCGGATTGACGATATCGTCTATTGGTTTGGCGATCCCGGCACGAACAGCATTGTGCTGACGCCCCTGGACTGGCTGGACGGGGAGCTGTTCGTTCAAGACGTCAAAGCCAACGACACGGTCGTTTTCTTCGGAATCCGGCAGGGGTGGAATCCGCTTCCGTCCAATACTGTTTTTCGTACAGTCAACGGATCCGCTTGGGAATGGCGGGAAAAGCGGTTGCAGGCAGGAGCAGCCGGACAGACTCCGAATCCACCCTACCAGTTTCCCGGCACGTGGATCAACGTCACGACGAGTTCGCCGCCGACGATCAGCTTCATCTCTAACGTCGTGCATTCGCTCTGCGTCTCGCCGGATCTGAACCAGTACAGCGAAGCACTAATTCCGCCGCTGGAGGTCGGATGGGAAAGCGAGCTTTTCATGTTCAAGGGTGATGCATTCATGGAGATGCTGAATTTGCTGGGTGGTGAGGATGAGGACTTCCTCGTGCATGTCCTGAACAGTCCGCAATATCCGGCGAAGTACCGTGGCAGTGCGCTGTTCCAGCTCAAGAAGCGTTTCGACTGGCCCGCGACGAATACCGTGCCGGAGCCGTAACATAATTTGACCAAGCCCTTGCGAACCTGCTACGCTTCGTTTACTTTCATGAAAAGCTGGGACGACATACGACGCGATGCAACGCAATTCGCCAAGGACTGGCGCATGGCCTACGACGAGAAGTCGCAGGCGCAGAGCTTCCTCGTCGCGTTCTTCCAGGT
>CAZKJH010000121.1:0-11340 GCA_964553035.1 uncultured Lentisphaerales bacterium | reverse complement strand
CGGAAGAAATCGCCCCACGAATCAACTCACAAAAAAATCATGCGTCAGCACTGGCGGGGTTTTGTGTATCTTGCTTAGGTGTTTAGCGTATGCTATAATGATTTTTTTAAAGTCATGAGCATATTAAGGTAAGCAAGAAATGATCGAGGATAAACAGAGTAGCCTGTCTCTTCATCGCGGGTTTATGTTAGGGAATCAAACGGTTCAGTACTTCGTCGGAACGGATGTTCTTGGGGATCGTTATGCTGTTACGTTTGGATCGACAAATCGTCTCTACGACGTGAACATTTCTTCCGGCGTAGAGGCGCGCTGTAGGCTTTCTGATTATGAGGCGTTGCTCGGTAGAGTTTCTGCACTTCGGCATCCGTGTTTAATCCCCTACTTTGCCTGTGGCCAGAACGATGGCGTTGCATGGATACGGTCGGAGCATTCCGAGGGTGTGCCCGACTGGATGACAACCTCAGCAAAACCTGTTCCGATCCGTCTAGCAAACGATTCTCAAGGGGACGATGAAAATGAAATTCGTTTTGCGACCTTGAGGGCTTTGCTTGAAGCGACGAATGGTAAGCTCAGTAACGCAGATCGCAACATGATCATTGGTGACATCGCAGAGGCCGTGGCCTACCTACACATCAATGGGCTTCCTGTCGGCACGTTGTCCCCAGAGACGGTTTTCCTCGATAAGACCTTCCGTAATTCCAGTTTGATCGCACGATTGCGCTTCTATGCATGGCCGGAGGTTACGATGTCTGAACGGAAGATTGACGATTTGCGCCAAGTGGGCGATCTTCTTGTGTTGTTGCTCGCTACATCCGACAAAACAAAAGGAACCAAACTTTACAAGGCATTGTCAGAGCTTGCTACTTTATTGAAGATGCCTGGTACGTTTGCCAGTGGTAAAGAGTTTTATGAGGAACTCTGCGCGATTTTAGATGAAAATGGGGAGTTCCACAAACCACGAACAGAGAAGCGTTCTGTGGCCTACGCTGCCGACGGGACAGTCCTAGATCCGTTTGCTGTTCCGAAAAACAGTTCAGCCCCCGTGGCAGGGTCTACACGCCGCCACCGATCCGAGCATCACCGACATAAGACCAGCAAGAAGCCCCACAGGTTCAATTCAAATTCCGCAGCGGGTCAGATGATGGCGGCTGGTTTTCGCATTGGTCTCATGTTTGCAGGCATTGTGGGCGTGGGGCTTGCTGTGTACTTCGGGATGAAACATATCGATCATCGGCGCCGAGCGAATACGCTAATCACCACGGCGCAGCGTTATTCGGCCATCTCGATCATTGAGGATGAATCCGAAAAGGTCGATATGGGAGCTTTCCCGGAAGATGTTTTAGACTATACGCCCGAACAGCTTAAGACTGCATCAGAGAAGGGTGATGCGGTTGCAAGGGCTCGCCTCGCTATTCTCGCATTGGAGGAGAATCCGGCTGATCCTGGCTTAAAAACGGTGGCCGATGCCATTCTCGATCCTTTGATGAGCAGGTTGGAAGTCGAGGCGTTGTCGAATCCTGTCGCAGCTTACTGGTATGGATATGTGCGATTGCTGGGGATTTGCTCCGAACCTGATTCGGTCGAGGCGACCTCGTATCTACGCCGTTCTATAGAGAACGGTTGTGCGGATGCTGGCATTTTAATGGGCGACTGGCTGGCGAACCGTAACCCGAAGGGGAACGCAGAAGACGACCGCCAGGCTATGCAACAGTGGCGTGAAGCCTTTGGGATTCCAGAGAAGTGGACTCGTACGCAAGTGGATGCGATTACGCGCATCATCGCTTTTGTTCGGCAAAAAAGAGGGGTTAAGGATGACGATGCGGAACTGGCCAAGCTCCTCACTCAGGCTGCAATGGCTGGGCATCTCGATGCCATGATGCTTGTTTCGGAGTTGCACGACAGTGGGAAGATACTCGAAAACAGTCCATCAACAGCGCTTTCGTGGCTACGGCGAGTTACCTCAAATGGGGCAACACCTGATGTGATGCGGGCGGAGGCTCAGCGACGGATGGCTGAAATGTTTGCCGCTGGGCGAGGAACGCCTGCATCGCTCAGTGCTGCTCGAATCTGGTATGAGCGCGCGGCTAAGCTCGGAAACAAGGCGGCAATGTTGACATTGGCTGAATTCTGTGAAAGCGGAAATGGTGCGGATGACGGCAAGCGCAATTATGATGAGGCGCGATACTGGCGTGACAAGGCAGCCTCTGTCATTTTGCCGCCGCAGGAGCGCATTTTCCGTCTGTTGCCATCTTCGGCCTCGCCGGGTAGAGTAGGGCCTGCTGTTGAACCGGCTACCACGCTGGATACGCCGTCTGAATCTGCGCCGAAAGAAGACGGAGTTAAGACTCTCGACTGAACCCTAACACGCTCCCTAAGACTGGAGCAGAAATGTGACTATGATTGCGGCCTATATTTTTGACTTAGATGGTACACTCCTCGACACTGAGATTGCCTGGGTTGCCGCGACGGCTAATTATCTAGCGGCTAAGGGTCATCCGGTGACGCATGAGTTTTCAATGCAGGCGGTCTATGGTCGATCCTGGCACGATGTCTATGCCGACATTGTGACTGCGTTTCCAGATCTTGATATGGGGCTGGATCAGATGCAAGCCGAGATGGCGGATTTCTTTTATGCAATGCGCGATAAGGTTGATTCACGCATTCCCGGGTCGGTGGAATTGTTGAAACAACTTTCGAAAACTAAGCCTTGTTGCATTGTGTCGGGATCTCCACGTGAGCACATTGCAGAGGCTCTTGAAATCATGGATGCAGCCGAGAACGTTTCCTTTTATTTTGGTGCGAGCGACTATCCGCATGGCAAGCCTCACCCCTCCGGCTTTCTCGTCGCGGCCGAGCGCTTAGGCGTGCTACCTGCGGAATGTGTTGTTTTTGAAGATTCGTACGTCGGCATAACGGCTGCAAAAGCGGCTGGAATGAAGGCCGTGGCACTGTCTCTACCCTGCCACCCACCACAGGATATTGGCGCAGCAGATCTTATTCTCACCAATCTATCACAATTTGACCCCAAAGTATTCGACTAGCGATGGAATCCCTCCCAACTCCTGACTCCTGTATTCTGGCTCCTGTCACCTGTGCCTGGATTCTTGTAGGGCCGACTGCGACGGGTAAGACGGCCGTTTCGAGCGAGCTGGCGCGCCGGCTCGGGGCCGATGTACTTTCGGCAGATTCGATGCTAGTTTATCGTGGGATGGATATTGGCACGGCGAAGCCTACTGCTACGGAGTGCACGGGGCTTGAAATGTACGGCGTTGATATCGTTGGCCCCGACGAGACCTTTAACGTTGGCATCTGGCTTGAGGCGGCTCGGTCTGGGTTTGAATCGGCAATACGCAAGCGGCGAGACATTGTCGTGGCAGGAGGAACAGGATTCTACGTGAATGCTCTGCTGCGTGGTCTCGATGCTCCTCCAGCGGCTGATCCGGCACTGCGCGATGAGATGGCGGTGCTGTTCGCGAGTGGCGGCATCGATGCGCTCCGGGATTATGCCGAGATGCTTTCGCCAGGCTCTGTGGCAACGCTTTCGGACGCTTCGAATCCGCGGCGATTAATGCGACTGATAGAAAAATTGAAGGCTGATCCTGCATCGATTCCGCGAGCGGGCGGCGTGGTGTGCCGCGATCCTGTCGTGGCGGGGCTCCATGTCGAGCCTGCGGTTTTGGAGCGTCGGATTGCGGCGCGGGTCGCGAAGATGTTCGAGGTGGGATTACTCGATGAAGTGGCAGGATTACGGGAAAAATACCCTGGTTTTTCAGATACGGCGGGGAATGGCATCGGCTACGCCGAGGCCATCGCGGTGTTGGATGGGGAATTGTCGCAAGCCGCGGCGATCGAGAAGATTGTGGTGCGGACTCGGCAATTGGCGAAACGTCAGCGCACGTGGTTTCGGCACCAGCTTGAGGTCGAATGGGTTTCAGGTCCTGTTGATGAAGGCGATGTCGTCAGGGCCGCTGATGAAGTTATGGAGGTATGGAAACGTAATGGAAAATCAACCGTGTCATTGTGAGGACTCTGCCTTGAGTGGGCAGGCGAAGGAAACAGTGCGGGAGGCCACTACGGCAAGTCCGTGTAAGCCAAACGTCACTCGCTCTCTCAAGGAAGATATTTCTGAGAGTCAGATGCCGCGTGAGAAAATGATGCTTGTGGGTGCGAGCAAGATGACGGATGCTGAGCTTCTTGCGATCGTACTCGGGTCAGGATTTCAGGATCACAATGTGCTCAGTGTAGCGCATGCATTGTTGAAAGATTACGACAGCTTTGCGCTCTTGGCAAAGGCGTCGATCGATGAGTTGAAGCGTTATGACGGTATTGGGAAGGTTAAGGCAATCCAAATTTCGGCCGTGTTGGAGATTGCTCGCCGCATGGTTGCGACCCAGCATGATAATAGCGAGCATTCGATGATGAACCATCCTGAAGCCGTTGTTGCGCGCGTGCTTGGGTACAAGATGAGCGAAGACAGCGAGTCGTTCTTTGTGATGCCCTTGGATAAGAAGTGCCGACTTTGTGGTCAGATGACGGAGGTGACGCGCGGAACGCTTGATGCTTCGCTCGTACATCCGCGCGAAGTTTTCAAGGTGGCGCTACGCTGGTCGGCAGCGTCAATTCTGGTCGCGCACAACCATCCATCCGGTGATCCGGCACCGTCGAAAGAAGATATCGAGGTGACGCGCAAACTGATTGAAGCAGGGCGGACGCTGTCGATTCCGTTAACGGATCATATTATTGTTGGCGATGCGGCGCTCTTCCCTCCTGGTTTTCACAGCATTCGCCGGAGCGGCGTTGTTGCTTTCGATTGAGGCATGACAAGACCGCTGGAGACGATCGCTGGAGACAAGACCGCCGGTGCCTTCAGTGCGTTGCGCCTGACGTGCGTTTGTGGTAGAATCCAACCTCAAAAGGAACGCGAGTGACAGCGCGGAGGGATTGTAAAATGGCCTGTATCGTTATTGACGTTGGCAACACATCGACAAGTTTGGGTAGATGGGAAAAGAGGGAAGTCTCCTGTATTCAGGCGATCAATGGTGGCATTAAAGACCCTGTTGCCGTTGAAGCTGCTTTAATGGCGGCTGGCGCAGATCGTGCCGACTCCGCGATCATCGCCTCGGTTGTTCCGGCGGTCAACCCGACCTGGGTCTGGCTGTTGAAGCGGCTTTTTAATTTGGATCTGGAGATTCTCTCCTGCCGGACACCGATGCCCGTTGGCATCGACTATCCGAAGCCCGAGCAGATCGGCGCGGATCGCCTGGCTGATGCGGCGGGGGCGTACGTGCGGCACGGAGCACCGGTGATTGTCGCTGATTTTGGTACGGCTCTGACCTTTGATATTGTTGATCAAGACGGCAACTACACGGGTGGTGTAATCGCTCCCGGACTTCCTCTTATGACCCACTACTTGCACGAGAAGACCGCACAACTGCCCCTTGTCGATTTGCGAGGTGATTTCCCACCGCGCGGTGACAGCACAGAGAACGCGATGAAGATCGGCGCGAAACTGGGGCATCGTGGCATGGTTCGCGAAATTGCTGAATACATCAAAGCGTTTACTGGCCCTGACACCGTGCTCTGTGCCACAGGGGGGTATGCCGAGTGGGCGCTGGGTGGGCTTTCGATGGAGTTTATTATCGAACCGGATCTGACCCTTTTTGGCCTTGGTGTTATTCATGACTTCGGGGAAGTCGCGAGAGAGGGAGTAGTGAGTAGGGCGTAGTTTCCGCTGGGGGCACCCCAGACCCCGTTTATTATGGCTGAGGTTGCAAGTTGCGAGTTGTGGAGCGAAATCCGTCAATTAGGTCAGCCGGGTCAATCAGGTCAAAAGAATCGAATGGGTTAAGGACTGGCTGAAGTAGAATCGAGGACGAGGCCGAAAATTAGGAGTATGCAAGCATGATGAAGATCGACAAAGTTCGCGACAAAGCGAGCGACAAAGAAAATCCGGCCCAGAAATTTCGAAGTGTGCACAATCAAGCGATGACGCAAGACTGGTTCGAATTCCTCCGCTTCCCATCGGTCGGCACCGATCCTGCACATCTTGCGGATTGCGAAAATTGTGCGGCGTGGTTGACCCACTGGCTTGAGGCCCTTGGCTTCGAGGTAACGTCGCTCGGGTCCGCATCTGCGCCGAAGGTGCTGCTCGCCACGCGGCAGGGTGATGACGCTGCCACACGCACTGTTATGCTTTATGGGCATTATGATGTGCAGCCTGCTGATCCACTTCCTCTGTGGACTTCAGATCCATGGGAGCCGGCGGTTCGCGGTGATCGTGTCTACGCACGTGGAGCTCAAGATAACAAGGGACAGCTCTGGTGGTCGATGCAGGCGATTCGTGCGTGTATTGAAACGAAGACACCGCTGCCGACACTTAAGCTGGTGCTCGATGGACAGGAAGAGTCTGGGTCGTCCGAATTAATAAAAGTGGTCGAGGCGAGACCGGAACTCTTTAAAGCCGATGTACTCATGGTTGCCGACACGGGGATGATGGACGATGGTCGCCCCGCGATCACGATTGGCCTGCGTGGGGTTTCGATGCTCACGTATCGCCTTCATGGGCCTGATCATGATTTGCATTCTGGTAGCCATGGAGGTCTCGCGCCGAATCCAGCGATCGAACTGGCGAGAATCGTCGCAAGTTTGCATCACGCGGATGGCTCCATTGCGGTTGAGGGATTTATGGATGACGTGCTGGAGCCGACGGCGGCCGAGATTACTCTGGCGATGTCGGAACCTTTTGATGAGGCCGAGTACAAGCGCCAGACAGGTGTGGCGCCGATTGGAGGGCAGCGTGGCGTGGCACCGCAGATCCGCGGTCGCCTTGCGCCGACGTTGGAGGTGAACGGATTTCACAGTGGCTATGCGGGAGAAGGTGGAAAGACGATTATTCCAGCTTACGCAGAAGTGAAACTCTCCATACGAACGGTTATGGGACAGATTCCAGAAAGATGTTTGGATGCGGTTAAGCGGCATTTTGAACAGGTTGTTAAGCCAGGCATGCGCCTTGAGATTACGTATTACGAAAGCGGTGGTTCAGCCTTGCTTGTACCATACGATTCGGCGGCCGTGCTTCAGGCGCGTGCGATTCTCTCTAGGATGCATCCCAGAGGCTGTGCTGTCTGTTATGAAGGCGGCTCGATTCATATTATTGGTGCGTTGACGGAGGCATCCGGTGGCGCAGCGATTTTGGCAGGGTTCGGAATGGGGCAGGATCGCATTCATTCTCCGAACGAATCGTATTCGTTCCGGCAGTGCGAGATGTGTTTTGACTACACGGCCGCATTTTTAACAGAATGTGGTGCGTCTTAAACAAGATAAGAGGAATTCTGATGAGAGAAGAAGACGCATTCAAACTTGTCTACGAAAGCTTTAAAAAGGGAAGGCTACCGCACGCCTACGTCGTATCCGGTTCGCCCAGAGGTAACGGATTGCGCCTAGCGGAGCGCGTCTCGACGCTCCTTCTCTGCAAGGCATCGTCGCCGCCATGCCTCACCTGCGTAAATTGTGAAAATGCGCTTGGTCATCGCCATGCAGATACGCTTTGGATTGAGCCGGAAATGAAGTCGCGCGTCATCGGCGTTGATGTGATCCGTAACACCCTACTTCACTGGGAGGGTTCGGGTGCTTATGTAGGGGGGTGGAAAATCTGCGTCATTCTTTTTGCTGACCGACTCAATGATAACGCCGCCAATGCGTTTCTTAAGACCTTAGAAGAGCCGGCGGAGAAGACGCTGTTTCTTCTTGTTACCGACAAGTCAGAGGCGCTTCTGCCCACGGTAATCTCCCGGTGTCAGCGACTGGATTTAAACGAGGGTCGAATTCCTCCTGCGGAACCGTGGCGTGGCAGAGTAGGGGCGATCATGGCCAGGCACGCCAATACCTCTGCGCTCCGTGTTTTTGCTACGGCGGGGGCGCTTGTCGACCTCTTTGAGGAAATTAAAGACGAGGCGAAAAAAATGAGTGTTGCGCAGCGGCGCGAGTCAGATTTGGAAGAGGATGAGGATGTTTTCAATGCGTGGATCAGCTCGCGGTCGAAGGAGATGCGGCAGTCGGTTTATGAGTCGATCAAGGATTGGTATCGCGATATTCTCGTGCTTTCTTCTTGCGGAGATGAATCCAGCGGGGTCTCGCTCTTTTTTGACGAGCACCGCGATGCGCTGGAGGCAAAAGCCGCCGACATCCCGATGCTTCGCGCGATACAATACCTTGGCTTCATCGACGATCTCGTGACGCACATCGAGGTTCGTAACATCCGCGATAACCTTGTTTTCCCCTACTGGTTTACTTGGCTGAAGTAGAGCTTTGGGTACCGATGGCTTGTGAAATGGCCTTGTGGATCTTCTTCTCGATATCCTTGAATTCAGCAGAATCCCACGGCTTGTAATTCCAGTCACGCATGAGCTGGGTGAGCTTGTGGAAGAAGGTGCGGGCTTCATCGCGCTCCTTGAATGTCATCTTGGTGTCAATAATTGCCTCAATGACGGCGAAGATGTATTGCTGGCGTTCCGCAGAACAGGTGGCATCCACTTCGTGGAAGGAGTCCTGCTGTAGATAAACAGAATCGATCAGTTCGCTCTTAAGATATTTGAGAAAGTCTTGAATTGTCGTGCCTTCTTCTCCGACGACTTTCATCATCTGGGCGACATCATTGCCGAGGCGCAGGGCGGCCCGAACCTTATCCACGACGACGGGGTCGCAGATGCCCGAGTACTTGCTCCACGATTCCAGAGGGTCGATAGCGGGGTAGCGGCGTGCGTCGGAACGTGTGCGGGAAAGTCCGTGGAAGGCACCGACGACCTTGATCGTCGCTTGGGTAACGGGTTCGTCGAAGTTTCCGCCAGCAGGCGAGACAGCGCCACCGATCGTGATGGAGCCGATGCTCCTATCATTCAGGCGGACGCGGCCGGCGCGTTCATAGAATGATGCCACCACGGATTCAAGGTAGGCCGGGAAGGCTTCTTCGCCAGGGATTTCTTCAAGACGTCCTGACATTTCACGCAGGGCTTGCGCCCAACGGGAAGTGGAGTCGGCGAGGAGGAGCACATCGAGACCCATTTGCCGATAGTAGGCGGCGAGGGTTGCTGCCGTGTAAACAGAGGCCTCACGGGCTGCGACGGGCATCGAGGATGTATTGCAAATGATGATGGTACGATCCATGAGCGTGCGACCGGTGCGCGGATCGTCAAGGTGTGGAAACTCGCGTAGCATTTCCACGACTTCGCCGGCGCGCTCGCCGCAGGCGGCGTAGATCACGATATCCACTTGCGCGAAGCGACTGGTGGTTTGCTGAAGAACCGTTTTTCCTGCTCCGAAGGGTCCGGGAATGCAGTAAGTGCCACCCAGTGCGACGGGGAAGAACGTATCAACGGTGCGCGTCTGGGTGACCATTGGCTTCTCGGGCGCTAGGCGCTCCGCAAAACAGGAGATCGGAATTTTAACCGGCCAGCGCTGGAGCATGCTCGCCTTCGTTTCGTTTCCGCTTTCGTCCATCAGCGTTGCTATCGTGTCTTCGACCACGTACTCGCCAGCCGGTGCAAGCGTTTTCACTGTTTGGCGACCTTTGAGGTCGAAGGGAACCATGATGCGGTGCTCAAAAATACCTTCGGGAACGGTGCCCAGCGAATCGCCGGCAATCACCACGTCTCCTACTTTCACCTTGGGTGTAAAGGCCCACTTGATGTCGCGCGGAATTGCTTTCAGGTACTTGCCGCGCTGCAGGAAGAAGCCGAATTCTTCGGCTAGTTTTGGGAGAGGATTTTGCAGTCCGTCGTAGATTTGCGTTAGCAATCCAGGTGCGAGTTCGATAGAAAGCAGTTCGCCGGTGAATTCGACCTTGTCGTTCGCGGCGATGTCGGATGTATCCTCAAACACCTGCATATCGGCGAGGCGTCCGCGGATGCGGACGATTTCCGACATGAGCGCAAGATCGCCGATTTTGGCGTATCCCACTTCGTTCAACGCTACGGCATCGTCGAACTTGACCGTGATCATGTTCCCGTTTACGCCCGTGATGGTTCCCTGTGTTGTCATCGTATCTACTCTCTGTGAAAAGATGTTATGCTTCGGACTCGGCTTTGACCTTCATCATGGCGCGCAGTCTTTCGGTTCCCTTGTCCACATCGGCGGCGGCCCTGCGGCAAAGGATTCCCAAACGGATCGCGTAGGCGAAGAGTGTTTCTGCTGAAAAGGCATCGAACCCCGCCAGTTCACCTGCGAGGTTCCAGCGGATGCGTTCAATCGCCATTTCGCGGCGCATGGGGTTGGGCTCTTGGAATGCGGCGGCGACTGCCGTTTCGGTCGAGACTTCAAAACCGGTGTGGCTACGCAACCACTTGGAGGCATCGGCACCGTCGCCGATTCGGGCAGCTCTCATGCGAGCAACCGCATTGCGTAGTTGCGTATCGTTATTTCGCCATTTGCGGACAAAGGTATTCGCCGATTCGCCGCCATCCAACAAAGCCGAAAGCGTCGCGAAGTCGGATGCGCTGAGGTGTTCCCTACAGCGATCCCGGAAATCGGTTTCTGTCATGGTCGGCTCACCGTCGAATGACAGCGCCGAGAGTGTGGCGGCGAAATACGTGTAGCTCATTTCGGATCGAAGATCATCTTGGTGAGGGCCGGGCTCATCAGCTTGGACATGGCCGACATGATCGCGGCGTCAGTGAAATCGTGTTCAATGCGACCACTCGCTGTCATCACGCGGATGCCTGCGCGGACATCGTTGGCCGGGGAAATTTTGAGACCGCCGGTAACGGCTCGGGCAAGTTTCTGCGCGGCAAATGCAGCCAGCTTATCGGCTTGTTCGTGCGGAACGAGGATTTCGATCCCGCCTGCGGCGTCCGGCTGTGTCGCCATCGTTTTGACGATTTGCGCCAAGAAGGTCTCAAGAAAATCGGCGGAAAGCGTCTCCCCTAAATTTTTGAGAAGGACGCGCTCCAGGGTCTGCTGGATGGATTGCCCCACTTCGATCAAAACATCACGCGCAGCCTGTCGGACGGCTTGTTCAGATCTTTCGCGCAAGACGGTAGCGTCAGACTCTGCTTTGGCAAGCAAAGCGGCACTTTTTTTCTCGGTGGCGGCGATCTTCTCCGCTGCTGTCTTTTCTGCATTTTCGATGATTGATTTAGCCTTTTGATTGGCCTTCTCAACGCCCTCGGATTGAATTTTATCCAAGAGCGACTGTAGTTCTGCTGCCATGATAATACTCCTTGCACCGATAAGAGGTGAACGACCAAGAATAATCTCATAATGAGGTGCTTTTGTCAAACACAGGGATTGGCCTCCAGCAATTCTAATTATGGTCACAACTCATGGATACGGCGCGCTCGGAGATCG